>JBGPDX010000086.1:0-9758 GCA_041482475.1 Candidatus Limnocylindria bacterium | reverse complement strand
CGACGCGCTGTTCGACATCGGGGCCGACACCGTTGGACTGCTGGTGCCGGGCGGCAGCATCGCCGTCAAGGTCGCCCGGCTTGCCGTCGACAAGAGCCACAGGTCGGCCGGCCGGTCATGAACCGGGGCATCGGCTCGACGTCCGGCGTCGATGTGCTCGCGGCGGAGCTGCTGGTCGACGCTCGGTCAACGCTCGGCGAGGGGCCGGTCTGGGACGACGTCGAACGCCGGCTCTGGTGGGTCGACATCCTGGAGGGCGTCGTCCATCGAACCGACGTCGACACAGGCGACGATGAGATCTTCCCGGTCGGCCAGTTCGTCGGCGCGGTCGGTCTGCGCCAGGCCGGCGGTCTCGTCGCGGCGGTCCGCGACGGGTTCGCGACGTTCGATCCGCGGCGTGGCCGGCTGGATCTCGTGGCCGACCTGCAGAACGAGGCACGAACGTTGCGGATGAACGACGGCAAGGTCGACCCGGGCGGGCGCTTCTGGGCCGGCATGATGGCCGTCGACCACCGACCGGGCGCCGGGACGCTCTACCGCCTCGACGCGGACCTGACGGTGACGCCGATGGTCCCGGGGACGTCGATCTCCAACGGTCTCGACTGGAGCCCGGACCGGACGACGATGTACTACATCGACTCGACTCCGCGGCGCGTCGACCGGTTCGCCTATGACGTGACGACGGGCGCGATCGCCGAGCGGGCGACCGTCATCGCGATCCGCGAGGGGGGCGGCTGGCCGGACGGCATGACGGTCGACGCGGACGGGTTCCTCTGGGTGGCCCTGTGGGATGGCTGGGGGGTCGAGCGGTATGCCCCGGACGGCCGGCTCGACCGCCGGGTGGAGGTGCCGGCGGCCCAGGCCAGCAGCTGCGCGTTCGGTGGCCCGGATCTCGACCTCCTGTTCATCACGACGGCGCAGGAGGGCTACCCGCCCGGCGGCATGCCCGACCAGCCGCACGCGGGCGGGCTCTTCGTCTGCCGGCCGGGCGTCCGCGGCCGCTCGCCGTTCCGTTTCGCCGGCTGACGGCCGATGCCGATCCGCCTGACCCTCGGCCACGTCGAGGGCTTCGACGACACGATTGCGACGTTCGCCCAGCAGCTGGGGCTGACCAGCATCCAGTTCCACACGCCGAGCGATCTCGCCGGGGAGCGGGGCTTCTGGAGTGTCGACGAGCTCGTGGCGCTGCGGGAGCGATGCGAGCGATTCGGGCTTGTCGTCGAAGGCATCGAGAACGTCCCGTACAACCACTGGGACAAGGTCCTGCTGGGCAAACCCGGCCGCGAGGAACAGCTCCAGAACTACGCGTCGACGATCCGCAACATGGCGGTGGCCGGGATTCCCGTCCTGGGCCACCACTTCCTGCCGACGTACGTCTGGCGCACCGACCTGCGGGCCAGGGGGCGGGGCGGGGCGCGCGTCACGGCCTTCGACGGCGCGAAGGCGAGCGACGGCAACGCGCTGGCAGGCTACAAGCTCACCCCGGACAGGCCGATCAGCGAACCGATCGACGGCGATCGGATGTGGGACAACTACCGGGTCTTCCTCGAGGCGGTCCTGCCCGTCGCCGAGGAGGTCGGGGTTCGGCTGGCCGTCCATCCCGACGACCCGCCCACGGATGTCCCGCTGGGGGGCGTGGCCCGGATCCTGTCGAGCCCGGCGGGGCTCCGGCGGGCCTGGGAGCTGTCGGCGGGCAGCCCGGCGTGGGGCCTCGACCTGTGCCTCGGCACGGTGTCCGAGATGGCCGGCCAGCAAAGCGTCGACGAGGTGATCGACTTCTTCGGGCCGAAGGGCCGCATCTTCTACATCCACTTCCGCGACGTGCAGGGCGTCGTGCCGACGTTCAGGGAATGCTTCCTTGGCGAGGGCAACTACGACCCGGCGGCGGTGCTCCGCCGGCTGGCCCGCGTCGGCTTCGACGGCTTCGTCATCGACGATCACGTGCCGGCGATGATCGGTGACGAGGACACCTGGGCCGACACGGCGTCGGCCGCGTATTGCAGCCGCGGCCGAGCCCACGCGATCGGCTACCTCCAGGGGATCCTGAACGCCATGGCGGACGACGTCCGTGGATGACTGGACGGGCAAGGTCGCCTTCGTCACCGGTGGCTCGCAGGGCATCGGCCGTGCGGTCGCCGAACTGCTGGCCGAATCGGGGGCCTCCGTCGGCGTCTGCGGCCTCGCCGCGGATGGCCACGTGGACGAGACCGTGGCGGGGATCCGGCAGGCCGGCGGCGAGGCCCTGGCGGTCCCGGCCGACGTCACGGATCGCGCCTCGATCGCCCGCGCCGTCGCCGCGACCGTCGAGCGGTACGGCCGGCTCGACACGCTCGTCACGTCGGCCGGCATCCAGCGCTACGGGACCGTCGTCGACACCGACGAGGCCACCTGGGACGAGGTGTTCGCCGTCAACGTCAAGGGCGTCTATCTGGCCGCCCAGGCGGCCCTGCCACACCTGCGGAAGAGTGACGCGGGCTCGATCGTCGTGATCTCGTCGGTCCAGGCGCACGTCACCCAGACCGGCGTCGCCGCCTACGCGGCCAGCAAGGGCGCGCTCGACGCGCTGGTCCGGGCGATGGCCATCGACGAGGCAGTCAACGGCGTCCGCGTCAATGCCGTCTGCCCCGGTTCGGTCGACACGCCGATGCTCCGCGCCTCGGCCCGCCGGTTCAGCGACGGCAGCGAAGGGGGAAGCCAGGCCCTCGTCGAGCAGTGGGGCCGGTCCCACCCGCTGGGAAGGGTCGCCCGCGCCCGCGAGGTGGCGCAGGTCGTCAGCTTCCTGGCCGGAGGTCGCTCGAGCTTCGTGACCGGCGAGGACGTTCGGGTCGACGGCGGCTTGCTGGCAGCAGTCGCGGTGGCCCTGCCCGACTGAGGTTCGGTGACCGGACGGTCATCAGCTCCCGGCGCCGGTCTGCCGCTTCAGCAGCGCTTCGATGCGCTCCAGGCGGGCCAGGACCTCGCTGTCCTTCCGATCCGCATCCTCGGCTTCGGCGGCCGCGTGCTCCAGGGTCGCCCGGTCCCGGACGGCCGACTGGTTGCTGGCGAGCAGGATGAGTGGCGCCGCATAAGCCGCCTGGGTGCTGAAAGCCAGGTTGAGGAAGATGAAGGGGTAGGGGTCGAAGTGGAAGAGCTCATAGATGTTGCCGGCCACCCAGAAAGCCACGATCGCCGTTTGCAGGACGATGAACCTCCATGAGCCCAGGAACCCGGTGACGGCGTTTGCGATACGCACGCCGACCGGCGCGTTCGTGTGGAGGGCGACATTCACCGGGTGGCGCAACCGCGTGACGGCCGTGCGATAGCCCTGCATCGATAGCCTCCATGTTTGATCGACCGACTCCGCCGGATGGTACGGCGCTCCCGACGACGTGATCGGCTCCGGGTGTGTGGGCGGGTCGGGACCGAGGCCTCCATGCCCCGCCCAGCACGGCTGGGCGTAGACTGGTCGGGAAGCCAGCATCGGTGCGTTCGCGCCACCCGACTCGGCGCCTTGGAGGAAGCCATGGGTGCACTCTCTCCGCTCCATCTCATCGTCCTCCTCGCCATCGCTCTGGTCATCATCGGACCGGGCAAGCTGCCCGAGACAGGCGCGGCGCTCGGCCGGGCGATCCGGGAGTTCCGCCAGGCTGCGTCCAGCGACGACAAGCCCGACACCAGGGCCGGCGATCCGCCGGATCCGACCGGATCGGCCGACTGACCGGGCCCCTTCGCCCTGGCGCGGGTCCCGGAGGCTGGGTGGTCGGACGCCGGGTTCCCGGGTAAACTTCGCGGCCGTGGCGGAGTAGCTCAGTGGTAGAGCAGGGGACTCATAAGCCTCCCGGTCTAACCGCTGTGCTTTCCCGAGTGGGAGCCACGCACGAATTGGGTGACTTATAGGCTCTATCGGCGTCTGTACCAAGAGCACATAACTCGGATAGAGCGCATACCTGATTCGTCCTTTACATCCGCACGAGCGACGAGATCGAGATCGCGAATCGGCAGCCAGGCGAGCGGTCGGCGAAGCGAGGTCGACATGGGCGTCCCCGCGAGGTTCGACGTAGGATGACGGCTCGGAGGGTGGCGACCTGATGGGCGATCCGGTCGGCGATATCATCGGGGACTACCGCGGCTTCGTCGCGCAGCAGCACGCCCGCCTCCTCGCCCGTGGCATCGACATCCGCCCGTACCCCCTGAGCCACCTGGCCGTCCGTGTCGCCGAGTGGGACCAGTACGTCCACGTGCGGACGCTCCTCGAGCGCCACGCGACCGCCAACCTCGAGAACGTCTGGAACGGACGCCCGATCTCGAAGATCCTGCTCGTGACCCCGCTCGAAGTCCTCGATGGCACGGCCGTCCCGCTCATCGAGCTAATCCCGCCCGTCCACCAGCGCGTCTACAAGATGGGCCTCGAGCACCTCGGGGTGGTCGTCGGTGAGGGGGTCGACGCGTTCTCCCGCGAGCACCGCGCCGCGCTCACCGGTCAGCAATTCCGGAGCGCCGACAACGAGCCGTACTACACCCTCTTCGAGGACTTCACGCATGTGAAGTTCTACCGTCGATCGCTGTACGACGTCTGCGTTCTGGGGGGCGCCCGGTTCGACGGCTTCGTCCACGTCGACGACTGGGTCCCGCAGCGTCTCGTCACGGCGACCGGCCCGAACCCGTTGCCCCGCTGAAGGGCGGCGCCCCGCCCGTCGCCAACCTGCTCGACCTCACGGGTCGGGTGGCGCTCGTGACCCGGGATCGGGCGGGATCGGTGCCGGGATCGCCCGACGCGTGGCGGAGGCCGGCGCCGCGGTCGTCGAGTAACGGAGCTAGTCGTGGCGCTCCCGAGCCAATTGGCGATCAATCGAGGCGGCGGCAAACGTTATGCGCTGTTCCATAGTTATGTGCTGGAACCTGGGCGGTTGCCCGGGTAACCCACGCTCGGTAAGCTTGGAAACCACGGCGGAGTAGCTCAGTGGTAGAGCAGGGGACTCATAAGCCCTTGGTCGGTGGTTCGAATCCGCCCTCCGCTACCACCTCCATCGCTTCCGATCCTGCCTGATCCGCCGCGCCCCAGGATGCCGCCGCCGGCTCGAGCCTGGCCATCCGGGCGGCGTTCCCGTTCGTACTCTCTGACATGGGCCTGTCGTGACGGATGGGCTGTCCATGAGCCGGCGGTATACTCGGCCCCACGGGCGGTGCGCGGTCACCGGTCCCGTTCACCCGGAGGCTCCCGTTGAATCCCAAGTTCTTTCGAAACGGCATCGTCATGCTGGTGCTCGTCGTCGGCACCGTGGCGCTGCTGTATACGTGGATCTCGGCGTCCGGCACCAGCAAGACCATGGGCTATGGCGACTTCCTCTCCAAGGTCCAGTCCGGCGAGGTCGAGAAGGTCGAACAGCAGGGCGATACCCTCACGATCAAGCTCAAGAGCGAGACCACGCCCTACACGTCCAACGTGCCGAGCGTGCTGACGCAGGTCCTCCAGGACATGCGGGCCTCCGCCGACGCCGGCAAGCAGCCGTTCAACCCCGGGATCTATTCCTCGAAGCCGGCACCCGACACCTCGTGGGTAGGTCTGCTGCTGACCGGCCTCCTGCCCTTGCTCGTCATCGGCGGCTTCATCTTCTTCATGATGAGACAGGCCCAGGGGACCAACAACCAGGCGCTGAGCTTCGGCAAGAGCCGGGCCCGGATGTTCCTCGGCAACAAGACGGTCGTGACGTTCAGCGACGTCGCCGGCGTCGACGAAGCCAAGATGGAACTCCAGGAAGTCGTCGAGTTCCTCAAGTACCCGGAGAAGTTCAACTCGCTCGGCGCGCGCATTCCGCGCGGCGTCCTGCTCGTCGGCCCTCCCGGCACGGGCAAGACGCTGATGGCCCGCGCGGTGGCCGGCGAGGCAGGCGTGCCGTTCTTCTCGATCTCCGGCTCGGAGTTCGTCGAGATGTTCGTCGGCGTCGGCGCCAGCCGGGTCCGTGACCTGTTCGACCAGGCCAAGCGCAACTCGCCATGCATCGTCTTCGTCGACGAGATCGACGCGGTCGGGCGGCAGCGCGGCGCCGGACTGGGCGGGTCGCACGACGAGCGCGAGCAGACGCTCAACCAGATCCTCGTTGAGATGGATGGCTTCGACACGAACACGAACGTCATCGTCGTGGCCGCCACCAACCGTCCGGACGTCCTCGACCCGGCCCTGCTCCGCCCGGGTCGATTCGACCGCCAGGTCATCCTCGACCGCCCGGACATGAAGGGCCGCGTCGCGATCCTCAAAGTCCACACCAAGGGCAAGCCGCTCGACAAGAGCGTCAGCGTCGAGGACGTCGCCCGCCAGTCGCCGGGCTTCTCCGGCGCGGACCTGGCCAACCTCGTCAACGAGGCCGCCATCCTGTCGGCGCGACGCAACAAGAAGGTCATCGGGATGGCGGAGTTCCAGGAGGCACTCGAACGGATCGTCGCCGGCCCGGAGCGGAAGTCGCGGGTGATCTCGGACCAGGAGAAGCTGATCATCGCCTACCACGAGGGCGGACACGCCGTCGTCCAGCGGGTCCTGCCGAAGTGTGACCCGGTGGCCAAGGTCACGATCATCAGCCGGGGCATGGCCCTCGGCTACACGATGGCCCTGCCCACCGAGGACCGCTATCTCCAGTCGAAGAGCGAGTTCGAGGAAAAGATCGCCGGGTTGCTGGCCGGCAACGCCTCGGAACGGATGATCTTCGGCGATACGACCACCGGCTCCTCGAACGACATCGAGAAGGCGACCGATCTGGCTCGCCGGATGGTCACCGAGTTCGGCATGAGCGACAAGCTCGGTCCGCTGTCCTTCGGAAAGCGTGACGAGCTCATCTTCCTGGGTCGGGAGATCGGCGAGCAGCGCAACTACTCCGACGAGGTCGCCAAGCAGATCGACGAGGAGGTCCGGGCGATCATCGACCGGTCCTACGAGCGGGCGATGGAGGTCCTCCAGACCAACCGCCATCGGCTGGAGGCCCTGGCCGACAAGCTGATCGCCGAGGAGACGGTCGATGGTGAGGAGTTCGAGAAGCTCTTCAGCGATCTGCCGCCGAAGGAGATCAGTCACGGGCCGGTTCGGCGTCCGGCCATCGTGGCCCCGGGCCAGCCGACTCCGGGCACCGCACCACAGCCGAACCCGCAGCCGGCCTGACCCGGCAGCTCACCCAGTGCGAGCGGGCCGTCGTGGCCCGCTCGTTCGATTCCTGGTCCCGACGTCGTTCGGTGCCGCTCCGTAGGCGATGATGGAACTGGCGATCACCTGACGACGATCACGTGTTTCACTGGCGGGAGACATGACGACGACCGCAACCGACACGGCCCTCGAGAGCTACCTCGACCAGCACCGCGCTGACCGGATGGCCTCGTACGAGGCCTTCCTGCGGATCCCGAGCATCTCGGCGCTGCCGCAGCACGCCGGGGACTGCCGCCGCGCGGCAGAGTTCATCGCCGACGAGCTGCGGGCGATGGGCGTCGAGCACGTCGAGGTCAGCCCGACGGAGGGGCATCCCGTCGTCTACGGCGACTGGCTCCACGCGGAGGGCGCGCCGACCGTCCTCGTCTACGGTCATTACGACGTCCAGCCCGTCGATCCCCTCGACCTGTGGGAGTCGCCACCGTTCGAGCCACTGGTCCGCGACGGGCGGATCCTCGCCCGGGGAGCGGCCGACGACAAGGGCCAGGTCCACATGCACCTTCGCGCCGCGGAGGCGATCCTCGCCACACGAGGCAGCCTCCCCGTCAACCTCCGTTTCGTGTTCGAGGGTGAGGAGGAGTCGGCCTCGGAGCACCTCGATCGCTGGCTCGAGGCCAACCGGCGGCGCCTCACCGCCGACGTGGCCGTCATCAGCGACACGGGGTTCTTCGAGGGCAACCTGCCGGCGATCACGCTCAGCCTGCGCGGCCTGATGTACGCCCAGATCGACGTCACCGGGGCGCCGGTCGACCTCCATTCCGGCGGCTTCGGTGGCGCGGTCGAGAACCCGCTCAACGCGCTGTGCCGGATCATCGCGCAGCTCAAGGACGCCGAGGGCCGAATCCTGATTCCGGGCTTCTACGACGACGTCGCCGAGTTGTCGCCGGCCGACCGGAAGGCCCTCGCCGCACTCCCCTTCGACGACGAGACGTACCGCCAGGCGCTGGGTCTGCCGGCCCTCGTCGGCGAGGCCGGCTACTCGACACTGGAACGTCGCGGGGCCCGGCCGACGCTCGACGTCAACGGCATCTGGGGCGGCTTCCAGGGCGAGGGAGCCAAGACGATCATCCCGGCCCACGCCCATGCCAAGGTGAGCTGCCGGCTAGTCGCCAACCAGGATCCGGACCGGATCTTCGAGCTCTTCCGGGACCACGTCGGTCGGGTCGCCCCCCCCGGCGTTCGGACCAGCGTGACGTCGCTTGGGGGCGGCCGCCCGAGCCTGACCCCGATGGATCACCCGGCTACCCGGGCGGCCGCGCGGGCCATCGAAGCCGCCTTCGGCAGGGCGCCGCTGTACATCCGGGAAGGCGGCTCGATCCCGGTCTGCGCCAGCTTCGAGACGATCCTTGGCCTGCCGGTCGTCCTCGCCGGCTTCACCAATCCCGACGACAACGCCCACGCCCCCAATGAGTCGATGGTTCTGGACAACTACGAGCGCGGCATCCGGGGGATCGCCCGGCTGTGGGACGAGATCGCCGCGACGGACCTCAGCGGCTAGCCGGGGCCCTGCCCGTCGGAACGGCACCGCTCCCTCCGCGACCATTCCTGAGGGCGTCGGCGAGGGGTACCTTCGGGTCATCGCAACCGGCCACTCGGGCCGTCGCTGTTGCCAGAGCCCGGTGCTACGGTGCACCCACTGTTCGTCACCGGGAGGACGCCTGCTCGTGAGCACCCAGGCCGCCGATATCGCCGCCGCAACCCAGGGCACGTGGCGGCTCGATACCGCCAACGGCAGCATGGCCCCGCGCTCGGCGCTCGACGTCCTGGTCGATCTCAACGACAAGGTCACCACTGGCCAGGTGGGCGACTACCAGGCCGTCCCGCTGGGCTTCACCCCGATGGACAAGACGATCGGGACGGGGCTCCGCCCGGGCGAACTGCTGCTGATCGGCGGCGCCCAGGGGACGGGCAAGACGACGATGGCCCTCCAGATGGCGCGCAACGTCGCGTCCGGCGGCCAGGCCAACGTCCTCTACCTCTGCTTCGAGCACGACGAGCAGTACCTGCTCAACCGGTTGATCGCCATGGAGTCCGCCCTTGCCCATCTCCCCCACAAGACGGGGGCGATCAAGATCCAGGACGTCCGCAAGGAGATCCTCGGCTCAGGCATGGGCGACAGCGCCGTCGGCCCGAATCTCGCCAACAACCCGCGGCTCCGGCCGTCGCTCGACCGCCTCGCCCGCTACGGTCACAACCTCTTCCTGCTCCGCGGGTCGCAGACGGCGAGCACGATCGACAACATCCGGACGCTGGTCCAGCAACACCGTTTCCTGTCCGGCGACCGGCGCCTCCTGGTCGTCGTCGACTACCTCCAGAAGGTGCCCCAGATCCCCGAGCCCGAGAACGAGACCGAGAAGGTCACCTACGTCGTCAACGGCCTCAAGGACATCGCCCTGACCGAGGGTGTCCCGATGATCGCGATCGTGGCCGCCGACAAGGAAGGACTCAAGGCTTCCCGCCTGCGCAACTACCACCTGCGCGGCTCGTCGGCGATCAACTACGAGGCCGACATCATCCTGATCCTCAACGAGAAGTACAACATCGTTGCGAAGGTCAACATCGAGTTCAACCCGTACCAGGCACAGCGCTT
>JBGPDX010000085.1:0-9770 GCA_041482475.1 Candidatus Limnocylindria bacterium | reverse complement strand
CGGGTTGCAGCCCTGGACCGGCCGGCGCCTCGAGCTCCTCGCGACGATGGAGCGACGATTCCGACGCCGCCAGCGACTTCAGGCTGAGCAGCGCACCCTCCGGCGCCTGGCGGATCCTGGCGGCGTACCCGGCGGAGCGGAGGGCGCCCCCAGGCGTGTCGAAGTAGTGGTCATCGTGGAGGGTCTGGTCGATCTCGCCACGCGCGTGGAGCGGCCCCAGGCTTTCGCCCGCCAGCAGCCGTTCGCCGACTGCCGCATCGGCCAGGCGGTACTTCAGCTCGACTTCGGTCGCCCGGTCGATACTCACCGCCGCGGCCGGGCTGGCGATGCAAACGAGCGCACGGGCACGGTCTTCGTCCTTCGGCTGAGCGGGTCGGGGATGATAGCACGGCAAGCACGGGGTCCCGGGCTCGCCAAGGCAGCGAGAACGCCCGGCAAGCCGGCCCGCGATGGGCAGTGGAGGAGCTCGATGGTGGCGAGGAAGCGCGGGGGGAAGGACCGGTTGCGCGAGCGGCTCCGTGTCACTCCAGGCGGGCCGGTCCGCCTGTCGAAGATCGACCCGGCCGACACGCATGGACTGACCAAAGAGGCGGCGGCGGCGGAGCTGGACGCGGGGCTTCGGCGCCTGGGCAAGCTGCAGGACCGGCTATGGGCGGAGGCGAAGCAGTCGCTGCTGATCGTCCTGCAGGGGATGGACGGGTCGGGCAAGGACGGGACGATCCGTCACGTCATGAGCGCCTTCAATCCGCAGGGCTGCCCGGTCGCCGGGTTCAAAGTGCCGACCGAGGCCGAGCTGGCCCACGACTTCCTGTGGCGAGTGCATCCCCACGCGCCGGCGAAGGGCGAGGTCGTCGTCTTCAACCGATCGCACTACGAGGACGTGCTCGTCGTCCGGGTCCACGAGCTCGTGCCCAGGGCCGTCTGGCAGCGGCGCTACGCGCAGATCAACGGCTTCGAGGAGACGCTCGCGTCCGCTGGCACGGCCGTCGTCAAGTTCTTCCTGCACATCGATCGCGACGAGCAGCGAAGCCGCCTCCAGGCACGGCTGGACGATCCGACCAAGCGCTGGAAGTTCAGGACCGACGACCTGGTCGAACGCAAGCTTTGGGATGGCTACATGAGCGCCTACGAGGACGCCCTGTCGCGCTGCTCCACCGTGACGGCTCCGTGGTATGTCGTGCCCGCCAACAACAAGTGGTTCCGCAACGTGGCCGTAGCCGAGATCATCGGCGACGTGATCGACGGTCTCGACCCTCGGTATCCCGAGCCCGGTGAGGACCTGAGCGCGGTCCGGATCGAGTAGCGCTCCGGTCGGGACGCGCGACGTCGCGTTCCGGTCGTTCCCCGCCGTCGTGCTCGTCGACGACCAGCGCGCCGGCCGCCGCCTCGTGTCGGGAGGAGCTGGCGGCGACGGCAGCGGCCTTGAGAAGCTCGAACACGTCGATCGTGCCAGGACGGCCGGTCAGGTCCTCCGTCCGCCGCCAGACGGAATCGGCGCCCAGCTGCCAGGAGTGGCGGTCGTCGGCCAACATGGCCGCGATCACCGATGCGATCCGCGCGCTGGCCTCACGGTCCTCGATCGGGACGACCGCCTCGACACGACGATCGAGGTTGCGCTCCATGAGGTCGGCCGAGCCGATGTACCACTCGCTCCTGCCGCCGTTGGCGAAACCGAAGATTCGCGAGTGCTCGAGGTACTGCCCCACGATCGAGCGCACCCGAATGCGTTCGGACCGTCCGGGCAGGCCCGGCCGGAGCGAGCAGATGCCACGGGCCAGGATGTCGACGTCCACTCCGGCCTGGCTGGCCCGGTACAGCGCCTCGATGAAGGCCGGGTCGACGAGCGCGTTGACCTTGAGCACGATCCTCGCCCGGCGCCCGGCGATGGCATGCGCCGTCTCACGCTCGATGAGCGCCAGCAGCCGGGTCCGCAGGGTCAGCGGCGCGATCAACAGCCGACGGAACGAGTGCTGGCGCGAGTGGCCGGTCAGGATGTTGAACAGGTCGGTCGCGTCCGCTCCCAGCTCCGGACGACATGACAGCAGGCCAAGGTCGACGTACTGGCGAGCGGTGCGCGGGTCGTAGTTGCCGGTCCCGATGTGGACATAGCGACGCAGGCCTCCGGGCTCGCGACGGATGACGAGGGCGACCTTGGAGTGGGTCTTCAGGCCGATCAGGCCATAGACGACGTGGGCGCCGGCCTTCTCCAGCTTGCGCGCCCAGACGATGTTCGCCTGCTCGTCGAAGCGGGCCTTGATCTCGACCAGCACCACGACCTGCTTGCCCTGCTCGGCGGCCCGGATGAGCTCGTGGACGATCTGCGAATCGCCGCCGGTCCGGTAGAGCGTCTGCTTGATCGCCAGCACATCCGGGTCGTCGACCGCCTGGCTGATGAACTCCTCGACGGAGGCATCGAAGCTCTCGTACGGGTGGTGGACCAGGATGTCTCCCTCGCGGATCGCGGCAAAGATGTCGACCGGCTCGTCGTCGAGCGGAGTCAGGCGCGGCGGCACGATCGGGGTCCAGGCGGGGAAGTGGAGGTCGGGCCGGTCGAGCAATGCGAGCTGCGCCAGGGCGGCGAGATCGAGCAGCCCATCGGTCTCGTAGCAGTCCTCCGGCTGGAGCCGGATCCCGGCCAGCAGCAGGGCGCGCGTGGCTGGCGGCATCGTCCGCTCGACCTCGAGCCGCACCGCCGCCCCGAACCGCCGCCGGCGCAGCTCCTGCTCGATGGCCAGCAGCAGGTCGTCGGCCTCGTCTTCCTCCAGGGCGAGGTCCGTATTCCTGGTGACCCTGAACAGGTGGGTCTCGAGGACCTCCATGCCGGAGAACAGCGCGTCGAGGTTGGCGGCGATGACCTGCTCGATCGGGACGAACGTCGAGTCGTCGACCTCGAGGAAGCGCGGCAGCACGGCCGGCACCTTGATCCGGGCGAAGCGCTGGTCGCCACCGGGATTCCTCAGCCCCACCGCCAGCGACAGGCTCAGGGTGGAGATGTAGGGGAACGGATGGCCGGGGTCGACGGCCAGCGGCGTGAGGACCGGGAAGATGTCCCGCAGGAAGCGGTCCCGCAGCCTGGCATGGTGCTCGGCGACGTCGGCGTAGCGGGCGATCCGAACGCCAGCAGCCGCAAGCTCCAGACACAGGCCGCCAAACACGGCGTCCTGGTCGGCGAGGAGACCCTCGACGCGCTTCCGGATGCCGGCCAGCTGCTCGACCGGGGTCATCCCATCCGGCGAAACGCCGGCGCTGCCCGCCTGCCGCTGCTGGCGGAGACCGGCCACCCGGATCGCGAAGAACTCGTCGAGGTTGTCGGCGAAGATGCCCAGGAATCGCAGTCGTTCCAGCAGCGGGTTGCGCCCGTCACGCGCCTCGAACAGGACGCGCTCGTTGAAGTCGAGCCACGACAGCTCGCGGTTGAGGAACGGCCGGTCGGGCTCCTCGGCGGCGTGCGCCGCAGCGGCGTGCGCCTCGGCGGCGTGCGCCTCGGCTGCTGGCGCGCCGAGCGGCACGGCGACGATCTGTGGCAGCGCGATCGACGCCGCGCCGTTGGTCGGGGCCGCGCTCCGGGCGCGGCGGATCGGAATAGCCATCCTTGCCTGGGCTTCCTAGGGGTTGAGGTCCTCGATGTCGCCGGTGACCAGGAAGACCACGTCCTCGGCGATGTTGGTCACCCGATCGCCGATCCGCTCGAGGTAATAAGCCGCGAACATGATTCGGGTCCCGCGTTCGACGTTGTCCGGGTCGGCTCGCATGAGCTCGATGACCTCGTCGTAGGTCCGGTGGAAGAGGTGGTCGATCTCGTCGTCGCGGCCGGCCACCTCGCGGGCCATCGCGACGTCGACGTCGACCAGCGCCCGCAACACCCCGTGCACCTGTTGCGCGGCCAGCTCGCCCATCTCCGGCAGGTCGACGTAGCGTTTGAGTGGCGGCGACGGTGCGAGCAGGCGGGCCTGCTTCGCAACGGACGACGCATGGTCGCCGATCCGCTCGAGCTCGTACGTCACGTGATCGAGCGCGAGCAGGAAGCGAAGATCGCGCGCGACGGGTGCCTGGGTGGCGATTGTCGTCGAGATGAGCGCAGCGACGTGGCGCTGGACCTCGTTGACCCGGCGGTCGGCGATGATGATCGCCAGGGCGGCGTCGACGTCGTGACCGACGAGTGCCGCGAGCGCGCCCCGGATCTGGTCGGACACGATGCTGCCCATCCGCAGCACGTTGTCCTTGATCTCGCGCATCTCTCGATCGAGCGTCGCCCTGGAGCTGACGACCGTGACCGGAGCGGCGGCGGCGACCGTGCGATCGACGCCCTCGGCGACCGCCGGCTGGCCGTTGGTCTGGCCGTCCGCGGACGGAGGGTCGGTCTCGCCGGGGGGCCGTTGTTCAGGGCTCGACCGCCGATCGCGCATCGTCCGCCTCAGCCGAACCGACCGGACACGTAGTCCTCGGTCAGTCGCTCGCGGGGGTTGGTGAAGATCCGCGACGTGTCATCGACCTCGACGAGGTACCCGGCGCGATCGTCGTCCATGGTGAAGAACGCCGTTCGGTCGCTCACCCGTGCTGCCTGCTGCATGTTGTGCGTCACGATGACGATCGTATAGCTCTCCTTGAGCTCCGCGATCAGTTCCTCGATCCTGAGCGTGGCGCTGGGGTCGAGGGCGGACGCCGGCTCGTCCATCAGGAGCACCTCCGGCCCGATCGCGAGGGCCCGGGCGATGCACAGCCGCTGCTGCTGGCCGCCCGACAGCGAGGTCCCATTCTGGCGCAACTTGTCCTTGACCTCGTCCCACAGGGCCGCCCGGCGGAGCGATCGCTCGACGGTCAAGTCGAGGTCCGGCCGCGACGGGCGGCCGGTCAGCCGGAGGCCGGCCGCCACGTTGTCGTAGATGGACATCGTGGGGAACGGGTTCGGGCGCTGGAAGACCATCCCGATGACCCGGCGGAGGCGAACGGGGTCGACATCGGAGCCGTAGATGTCGATGCCGTCCAGCTCGATCGAGCCTTTCACGGTCGCGCCGGGAATCAGCTCGTGCATCCGGTTGAGCGTCCGCAGGAAGGTGCTCTTGCCACAGCCGGATGGTCCGATGAGGGCGGTCACCGCATGCGGCCGAATGGTCAGGTCGATGTCCTTGAGGGCGCGGAACGATCCGTACCAGGCGTTGAGCCGGGTGATCTCGAGGTGCCCTTGCGACGACGTGTCACGGCCCGCCCCGGTCCCACCGGCAGCGGTCGACCGAGGGGTGACGGGCCGGGGTGGGAGGGCCATCCGCACCGGGGCGAGGGCCGTCCCGCCCTGTTCCGGGCTCTGGGATGCTGCCGGCGGCACGGCGGAGGGGTCGGACGGCGCGGGCGGCGCAGTGTCGACGGCCATCGGCTGGGTCTCCTTCACCGCGCCCGCCGGCCGAGCGAGCGGCCACGAACGAGGACATTGACGACGAGGACGAACAGCAGGAGCAGCAGCGCGGCACCCCAGGCCTGCGAGTTCTGCGCCGGATAGGGCTGGCGCGCGTTGACGAAGATGAACAGCGGCAGGGCATCCATCGGCTTGCCGAGGTTGCCGACGTTGACGAGCTGGTTGCCCAGCGCGGTGAAGATCAGCGGTGCGGTCTCGCCGGCAGCGCGGGCCAGGGCGAGCATGACTCCGCCGAGGACGCCGCTCAAGCCGGTTCGCAGGACGACCGACAGGGCCGTCCGCCAGACCGGCACGCCCAGCGCCAGCGAGGCCTCCCGCAGGTTGCCCGGAACGAGGCGGAGGCTCTCTTCCGTTGTCCGCATGACGACCGGGATGATGATGATCGCCAGGGCCACGCTGCCGGCGACGGCATTGAACTGGTGGAACGGCAGCACGAAGACGGTGAACGCGAAGATCCCGACGAGGATCGACGGGACCCCGACGAGCACGTCCGCCGCGAAGCGGATGACGCCGGCGGCACGCCGGCCGCTGAACTCCACCGTGTAGAGCGCCGCGAACACCCCGATCGGGGTGCCGATGACCGCCGCGAGCGGGACCATCTGGAGCGACCCCAGGATCGCCGCGGCCGCCCCGCCGCCGATCCCGAGGGCGCGCGTTGGCTTCGTCAGCAGGTCGAGATTCAGGGCGCCCGCCCCGTTGACCGTCACGAATCCCACGATCGCAAGAAGAGGGATGACGCAGAGGACCGCGGCGAGGAAGGCGACCGAGCGGTAGAGGCGGTCGAACCACGTCCGCCGGCGGTCGGTCGAGGATCGAAGCAGCAGCGAGGCGACACCGGGTCCCGCCGACGGCTGCTCCATGACGGCGCTCACCTTCAGCCTCCCGTCGCCAGGCCGCGGGAGTTGGCGGCCGTCCGGCGGACGAGCAGGCGGGCGATGACGTTGAGGCCGATCGTGATGCCGAGCAGGACCAGGCCGAGGGCGATCAGGCTGTCGACCTGGATGCCCACCTGAGCCTCGTTGAAGGTCGTGGCGATCTTGGATGCGATGGTCTGAGCCTGGTCGAAGAGGCGGCTCGGGACGGCGTCCTTGTTGCCGACGACCATCGTCACGGCCATCGTCTCGCCGAGGGCCCGGCCAAGGCCCAGGATCACCGCCCCCACGATCCCGGAGCGAGCGATCGGCAGGACGGCCCGGCCGATCGTCTCGGCACGCGTCGCGCCGAGGGCGAGCATCGCCTCGCGCTGCGACTGGGGCACGGCCACGATCACCTCGCGGGCGATCGAGACGATGGTCGGCAGGATCATGATCGCGAGCACGACGGAGGCGCTGAACAGGCCGATCCCGAAGGCCGGCCCGGCGAAGACCGGGATGAACCCGAGATGGGCCACGAACCACGCCTCGACGGTGTCGCGGAGCAGCGGGCTGAGGACGAACACGCCCCACAGTCCGACGACGACACTCGGGATGGCGGCGAGGAGCTCGACGAGGAATGTCAGCGGGACGGCCAGCCAGCGTGGCGCGAGCTCGGCCAGGAAGACCGCCGTGAGCAAGCTGATCGGCACCGCCACGACCAGGGCCAGGAGCGACGACGCGATCGTGCCGACGATGAACGGCAGCGCGCCGTAGACGCCGTTGACGACGTCCCATGTCTGGCCGACCAGGAACCCCGCGCCGAAGCGTTGCCAGGTGGACGCGGAGCCGGCGGCGAGCCGGGCGGCGATGGCGACAAGAAGCACCACGATCGTGATCGCGGCGGTCGCAGCAAGCAGGCGGAACAGGCCCTCGGTGGGCCGGCCGGCGGCCCCCCGAAGCCCCGCACGGCGCGTCGCGGAGCGCCTGATCCCCGGTCCTGTATCGATGCTCGCGAGCGTCGCCCGCGCAGGTTCGCCGGGGGTTCGCGGACTGTTAGCGTTCGGTTAACTCGGGTTCGGTCCGTGCTCGTCCCGAACGCCCCGCACCGTCGAGGGGGTACTTGTCGTCGGTACCCCAAAGTACGGCTTGGCGGCCAATCGGGGCTACCCCTACGCTCCCCCCAGCAGCAGGCCTCACTCCACCCTTGATCACCCCACGGGCTCGGAGCGGCCGGAAGGTGCGCAGAGCGAGGCAACCACACCAATGGCGTCGATGGCCGTCAACGAACTGGGTCCGATGCTCACGGCGACCGAAGTGGCGGAGATGCTTCACCTCCACGTCAACACGGTGAAGCGTCTCGGCGACCGGGGCGAGCTGCCCTTTTATCGCGTCTGCAAGCGCGGCGACCGCCGGTTCCGCCTTGACGACGTGATGAAGTTCCTCAGCCAGAACCGCTGATCGCGCCGGCCGCGAACCTCCGGTCCGCGCGCCGCCTCAACGTCGCGGCCCCTCGAGCGTCCGCCCTCCCGGCGGGCGCTCGCTGCTGTCCGCTGGATCGCCCGAGCCGGTCCGGTGCGTCCTAGGCGGTGCGGAGCGCTTCCCCGAACAGCTCGAGCCCCTCGGCGATCTCGGCCGCGCTGACGTTCAGCGGCGGGATCCAGCGGACGACCTGGTGGAGCGGGCCGCAGGTGAGGACGAGGAGACCAAGGTCCGCCGCTCGCTGCTGGACCGCCTGCGCCACGGGCCCCGCCGGCTCGGCGGTCGCACGGTTGGCGACGAACTCGACGCCGACCATCAGGCCGGGGCCCCGCACGTCGCCGATCCGCTCGTCCTCGGCCATCAGGGCCCGCAGGCCGGTCGTAAGCTCCGCCCCCCGGGCAGCGGCGTTCGCCACCAGGTTCTCCTCGCTGATCGTCTCGAGCACGGCGATGGCCGCCGCACAGGCGACCGGGTTGCCCCCATAGGTCGAGCCGTGGGCGCCCTTGCCCCAGCGTTCCTGCAGCTCGCGGCTGGAGGCGATGGCCGACAGGGGCAGGCCGTTCGCGATGGCCTTGGCGACGCACACGACGTCGGGCACGATCCCGGCGTGCTCGAAGGCCCACATCCGGCCGGTCCTGCCGTAGCCCGCCTGGACCTCGTCGGCGATGAGGACTATGCCGTGCTCCGTACAGATGTCGCGGACCGCGCGCAGGAATGACGCCGGCGCCGGGTGGTAGCCGCCCTCGCCCAGGACGGGCTCGATGATGATCGAGCCGATCGTCGACGGGGCCGCAATCGTCGAGAACAGCGCCTGGACGTTGGACAGTGCCGCCCGGGATGCTGCTTCCGGGTCGCTCGCGAACTCCGGGTACGCGGTTGGATACGGAGCGAAGTAGACCCCCGGCAGGAATGGCTCATAGCCGGTCCGGTAGTTGAGGTTCGAGGTCGTCACCGACGCCGCCCCGAAGGTCCGGCCGTGGAACGCGCCACGGAAGGCGACGATCCCCGCGCGCCCGGTGACCCGCCGCGCGAGCTTCAACGCCGCTTCGACGGCCTCCGAGCCGGAGTTGAGGAGGAAGACAGTGTCGATCGGGGCCGGAAACGTGTCGGCGAGCATGGCGGCGAACCGGACGACCGGCCCGGCGTAGCCGAGCGCCCCGGTCGGGCCGATCAAGCGGTCGACCTGGTCGTGGATCGCCGCCGTGACCCGCGGGTGGCGGTGGCCGAGGGCCGTGACGGCGATGCCGTTGGCGAAGTCGAGGTAGGCGCGCCCGTCGGTGTCGTACAGCCGGTGGCCCTCGCCGTGGCTCCAGCTTCGCTCGAAGTAGCGGCCCAGGACGGGCGTCAGGCTGCCGGCGAGCATGGCGTAGTCGACGGGCTGCTCGGCTACGGGGTCCATCGGGCGAGTATAGGCGGCGCCCAACCCCCGCCCGCCGGTCGGTCGGCCTCCTCGGCGGCCTCCGACTGGACCTAGAATTCGGCCATCGTCGTCGGCCCGTCGTCGTCGCCGCGCCGACCGCGCCGAGTGAACCCGTCCCGCCGGAGACCTGCCGTCCGTGGTCGATTTCGCCCTCAGCGACGAGCACCGCCTGGTCCAGCGGACCGTCCGCGCGTTCGCCGAGGCGGAGATCCTGCCGCACATCCGCGAGTGGGACGAGAAGGGCGAGGTCCACCGCGAGGTCTTCGAGCGGATGGCGGAGCTCGGATTCCTGGGCGCACCACTGCCGGAGACGTACGGCGGAGGCGGGATGGACTACATCAGCTTCGCCCTGCTGTGCGAGGAGCTCGAGCGAGCCGACACCGCCTTCCGCGTCGTCCAGAGCGTCCACGTCGGGCTGAACTCGCTGGCCCTCCTGCAATGGGCCACCGAAGAGCAGCGGCGGCGCTGGCTGGTGCCGCAGGCGAAGGGCGAGAAGCTGGCGACGTTCGGGCTGACCGAGCCGGGCGTCGGGACGGACGTGGCGAACCTCGCCACGACGGCTCGTCGCGACGGTCACGGCTATCGGCTCAACGGCCAGAAGATCTGG
>JBGPDX010000084.1:0-9780 GCA_041482475.1 Candidatus Limnocylindria bacterium | reverse complement strand
CGTTCGAGCGCCCCGGTGGCTCCCTCCCCCGATGCCAGCAGGTCCAGGCTGTCTGGTCCGAACGCGACGTTGGCGAACGCCTGGGTCGCAGTCGCCCCGATCCCTGCACGTGCCCACGGCACCACGGCACCCACGGCGAGGAACTTCGATGCGACCGCGACGCCCAGGTCGCCGGTCGCGTTGTCCCGCGCGACGATCGAGAACGTCATCGCGTGTACCTGATCCGCGGGTCGGCGATCGCATTGCCGATATCGACGGCGAGGTTGGCGACGACGATGCACAGCGTCCCGAAGAGGACGGTGCCCATGATCAGCGGCACGTCCGCGGTCCGGATCGACTCGACCGCCAGCTTGCCGATCCCGGGCCAGCTGAAGATCTGCTCGACGACGACGACACCGCCCAGGAAGAAGCCGAAGTCGAGGCCGATCTGGGTGAGGATCGGTCCGAGCGCATTGCGGAAGGCGTGCTTCCAGAGGACGCGCGTCTCGGCGAGCCCGATGGCCCGCGCTGTCCGGACGTAGTCGCGGTGGAGCTCGTCGAGCATGGTGACGCGGGTCAGGCGCGTGTAATACGCGGCGCCGGCGAACCCGACCGTCACCGCAGGGAGGATGAGGTACCGCAGATCGAGCGCCTTGTAGCCGCCGATCGGGAACAGGTCGATGCCGAACTGCGTGTGCGGCAGGAAGCCCAGGTAGTGGATCAGCAGCAGGCCCACCCAGAACGACGGTGCCGAGACGAGCACGATCGACAGGATCGTCGAGCCACGGTCGAAGCCACTGTCGCGCCGGACGGCCGCCAGGACGCCCAGCGGCAGGCCGATCGCCAGCTCGACGAACAGCCCGGCCAGGGCCAGCTGCAGCGTCGCCGGGAAGCGCTGCAGGATCAGCGGCAGGACATCCAGGTTCTGGCTGAACGAATGGCCGAAGTCGCCGTGAATGGCGCGCTCGACATAGGCCGCCAGCTGGACCACCAGCGGCTGGTCCAGGCCGAGCTGGGTCCGGATGTGGGCGACCGCGTCCGCCGAGGCGCGCGGGCCGGCGATGACGCGCGCCGGGTCCGCCGGCAGGACGTAGACAAGGACGAAGGTCACGCCGCCGACGGCGACGAGCACGGCCATCGCCCACACCAGTCGCCGCAGCAGGTAGCCGATCACGGCGAGACAGCCGCCGCGGGCGACGTGCGCGGGCGAGGTCGCCGATGCGACCTCGCCCGCCTGCGGCTCACGTCAGGAGCCGGGCTTGAGCGAAACGCTGCGGAGGTCGTAGTTCCAGACTGGATGCAGCTGGAAGTTGTTGACCCGCGTGCTGACGAGGGTGAACCACTTCTGGTGCCGAACGGGCACCCACGGGGCGTCCGCCATGATCGC
Source organism: Candidatus Limnocylindria bacterium (assembly GCA_041482475.1). Taxonomy (GTDB): domain Bacteria; phylum Chloroflexota; class Limnocylindria; order Limnocylindrales; family CSP1-4; genus JACDAV01. Next base: position 8,414 of record JBGPDX010000084.1, on the reverse strand, counting down.
CTTCTGGATGTCCTGGTAGGCCTGCAGACGCTTCGCCGGGTCGGTCTCCCCGCGGGCCTGGGCGGCCATCTGGTCGACCTGCTTGTTGCAATAGAGGGGCGCATTCGCACCTCCCTGGACCGCGGTGGCGCAGGACAGGAGCGGGTCGATGAAATCCGACGGATCCGGGTAGTCCTGGAACCAGCCGACCCAACCCATCGGCGCCTTGTGCGGCGTCTCGATCCGGTCGAGGAACGTGGCGAACTCCTCGGTCACGATGTTGACCTTCACGCCGACGGCGGCGAGGTCCTGCTGGAGGGCCTGGACGATCTGCGGATCTGGATCGGTCGTGTCCGTGTAGAGCGTCGAGCTGAAGCCGTTCGGATAGCCGGCGTCGGCCAGCATCTGCTTGGCCTTGGCCTGATCGAATGTGTAGGGATGGCAGGTCGGGTCGTAGCCCGGCAGGTCGGGCGGGAAGATGCAATCCGCCTTGACGCCGGCGCCGTGGACCAGCTTCAGGATGTTGTCCTTGTCGATTGCGTACTCGAGCGCCTGCCGGACGGCGAGCTTCGACAACGGGCCATTGTTCGGCTGTTGCGTGTCGAAGAACAGGTAGTCCGTGTCGACCAGCGTGTGCGTCACCAGCCGGTCCGCGTACTGCGGATCGGTCGTGATCTGGGTGAACGAGCCCGCCGGCAGTGGGTCACCCATGAGGTCGAGCTGACCGGCCTGGATCTGCTGGATGGCGGCGTTGTCGTCGACGCCGACCTTGAAGTCGATCTCGTCCAGGAACGGCTGGCCCGCTTGCCAGTACGACTTGTTCGCGGCGAACGTCGCCTGGCTGCCCTTCGTGTAAGCCTTGAGGACGTACGGTCCGGTCCCGATCGGCTTCGTCGCAACCTGCGCGGCGTCGTGCGGCGCCTCCTTCGGTAGCACCGAGGCGAACGGCGTGGCCAGGATGTTGAGGAACGTCGCGTCGGCCTGGTTGAGGTCGAACTCGACCGTCAGATCGTCGATCTTCTTGAGCCCGGAGGCGGCCTTCGCCTTGCCCGCGATCACGTCGGCCGCGCCGACGATGTTGCCGAAGAAGCCGCCGGCCACCGGCGAGGCGGACGGTTTGAGGTTCGGGTCGAGGACGCGGTTGATCGACGCGACCACGTCGTCGGCGTTCATCTCACGGAGGACCGAACCGTCCGGATTGACGAACTTGACCCCGCTGTGGAGCTTGAACGTGTAGGTCTTCCCGCCGTTGGAAACGGTCGGCATCCCGTCGGCGAGCAGTGGCAGCAGCTTGGTCCCACTGTCGTACTGCAGTAGCTGTTCATAGATCAGCTTCTCCGCCGGCCACGACACGACGTCGTAGCCCTTGGCCGGGTCGAAGTACTGGATGTCGCTGTTCCAGGCGATCGACAACGTCCCGCCGGTGGCCACTGCGGCCGACGGCACACTCGTCGCCGTGCTCGCACCGGGCGACGACGCCGGCCCCGTCGACGGTTGGTTCGTCGCCGCCGAGGTGCACGCCCCGCCGAGCAGTCCGACGGCAAGCAATGCCGCCATCCATCGTCGCGCTGTCGCGTGTCTCGCCATTCCGATCTCCTCCGTTCCTCCGGCCCGTCGTGGTTCGGCGGGCTGTCAACGCCAGCGATGTGGATCGAAGGCGTCCGCCAGGGCGTCTCCGAGCAAGTTGAAGGCAAGGATCGTGATCATGATCGCCAGCCCGGGCAGGACGACCAGCCGCGGGTCGGTGTCGTAGTAGCCCAGGTGCTGGCTGATCATCTGGCCCCAGGTCGCCGTCGGCAGTGGGACGCCGACACCGAGGAACGACAGCGTCGCCTCGAACAGGATGGTCGATGCGATCCCCAGCGTCGCGTAGACGGCGATGATCGAGGTCAGGTGCGGCAACACGTGCCGGACCAGGATTCGTGGAGCGGGGACGCCGAGCGCCCGCGCGGCGAGTACGAACTCGGCGTCGCGCAGGACCACCATCCGGCTGTAGACGATTCGGGCAATGCCCGTCCACAGGACGCCGGCAATGACGGCGACGACGAGCACCAGGCTGGCGCCGATGACCGCGACAAGGGCGATCGCCAGGAGGAGCACCGGAAACGACAGGATCGCGTCCGTGAGCCGCATGAGGATCGTCTCGAGGGGCACCGTGACGGCCAGCCGCCGGCCGCCGGGCAACCCCAGGCCCACGGTGACGTTGCCGGCGAACGCGGCGATCGACCCGACGGCCACCCCCACCAGCGTCGCGATGGCGTTGGCGACGATCCCCACGGTCAGCGACGTGCGCGCCCCGAAGAGCAGCCGGCTGAGCTCATCCCGGCCGAGCAGATCCGTGCCGAGCGGGAACGCCGCCGACGGACCGATCGGATCGCCGTGGGCGTTCAGGCCTTCGCGGCGGTACTGCTGGTCGGGATCGTGCGGCGCGATGACCGGCGCCGCGACGGCCAGGACGATGACCGCCACGACCATTGCGCTGCCCGCCCAGAACGAGGGATTCCGCCGCAGCACGTCCCATGCCCGCGACCTCCCGCGAGCGTCGGACACCTCGTAGTCGGTTCCCGCGGCAACCAGCTGAGCCGTCACCGGTCCTCCTCGACCGAGGGATACGTCGGCGCGCGGTCGCAGGTTCGGCGGCCGGGGTCGCCGCCGGGCTTCCGGAGTCGGCGCCTCTCGCCGTCGATCGCCGGTCAGCGAGTGTAGCAGCCTCGAATCCTGCTGCTGGCCCGTGCCGACGAACCGAACTGATGACGATCGTTCGGCCGTGGACTGACCTCGCGAGGAGTCAGTAGCCGTACCCCGACGAGGGCGCGGTCGACGGCGCCGACGAAGCCGGAGCCGAGGCGGGGACCGGCGACGTCCCACCGGACGACCCGGGCCCGGTGCAGGCGGCGAGCATCGCGACGGCGATGGCGAGCGACGCGAGGAGGGCGCGGATCCGGCGCGGCGACGTGTTCATCGCCGAACACTACGCGCGAACCGGCGCTGCGGTTCTCGCCGTCCTGGGAGGGGCGTCGGCGATGATGTCGCCGTGGACGATGGCTACCAGCTCCTCGACGCCGGGGACGGGCGGCGGCTCGAGCGGTTCGGCGGCGTCGTCGCCGACCGGCCGGCCCCGTCCGCGCTGGAGCCCCGGCGCGACCCGGACGCCTGGCGGTCCGCCGACCTCGTTTTTTCCCGGGCGACGGGCTGGACGGGCCGCAACCCGGACGATCCCTGGACGGTCCGGCTCGAAGGCCTGACGTTCGAGCTGCGGGCGACCGAATCGGGCCAGCTGGGGCTGTTCCCCGAGCAGGCGCCGAACTGGCGTTGGCTGCGCGACCAGATCATCATGCGCGGGCCTGGCGAGCCGAATCGCCCGGTTCTCAACCTGTTCGGCTACACCGGCGCCGCGACGCTGGCGATGGCCAGCGCCGGTGCATCGGTCGCCCACGTCGACGGCTCGCGGCCGGCCGTCGGCTGGGCCCGCCGCAACGCGCTGCTGTCGGGCCTCGCGGACCGGCCGGTTCGATGGCTCGTCGACGATGCCGAGGCGTTCGTCGCCCGGGAGCGCCGTCGCGGTCGGCGGTACCGCGGCGTGGTCCTCGACCCGCCCAGCTATGGCCACGGCGCCGGTGGGCATGCGTGGCGGCTCGAAGAGCGGCTCGCGCCGCTGCTCGAGGCCTGCGTCGCGCTCTCCGCGGGAACGCCCGACTTCGCGCTCCTCACCGCCCACACGGCCGGCTTCGGGGCCGAACGGCTGGCAGAGCAGCTGGCGGTCGCGCTGGGCCGCCAGGCGGCCGACGTGGAGTCGGGCGAGATGGTCCTCGTCGCATTGAGTGGCGCCCGCCTGGCGCTGGGCGCCTTCGCCCGCTGGCCCCGACCCGCCGACCGGCGATGATGCGCGGATGACGGCGAGAGGCGTGGTCACGGCCCCGGACATCGCGAGCGCGGCCAACCCGCGGATCAAGGCAGCCGCTCGCCTGCGCGAACGACGGGAGCGCGACCGAACCGGCCGGACCATCGTCGACGGCGGGCGCGAGATCCTCCGGGCGCTCGAGGCCGGCTTGCCCGTCGACGAGGCGTTCGTTTGCGAGCCGCTCGTCAGATCGCCGGACGCCCGCCGGGCGCTGTCGCGGCTGCGGGACGCCGGCGCGACCGTCCTCACCGTCTCGGCCGCCGCGTTCGAGAAGGCCGCCTTCGGGGATCGCGCCGATGGGATCGTCGCCATCATCACGGTGCCGCCGACGGACCTCCACCGCCTGCAGTTGCCGGCCGACCCGCTGGTCATGGTGATCGAGGGCGTCGAGAAACCCGGCAACCTGGGCGCGGTCCTCCGCACGGCCGACGGTGCCGGCGCCGACGGCGTGATCGCCGCGTCGCCGCGAACGGACATCTTCAATCCCAACACGATCCGGGCGAGCCTCGGAACGGTGTTCACGCTCCCGCTCGCCGCTGCGCCGACGGACGACGTCCTCGCATTCCTCCGCCGGACGAGGATCCGGATCGTCGCCGCCCGCGTCGACGCCGACGACCTCCACTCCGACGCGGACCTCCGCGGGGCCGTCGCCATCGTCGTCGGCAGCGAGGCGGGAGGATTGACGGACGCCTGGTCCGGCCCGGATGTCGCCGCGGTGCGGCTGCCGATGCTGGGCGCCGCCGACAGCTTGAATGTCTCGGCCGCGGCAGCCATCCTCCTCTACGAGGCGCGACGCCAGCGCGGGATCCCCGATCCACGGCACGAGCGAACGCCGCGATGAGCCGCGGACCCCGGAGGAAGCGGGTGGAGGCGTTCGATTTCGCGATCATCGGCGCCGGCCCGGCCGGCGAGGCCGCCGCGCACAAGGCGCGCGAGCGCGGAGCGACGGTCGCGATCGCGGACCGGCTGTGGTTCGGCGGCAGCTGCCCGCACATCGGCTGCATCCCGTCCAAGTCGCTCCTCAACGCCGCGGCGCGCCACGCCTGCGGCGACGATTACTCGTGGCGGCGAGCGTCGGAACGACGCGACTACATGGTCAACCGACCACCGGGGGCGTCCGAACCGGACGATTCGAGCCACGTCCAATCGCTCGAGGCAGCCGGCGCCACGGTCTACCGGGGCACGGCCCGGATCGTTGGTCGTGGCCTGGTCGAGGTCGGGCCCGACCGGGCGCGTCAGACGATCGAGGCACGCCACGTCATCGTGGCCGTGGGATCGGAGACGAAGATCCCGCCGATCGGCGGCCTGGCCGGGACGCATCTCTGGACCAACCGCGAGGCGACGCTCAGCCGCGAGCTGCCGCGCAGCCTGCTCGTCCTTGGCGGCGGGCCCACCGGCTGCGAGCTGGCGCAGGTCTATGCCCGCTTCGGCGTGCCGACGACGATCCTCCAGTCCGGCCCGCGGCTGCTGCCCAGCGACCATCCGCGCAATGCCGAGGCGGTCGCGATCGGCCTGCGCGATTCGGGCGTCGACGTCCGTACCGGCGTGCGCGCGGTCAAGGCGATCGCCGGCGGCGGGCCCGACGGCGCGGACCTGATCGAGCTCGACAACGGCGCCACCGCGTCCGGTCACGCGATCCTCCTCGCCGTCGGGCGAACGTTCCCGATCGACGACCTGGGCCTCGAGCACTACGGCATCGATCCCAGCGGGCGCGTGCCGTTCCCGCGCGACGGCCGGCTGCGGATCGCGGATGGCCTGTACGTCGCCGGCGACGTCGCGGGTCCGGAGCTCCACACGCACCAGGGCCACTACCAGGGCGAGCTGGCGGTGCGGATGGCGCTCGGCGAGGCCGTCACGCCGGACTACCGCGCCCTGCCGCGGGCTACCTACACGGACCCGGAGGCATCGTCGGTCGGGCTCACGCTCGAGCAGGCCCTGGGGGCGGGCATCGATGCCTTCGAGCTGGTCGCCGACTTCCCGCACACGTCGAAGGGCTATTCGGTCGAGGCGACGACCGGCCACGTGACCATCGTCGTCGACCGCGCCGCGCGACAGCTGGTGGGTGCGGCGATGGCCTGTCCCGACGCCTCGGCGGCGATCCACGAATGCGTCGTCGCGATAAAGGCCCGGGTGACCATCGACGTCCTGGCGGACACGATCCACGCCTTCCCGTCGACGTCGCGAATCTTCAACGGCCTGTTCAACGACGCGCTGCGGCGGCTCGAGGAGGTCGCGACGCCGGTCTGAGGTCAGGCCTCGAAGGCGACCCGGCCGTCGATCAGGACGAGGCGTGGCCGGGCGACCGCCAGCGGACCGCCCGGCTCGACAGGCTCGTCGAGCGCCGCGCGAGGGATGACGACGAGATCGGCGCGCTGACCGGCGACGAGCCGCCCGCGATCCTGCTCCGCGGCGGCGACGGCCGGCCCGACACAGGCGGCGCGGAGCGACTGGTCGAGGTCGACGACCTCCGCCGGACCGAAGGCGTCGGCGTCGGAGCCCCAGCTCACGTCGCGGCGCGCGACCGCCATGGCGAGGCCCGGCCACGGATCGATCGGCTCGACCGGGGCGTCGGTCCCGAACGCCAGCAACGCGCCCGCCCGGGCGAGAGAGCCCCACGGGTAGCCGTGCGCCTCGGCCCGGCTTCCCCACAACCGCCGCGCGGTGGCGGCATCGGTTCGCAGGTGGACCGGCTGGACGGAGGCCACGATGCCGTCGCTCCCGAAGCGGCTCACGTCGGCCGGGTGGACGAGCTGGACGTGCTCGACGCGCGGCATCAGCGGCACTCGACGGGCCGTCGGTTCCAGGGCGTCGAGGGCGGTCCGGACGGCGCGATCTCCGATCGCGTGGATCTGGCAGGCGATGCCGGCGTCGGCGGCCTGCGCGGCGAGCTCCACCAGCTGTGCGGCTGGCGTCGTGAACATGCCGAACTCCATTCCCGGCGACAGAGGTCCGTCTGGCTCGACCTCGATCGGCTCGAGCAGCGCCGCGGTCCGCGAGCCGAGCGTCCCGTCGGCGAACAGCTTGAGCCAGCCGGCGTAGGCCCGGCCGCCGGCGTGGCCGAGCGGGTCCCCGCTCCGCAACCCCTGAGCGATCGCCGTGGGCAGTTGCTCTGCACGGATCGAGGCATGCACGCGGATGGCCAGCTCGCCCGCGTCCGACAGTCGCCGATAGCCCGCCAACGCGGGACCCAGGCCCACCTGGAGCGACAGCGCACCGGGGTCGTGAACGGCCACCACGCCGAGTGCCACGAGGCGCCGAACGAGGGCGACCACGGCGCGTTCGCCTGTCTCGACCGTGGGCGGCGGGATGACGTCGGTGACGAGTCGCGAGGCGTTCTCGTGGAGAATCCCGGTCGCCGTACCGCTGCCGTTGCGGCGGATCATGCCGCCGGCCGGATCGGCCGTGCCGTCGTCGATTCCCGCCGCGTCGAGCGCCGCGTTGCTGACCCACAGCGCGTGGTGGTCGTGCGCCCAGATGGCGATCCGCCGGCCGGGCGCGACCGACGCGAGCGCGTCCGAGGTGGGCCAGCCGCCGAGGCGGTCCGGATCCCAGCCGCGCCCCTCGAGCCAGGCGCCAGCCGGGAGTCGCTCGTGCCCATCGCCGACCTGCGCCAGCGCCGCGTCCATCGAGTGGCTCGACGTCAGGTCGATCCGGTCGGCGCTCAAGCCAGCCTCGGCGAGGTGCAGGTGGGCGTCCGTCAGCCCGGGTATGGCCGCCTCGTCGGGCGCCAGGTCGATCCGCCTGGTGCGCGGCCCACTGACCGCGTCGACATCGTCGCGCGTGCCGGCGACCAGGATCCGGCCGTCGGCGATCGCGACTGCCTCGACCCAGCCGGGCCCGCGGTCGCCGGCGAGGGTGGAGATGCGGCCGCGGACGACGATCTGCGGCGCCGCGGCCACGCCGCTCAGCTGGGATCGGCGAGGAGCGCGGCGAGCCCCGGGCGGTCGAGTCCGGCGCCGATGCCGACCGCCAGAGCGACGCGTGCCTTCGGACCGCCGAGGTAGCCGCTGAGCATCGCCCCGGCGCGCAGCCAGGTCGCTCCGCCACCGGGGAAGGCGTAGCCCGCCGATGCCCGACCGGCCGGACATCGGGTCGTCAGGGCGACCGGCATTCCCGCGTCCATGGCCCGTGCACAGGCGGCGAGGAGCGACGCCGACGTGTTGCCCGCGCCGGTGGCCTCGACGACGAGCCCGTCCGCACCGGCGCCCACCGCCGCATCGATGAGGGACCCACCCATCGCCACGTGAGCCGTGATGAGATGCACCCGTTCCGCGGCGTGCGTCGCCGTAACCCGTCGCCGCCCCACCCGCCGCCGAAGCACCCGCACGGTGTCGCCGTCGACCCGTCCCAGCGGCCCCAGGTTCAGGCTCCGGAACGTCTCGAACGACGAGGTGTGTGTCTTGGTGACGTCGTCCGCCGCGTCGATCGAGCCGGCCAGCACGACGACGACGCCCTCGCCGCGCAGCGCACGGCGTCCCTGATGTTCGCCGGCCCGTCGTAGCCGGGCTGGCTGGCCGACCGCATCGCGCCGGTG
>JBGPDX010000083.1:0-9813 GCA_041482475.1 Candidatus Limnocylindria bacterium | reverse complement strand
GCTGCTGCAGCATCTCGCCGCGAACGCCGGCAAGGTCGTCCTCCACACCGAGCTGCTGACCAAGGTCTGGGGCCCCGAGTACCGCGACGACCTCCAATACCTCCGGGTCTGGGTCAGCCGCGTCCGCCGCAAGCTCGGCGCCCAACCGGGCGAGCCGGGCCGGATCAAGACCTTCCAGGGGATCGGCTATCTCCTCGACGTCGAGGGCCAGGCCCAGCCGCCGGAGGAGGAGCCCTCCCAGGTCGGCGTGGCGGAGCCCTCCGCCCTCATCGGCTGAGGCCAGCACCCGAACAGTAGCCAAGCCGGCCCGCGAGGGCCGGCTTCGTCGTTCCTGGCGCGGCCTGGCTACTGGTTGCCGCGACCCCGTGGTCAGCCAGGCCGAACGGACCGTCGGCGCGGCCTGGGGTAGGGTTCCCGCCGTGGAAGTCTTCGATCCGCGATCGGCGCTCGTCGTCGTCGACGTCCAGAACGACTTCGCCGATCCGACCGGCAGCCTGGCCGTGCGCGATGGGGCCGACGTCGTGCCCCTGGTCAACGGCGCCGTGTCGGCGGCGACGTCGGCCGGCGCGCTCGTCGTCTACACCCAGGACTGGCACCCGCCGCACACGCCGCACTTCGCCCCCGACGGCGGCATCTGGCCGGTCCATTGCGTCGCGGGAACCTGGGGCGCGGAGCTCCACCCGGGGCTCGACGTCCAGGGGCCGCGGGTGCGGAAGGGCTCGAACGGCGAGGACGGCTACTCCGGCTTCACGATGCGTGACCCGGCGACCGGAGCGACCACGCCGACCGAGCTCGAGGGCCTCCTTCGCGAGCGCGGCGTGACACGGGTCGCGGTCTGCGGGCTGGCGACCGACTACTGCGTCCGGGCGACCGCCCTCGACGCCGTGCGTCTGGGGTTCGCGACGACCCTGCTCGGGGACGCCGTCCGCGCCGTCGACCTCCAGTCGGGCGACGGCGATCGCGCCGTCGAGGAGATGGCCGGCGCCGGCGTCGCGATCGGGTCGACGGCGGGACGCTGAAGGTGCAGCTCCACCTGGTAGACGCGACGTACGAGCTGTTCCGCGCGCACTACGCGCCACGGCCGCCGGTCAAGGGCCGCGACGGGATCCTCCTGTCCGGTGTCTCGGGGCTCGTCCAGCAGCTGCTGTTCCTGCTCCGGGAGGAAGGCGCCACCCACGTCGGGTGCGCCACCGACCGGGTCATCGAGTCGTTCCGCAACGACCTGTTCCCGGGCTACAAGTCGAGCGCCGGGATGCCGCCGGAGCTGCTCGGCCAGTTCCCGATCGCCGAGCGCGCCATCGATGCGCTGGGTCTCGTCCTGTGGCCGATGGTCGAGTTCGAGGCGGACGATGCCATCGCCGCGGCGGCCGACCGCTGGGCGAGCGACGACGCCGTCGAGCGGATCGTCATCTGCACCCCGGACAAGGACCTCGCCCAGTGCGTCCGTGGCGAGCGGGTCGTCCTCCGCGATCGGCGACGCCAGATCACCTACGACCGCGACGGCGTCGTCGCCAAGTGGGGTGTCGAGCCGGCCTCGATCCCGGACCTGCTGGCGCTCGTCGGCGACAACTCCGACGGCTATCCCGGGCTGCCCGGTTGGGGCGCCAAGTCGGCGGCCGCGGTCCTCGCCGTCCACCACTCGCTGGAGGGCATTCCGAGGCGGGCGAGCGAGTGGCACGTGCCCAGCCTGCGCGGAGCGGTTCTCCTGGCCGCGACGCTCGTCGACCACTGGGACGAGGCGCTGCTCTATCGCGACCTCGCCCGGCTGCGGACGAGCGCGGACGGGGTGGACATCCCCCAGCGCCGGGCGGCCGACCTCGAGTGGCAGGGCACTCCCCGCGCGGCCTGGACCGCCTTCTGCGTCGAGTGGGGCCTCGACGGACTGCGCGACCGACCCCACCGCTGGCACGACGACTGAGCCGCGGCCTCGCGGCGTCGCCGTCAGCCGCGAGCCAGCGCGACCAGCGCGGCGTGGTGGGCCGCCGGCGCTGCCAGCAGGCCGATCGATCGGGCCGAACGTGCGACGTCGAACCACGGCCCGCCGACCATGTCGGACACGATCGCGCCGCCCCGTTCGGCGATGAGGCCGGCCGCGGCGACATCCCAGACCGACAGCCCGCCCTGCTGGATGAACGCGTCGAACCGGCCGTTCGCGACGTAGGCCAGGGCCAGGGCCGCCGAGCCCATCGAGCGGGGCACCCGGATGGCCTTCCGGACGGCCCGGCTGCGGGTCGCGACCGAACGACCGGACAGCGCCATCGAGATGACGAAGTCGGACAGCCGCTCCTTGTCGCTGGCGACGATCGGCCGCCCGTCGAGCCGCGCCGGACCGTCGGCCGTCGCCGAGAACGCCTCGCTGCGGCTGGGATCGTGGACGACGCCGACGCTCGGCCGACCGTCGACGACGAGGGCGACCGAGACGCAGAAGACCGGGATCCCGTTGGCGTAGTTGATCGTGCCATCGAGCGGATCCACCACCCACGTCCGGCCCGTCCCCAGGGCGAGGGCGTCACCGCCGGGCTGCACGGTCCGGTGCTCGCCGGATTCCTCGGCCAGGATGGCGTCGCCCGGGAACGCGGCCCGGATCGCCTCGAGGATGAGGGATTCGGACAGGTGGTCGACCTTGGTCACGACGTCACGGGCGCTCTTGTAGTCGATCCGCTCGACGTGCTCGTAGCGCTCCATCAGCAGCATCCCGGCACGAGCGGCGATCTCGAGGCCGAAGGCCAGCTCGTCGGCGAAGGCCGTGCCGTCGACCGGGCGCGCCAGGGTCGTCACCGCGACTGGCACTCGACGGCGAGCGGCAGGACCGCCGTCCCGAACTCGTCGACGGCGGTCGAGAAGGTCAGCGTCTGCCCCGGCTTGACGTGCGGCGTCAGGATGACGACTGCCGGCCCCGTCCCGGCGCGCGACGTCTCGGTGAGCCGGCAGGTCGTCGAGCCCTCCCTCGAGCCGTCGTTGCGGACCGTCAGGGCGACCGCGAGGCCCGCGCCGGACGGCGTGATGCCGGTGACCTGGCCGTGGAACGGCCCGACTCCGGACAGGGCCAGCCGCCCGGCGACGGCCAGCAGGACGACGGCGCCGACGATCGCGACGAACACGGTGCCGTGGGCCTGCGAGGTGGCGGGCTGCGCCAGCCCCAACGGGTTGCACAGCTCGCACAACGCCTCGTCGAGCGAGACCGGCTGGCCGCAGCGGACGCACGGGTGGGTCCGTTCGGGAGGCGCGCCGCGGACCGGGGTGGGCGTTGGAGTGAACATCGATCCGGCGATGGTGCCACGAAGCCGGGGGCGGGACTACCGGGCCCTTCGAACACGCCGGCGCGACGCTACGCTGGCGGCGATGCTCGACTTCCTCCGCGCGGCGCTCCTGGCGCGGACCGGCGGCCTCTACTCCGTCGCCGTCGACGGTCGCGGCTATGCGGTCGCCCGGGTCCTCGCGACCCGACCGCGGAGCGTCCACGTCCGCGTCTACTCGAACCGCTACCGCGACCGCCCGGCGACGATCGAGCGGTCGCAGCTCTTCCTCGCCCCGACGCCGGACCTGACCGACGCGGCGCTGAATGCGACCCGACCGGAGGACCGGCCCGACCCGGGCGCCTTCGCGATCGGCCACCTGCCGCTCCGGCGAGCGTCGTTCGCGGCCTGGCGGCCGCGCCTCATCCGCCTCGAGCCGCTCGAGCCGGCCGACCTCGACGAGTACCGCGCCTGGCGGTCGTCGAACAACGGCCGCTGGTGACAGCCCGTGGCCCCATGACGCCGACGACCGGCCTCACCAGCGCTCGGCGGCGCTGACCAGGGCGTCGACGTCGGCCGTGGTTCGGGCGAGGACGATCGCCCCATCCGCGCCGGCCTCGCCCCAGCGCTGCCACGTCTCGTGCGGCGCCAGGACCCATGGCGAGTCGGCGATGGAGGCGTCGCCGAGCCAGTCGCCCTGGAACCCGACGTAGACGCGCTGGTCCTCGCGGCGCCGGCCGCTCGCCTCGAGCGCCGCGAGGTAGAGCGGCAGGTTCGCTTCGAAGTTGTCGTCGAACGCCGTCCAGCCATCGCCGATCCGTCCGGCCAGGCGGGCGCCGGCCGCCGTCTCGCCACCGATCACGATCGGTGGCGGCAGGGTAGGGACGGGGAAGGCCGTCGCGTCGCGGAGCGGATAGAACGGCGATTCGCGGGTCACCGGGCCGCCGGTCCACAGGGCGCGGATGACAGCTATTGCCTCCTCGAGCCGTGCGGCGCGCTCCTTCGGATCGGGGAACTCGATGCCGTAGGCGGCATGCTCGCGCGGCGCGCCGCCGATGCCGATCCCCAGGACCAGCCGGCCGCCGCTCGCGATCTGGAGGGTCGAGGCCATCCGGGCGAGGACGGCCGGGTGACGGTTCATGACGTTGGCGACGAAGGTCCCGACGGTCGCCCGGCGAGTCGACGCCGCGGCCATCGACAGGATCGTCCAGGCCTCGACGACCGGCACGGTCTTGTCACCCTGGCCCATGAAATGGTCCCACGACCAGATTCCGGCGTAGCCCGCCGCGTCGAGTCGGCGGGCGCTCTCCAGCCACCAGCCCGGCTCGGCCCGAATCGACCGAATGACGACCCCGATAGGCGGGGCGCTCCCGGTCATGTCCCTAGAGGCCTGTTTCGAACAGGCGGATGTCCTCCGGCGACGTGGCGTGGCCGTCGCCACGAGTGTGCTCGAGGGCGGCCCGGGCGCCAAGCGCATCGAGGTCGGCCGGGAAACGGCGGATCATCTCCAGGACCACCTGCTGGATGCGCGCCGCGTTCTGCTGGAAGACTTCGAGGACGGACTGGGCGTCGACGGCCTCGGTGCCCTCGTGGACTCCGGCATCGTAGTCCGTGATGAGGGCGATGTTGACGACGGCCATGCCCAGCTCACGGCAGAGGTAGGCCTCGGGGTACTGGGTCATCGAGACGACCTCCCAGCCGGCGTCCGAGAACCACTTCGACTCCGACTTCGACGAGAAGCGCGGGCCGTTGATGACGACGATCGTGCCGCGTTCGTGGAACGGGATCCCCTGCTCCCGGATGACCTCGGCGGCGATCTGCCGGAGCTTGGGGTCGTAGATCTCGGCCGACGAGACGTGCGACACGATCGGGCCGTCGTAGAAGGTGTCGACGCGGCCGCGGGTCCGGTCGACGAACTGGTCGCACAGGACGAAGTCGCCTGGCTTGACGTGGATCTGGAGCGAGCCCGCCGCGCACGGCGAGATGACCGCCTTGACCCCCAGCGCGCGCATCGCCCAGACGTTCGCCCGATAGTTGATCCGGTGGGGCGGGATCGTGTGGCGGCGGCCGTGTCGCGGCAGGAAGGCGACGGCCCGGCCGCCGACGTCGGCCAGGAAGAACGAGTCCGAGGGTGGGCCGTACGGCGTGTCGACCTTGATCTCGCGGACATCGTCGAGCAGCGAGTAGAAGCCCGAGCCACCGAACACGCCGATCTCGGCTCGTTCCGTCCTGTCGGCCACCGACCGCCTCCTCCTCACGCCGTCCTGCCCGGCGAACCCGGCGATTCTAGCGGTCGACGCCACGCCTCCGGTCGGTCGCGATGGCCGGCCGAACCCGGCGGCGTACGATGCCCCCGGGCGCGGCGATGCGTCCGCCCAACAGGAGGACCAGTGCGATGACCGATCCGACCGAACGACCGACCTCCACCTCGACCCAGGGCTCAGGTTCGACCGCCCCTCCAGGCACACCGCCCGCCGGCTCGACGCCGCCTGGCTGGGGCCCGGACTGGGGCTGGAGCCGCCGGCACCGGCGCGACAACGGCGGCCTGTTCTTCGGGGTCGTCCTGCTCCTCATCGGCGGCTATTTCCTGCTTCGCGACACGCTGCACATCCGGATCCCCGACATCGGCGAGCTGTGGCCGATCTTCCTCATCGCGTTGGGGCTGTGGATCCTGCTCAGCGCGGCCCGCCGCAGCGACCGCCTTTGACTGCGAGAGCGACCCTCGCCCCGGACCGCCTTTCGCTGGCCGACTGGCGGCGGCGCGTCGGGGAGCTCTACGCGGAGGTCCGGGCGATGTCCGCCGCGGACCCGGAGGAGGCCTGGCGCCACTGGGTCGCCACGCGGGAGGCGCTCTACCGCAACCACCCGCAGTCGCCCGTCCCGCCGGACGCCCGCGCCTCGTTCCAGGCTCGCCACTGGACCTACGACGGGTCGCGCCGGTTCGAGGTCGCCGTCGAGGCCGCGCCTCCGCCCACCCCGGGGGCGCTCGCGCTCGCTCTCCCGAACAGCGGCGAGGACGTTCTGTCGTTCGAGCGGATCGGGTCGCTCGAGGTCCCGTTCGCCGAGGGGGCCCGTCGCCTGTCGCTGTTCTGGATGGCTGGCTACGCCGGCGGCCTCTTCCTGCCGTTCCGCGACGGGACGAACGGCGCGCAGACCTACGGCGCGGGCCGCTACCTGCTCGACGCGGCCAAGAGCGCCGACCTCGGCGGCGACCCGGACCGCGGCACACTCGTCCTCGACTTCAACTTCGCCTACCAGCCCTCGTGCGCCTTCGACCCGAAGTGGGCCTGCCCGCTCGCCCCGCCGGAGAACCGGCTGGACCTCGCCATCCGCGCCGGTGAGCGGCTCGGCTGACCCGCCGGCGGGGGGATTTCAGCCTTGTGGCGTGGGCCACCACGGTACCAATGGGCCATCCGCCCCCCGACCGTTGACGGCTGAGAGGACGCCGTCGGCCGGGCATCATGAGGGGGCGTCGGCGGCACGGGGGCTTGCCCCGGGTTCTCCGTTCGACGACGCGCGCAACCAGCCCAGGTGACCCGTGCGATTCTTCACCCCCCAGCAGCGCCAGCACGAGGAGGAGCGGCTCCTCTGGACGCGTGACATCCGGTTCGCCAACCGGCTCGCGGAGGCGCTCCCGGAGGCCCACGTCCTCGACCTGGAGTCGGGCACGGCGATCGTGGCGCCGACCAGCGAGCTGACCGAGTCGCTCGCGGCGGAGACGGCCCGAACCGTCCGCAACCCGCCGTTCGGCATGGTCACGATCGACCAGACGCTCTCCGAGGCCGACCGCTATGTCGTGGCCCTGTCGACCGCCGTCCAGCTGTCCGGCCTGGCCGACCGGATCGGGATGGCCCAGTCGACCCAGGTCGTCCAGACCAAGACCCTCGACTATTTCTTCAACCTTCGGAACCGGCACGCCGTCCAGTTCCAGCCCATCGTCGACCTCAAGACCGGTGAGCTGCACGAGTACGAGTGCCTGTTCCGGCCCGAGATGCCGATGCTGCCCCAGTCGATCAGCGCGATCGTCCAGGCCGCCATCGACACGGACCGTTCCGTCGAGCTCGACGCCTTCATCGTCCGGACGATCCTCGAACGCGCCGGGGCCATCCAGGCGGCCCTTGTCGCCGCCGACAAGCCGCCGCTGCGGATCGCGATCAACCTGACCCCTGCCAGCCTCCTCGCCCGCAGCTTCGAGGCCCGGGCCTTCGCCGAGCTGGTCCGGACCTTCGGGCTGAGCCCGCGCCAGATCACCCTCGAGTGCACCGAGCAGCAGGCGGTCAGCGACGTCGTCCCGCTGAAGCGGCAGGTCAAGGCACTCCGCCGGCTGGGCTTCGGGTTCGCCGTCGACGACGCCGGCGCCGGGTACGCCAGCTTCGCCCTCATCGCGGCCCTTCGGCCGTCGGTCATCAAGATCGACCGCGAGATCGCCCATGGCATCGCCCGTGACGACGCCAAGCAGGCCCTCGTCGAGGCGTTCGTCTCGTTCGGTCGTCGGATCGGCGCCCGGCTGCTCGCGGAGGGGATCGAGAAGCGCGCCGACCTCGCCTCGCTCAAGGGCCTCGGCGTCGACCTGGGCCAGGGCTACCTCCTGGGCCGGCCCTCCCCCACCCCGGACGCACCGCGCCGGCTCGACGTCTTCCGCCAGCCTGCCCCCGGCAAGGCCGTGGCCGCCGCGGGTGCGCGCGTCGCCGCCTCCACCCGACGCCGGAGCGTCGCCGGCGCGGCCGACTGAGCCGGAGCCACACCCCGCGCGTCCCCGCCACGGCCGCCTCGCGTACCATCGCGAGATGCCCGACTCCAGCCCCATCCCGGACGACGCGCGCTCGTTCCTGGGCACGCTCAACTGGGCGACGATCGCGACCCTCAACGAGGACGGCTCCCCGCACCAGGCGGTCATCTGGTACCTCGTCGATGGCGACTGCCTCCTGGTCAACAGCCGGCGCGGTCGCCGCTGGCCGCGCAACCTCGAACGCGACGGGCGGGTCTCGCTCGCCATCCAGGACCGCTCGGAGCCGGAGCACTGGGTCGGGCTCCGTGGCCGGGCGCGGCTGCTGCGCACGGGCGACGACGCGATGCGGGACATCGCCGCCATGGCCCGCCGCTACGGCGGCGATCCCGACGCCTTCCGCGGTCAGGATCGGCTGACGTTCGAGATCCGGATCGAGCGGACGTTCGAGTACTGGAGCTGACGATGGCGCAGGCGAAGATCGGCTACGCGGCGATGCTCGAGCAGTTCGGGCCGCGCGAGGTCACCGACTACTCGGTCGCCGCGGAGAAGGCCGGCTTCAGCGGCGTCATGGCCGCCGACCATTTCCAGCCGTGGGTCCCCGCCCAGGGCAATGCCTCCTTCGTCTGGAACGTCATGACGGCGATCGCCGAACGAACGAAGGGCGACGTCGGCCCGGGGGTCACCTGCCCGTCGTTCCGGATGCACCCGGCGATTGTGGCCCAGGCCTCGGCGACCCTGGCGGCCATGTATCCCGGGCGCCACTGGCTGGGGCTGGGATCCGGCGAGGCGCTCAACGAGCACATCCTGGGCCAGTACTGGCCCGAGACGCCCGAGCGGATCAACCGGATGTTCGAGGCGATCGAGATCATCAGGAAGCTGTTCGGCAGCCGCGGCAAGGACGTCAAGCACGAAGGCAAGTACTACAAGCTCGAGTCGACCCGGCTGTGGACGATGCCCGACGAGCCGCCGCCGATCTTCGTCGCCACGGCCGGACCGATCACGGCGAAGAAGACGGGCATGTATGCCGAGGGGCTCATCACCGTCGGCGCACCGGAGGAGAAGATCGAGATGATCTTCGAGAAGTGCCGCGAGGGCTGTCGCGAGGCCGGCAAGGATCCCTCGAAGTTCCGCTTCCTCGGCCAGCTCCACCTGTCGTGGGCGCCGACCGACGAGGAGGCGCTCCGCAATGCGATGGTCGAATGGCCGAACGGCGGCATGAAGTTTCCCAAGCAGGACATCAAGAGCCCGCTCGACTTCGAGCAGATGGCCAGGCTCGTCAGGCCCGAGGACTTCCAGGGCCGGATGCTCATCTCGTCCGACCCCGAGAAGCACCGCCGGCAGATTCAGAAGTTCCTCGACCTGGGCTTCGACCAGGTCTATCTCCACAACGTCGGTCGCAACCAGGTCGAGTGGATCGAGCTGTTCGGGCGCGAGGTGCTGCCGAAGCTGGTGGCCTAGCGCCGCCGCCCAGGGCGGAAGAGTCGCGGCGACCGGCCATCGGAGGTGACGGGTTGAGATTCGGGGCGCAGCTCTGGCCGCAGGCGACCGGCTGGCCGGATTTCCGCGCTGCCGCCATCGCCGCCGAGCAGGCCGGCTGGGACTCGATCTGGACGTGGGACCACCTGCTGGCGATCTTCGGACCGTGGGAGCAGCCGAACTTCGAGGGCTGGATGGCCCTCGCCGGCCTCGCCCCGCTCACGACGCGGGTCCGCCTCGGCTTGATGGTCGGCGCCAACACGTTCCGCAACCCGGGCCTGACGGCCAAGCTGGCGACGACCCTCGACCATGTCAGCGGCGGCCGGGCGGTGCTCGGCATCGGCGGCGCCTGGTTCGAGCGCGAGCACGACG
>JBGPDX010000082.1:0-9838 GCA_041482475.1 Candidatus Limnocylindria bacterium | reverse complement strand
GATGTCCGGCGCGCGGAAGGCGTTGAGGAGCGACTCGAACACGGGCTAGCGCTCCGGCGAACCGGACTCCGCCTCGTCGGCCCCTTCGGCCGAACCCGTGGCCTGCGCCGCAGCGGTGCCGTCGGCGGCGCTCGGCGCCGTCTTCTTCGCCCGCTTCGGCTTCGACCTGGGCTCACGCTCGGCCGTCGTTTCGGGCGTCGCCTCCTGCGGCGCTGACGCGTCGGCGTCCTCGTCGGCCGGGCGAGCGCGACGGCGAGGGGCGCCGTCGACGCCGATGGCCGGGCGCGTCTCGGTCGGCACCTCGAGGACGGAGACGCTGCCGCCTGCCGCTTCGATCCGGCTCCTCGCCGTTCGGCTGATCGCGTCGGCGACCACGAACAACGCGGTCGTGACGTCGGCGCCTCCGCCGAGGACCTTGAGCGGGCGATCGAGCCGACGGACGAGGCCGGCGTCCCGGAGCAGCTCCTGGTTGACGGTGATCGGCGCGGCCGGCTTGCCCTTCGGCGCCTTCGGCATCTCGCCGCCGTCGAGCCTGCCGAGCTCGATGGCCCGGGCGATGTCGCCCAGGTTGACGATCTCGTAGTCGGTCCGGAAGCGGTTCTTGAAGCCTCGCAGCTTCGGGATCCGCATGTGCAGGGGCGTCTGTCCGCCTTCGAACCACGGCGGAATCGAGCCCCCGGTGCGCGCCTTCTGGCCCTTGGTGCCGCGCCCGGCGGTCTTGCCCTTGCCGGCGGCAATCCCGCGCCCGACGCGGGTCCGTGCGTGACGCGAGCCATCCGGCGGGTGCAGATCGTGGAGCTTCATTCCTGGTCCTCCCGGGTCGCCCGCGATCGCCGGGGACGGTCGACCTCCTCGACGCTGACGAGGAAGCGGACCTGCCGGACCATCCCCCGGGTCGCCTCGTTGTCCGGCACCAGGACCGAGTCGCCGATCCGCTTGAGGCCCAGAGCACGGACCGTGGCGCGATTCCTGGCGATGTGGCTGATCGTGCTCTTGACCTGGGTCACCCGGAGCTTAGCGGCCATCTGAACCCCCCGCCCTGTTCGCCTCCGCCGGCTGGCCGGCGATCCAGGCGCGGACCGCCACCCCCCGACGGTTGGAGATTTCGGCCGCCGAATGGAGCTCTCGCAACGCCTCGATGGTCGCCCATGTCACGTTGACCGGGTTCGTCGAGCCGTGGGTCTTCGACAGGATGTCGCGGACACCGGCGGCCTCGAGGACGGCGCGCACAGCGCCGCCGGCGATGACGCCGGTGCCCTGGGACGCCGGCTTGAGGAGGACCCGGCTGGCGGCGTACGCCTTGCGGACCTCGTGCGGGATCGTCGTCCCAACCATCGGGATGCGGATGATGTGCTTCTTGGCATCCTCGACGCCCTTGCGGATCGCCTCCGGCACCTCGCCGGCCTTGCCGAGCCCGGCGCCGACGTGGCCGGCGCCGTCACCGACGACGACGACCGCGCTGAAGCTGAACCGCCGGCCACCCTTGACGACCTTGGCGACGCGGTTGATCTGGACGACGCGCTCCTCGAGCGCGAGCTTGTTCGGATCGATCCTGGGCAACGGGTGCTCCTCTCAGAACTCGAGGCCGGCTTCGCGGGCGGCGTCGGCGAGCGACCGGATGCGCCCGTGATACCGGAACCCGGCCCGATCGAAGACGACACGTCCGACGCCGGCCGCCTTCGCCCGTTCGGCGACCAGCCGGCCGACGGCTTTCGCCTCGTCGGTCTTCGTCTGCTTCGTGGCGCGCACGTCCTTCTCTACGGTCGAGGCCGCGGCCAGGGTCTTGCCGGACGCGTCGTCGATGACCTGCGCGTAGATGTGGCTGAGGCTGCGGAAGACGGCCAGCCGCGGCCGCGTCCCGGATCCCTCGACGCGGAGGCGGATCCGGGCATGGCGCTTGTGGCGGGCCCCGACGCGGGTGGCGAGCTGGGTCATGATCGGCTCCGGGCGCTGATCACTTCTTGCCGCCGATCTTGCCGGCCTTGCCGGCCTTGCGACGGATGTATTCGCCGGCGTAGCGCACGCCCTTGCCCTTGTACGGCTCGGGCTTGCGGCTCGAGCGGACGCGGGCGGCGATCTGGCCGACCAGCTCCTTGTCGATGCCGACGACCGTCAGCCGCGTCGGGTTCTCGACCTCGAAGGTGATGCCGGCCGGCGGATCGATCTCGATCGGGTGGCTGTAGCCCAGGTTGAGCTGCAGCTTGCGGCCGACGAGCGAGGCGCGATACCCGACGCCGGTGATCTCGAGCGGCTTGCGGTAACCGGTGGTGACCCCGATGACCATGTTGTTGACGAGGGTCCGGGTCAGGCCGTGGAGCTGCTTGTGCAGCTTCTGCTCCGTCGGCCGGCTGACGACGATCGAGCCGTCCTCGCGGACGACCGTCATGTCGGGATGCAGCTCGCGGCTCAACTGGCCCCTGGGGCCCTTGATCGTCAGCTGGCGCCCGTCGATGGTGACGTCGACGCCGGACGGGACGGCAATGGGCAGGCGACCGATTCGTGACATGGGTGGCTACCAGACGTAGGCGAGGACTTCGCCGCCGAGCTGGGCCTTGCGGGCCTGCGCGCCGGTCATGATCCCCTGGCTCGTGCTGACGATGACGATGCCGAGCCCGCCGAGGACCCGCGGGATGTCGGTCTTGCGGGCGTAGACACGCAGCCCGGGCTTGCTGATCCGCTTCAGTCCGGACACGACCGGCGCCTTGCCGTCGACGTACTTCAGGGTCAGCTTGAGGAGCTGGCTCGTCCCGTCGCGCTCCTCGGCGAAGTCGGCGATGAACCCCTCGTCGCGGAGGATGCGGGCGATTTCCCGCTTGGTCCGCGAGGCGGGCACGACGACCTCACTGTGGCGGGCACGTGACGCGTTGCGGACGCGGGTCAGCATGTCGGCGATCGGATCGGAGATGTTCATCGGTTTCCTACCAGCTCGACTTCGTCACGCCGGGCAGCTCGCCGCGGAGCGCTCGCTCCCGGAAGCAGATCCGGCACAGCGCGAACCGGCGCATGAAGGCGCGCGGTCTACCGCAGACGGTGCAGCGGTGATACGCCTGCACCGGGTGCTTGGGGGTTCGCTTTGCCTTGGCGATCATCGACTTCTTGGCCATTGGACTCCTCCCCGCGCCTAGCCGGCGAAGGGCATGCCGAGGAGCTCGAGCAGACGCTTCGACTCCTCGTCGGTCTTCGCCGTCGTCACGATGCTGATCTCCAGCCCGCGGAGACGGTCCACCTTGTCGTACTCGATCTCCGGGAAGGCGAGCTGCTCCCGCAGGCCGAGCGAGAAATTGCCTCGGCCGTCGAACGACCGGCCGGCGACGCCGCGGAAGTCGCGGATCCGGGGCATGGCGAGCGTCGTCAGGCGGTCGAAGAAGTCCCACATCCGCTCGCCACGGAGGGTGACCTTGGCGCCGACCGAGTTGCCCGCCCGGACCCGGAACTGGGCGATCGACTTCCTGGCCTTGGTGATGACCGGCTTCTGGCCGCTGATGAGAGCCAGGTCGCCGGCGGCCGCGTCGATCGCCTTGGCGTTGGTGAGGGCCTCCCCCAGGCCGATGTTGATGACGATCTTCGACAGCCGCGGGACCTGCATCGGGTTGCGGTATTCGAACTGCTTCTGGAGCGACGGGACGACCTCGGCCCGATAGCGCTCGACCAGACGGCTGGTCATGACGCGGCCTCGAGCGGCTCGCCGCAATTGCTGCAGACGCGGATGCGATGGCCGTCCTCGAGGGTCGTGTGGCGAATCCGCGTCGGTTCGTCGCACTTCGGGCAGACGAGCATGACCCGCCCGATCGGCAGCGGCTGGGCGAGATCGAGGATCCCGCCCTGCTGGATCTTCGGCATCCGGTCGGTCTGGCTCGTCGTCTGGCGCGGCTTGGTGTGCCGCTTCGAGATGTTCAGCCCCTCGACCACGAGCGACACGCCGCGGCCGCCGGCGCCGCGCCGGTAGAGCGACCGCGAGCCGGCCGGGCCGGCGCTCGGCGCGATGATCCGCTCGACCCGGCCGCGCTTGCCGGCGTCCTTGCCGGCCAGGACGACGACGAGGTCGCCACGCCGGATCTCGGGCACCTTGGTGGCGCGGTGGGCCTGCTCCCGACGCGCCATCACAGGACCTCTGGCGCGAGGGACACGATCTTCATGTAGTTCCGGTCGCGGAGCTCGCGGGCGACCGGACCGAAGATCCGGGTGCCCCGCGGGTTCCCCTGGTTGTTGATGAGGACGGCGGCGTTCTCGTCGAAGCGGATGTAGCTGCCGTCGGCGCGGCCGTACTCCTTCGACGTCCGGACGACGACGGCCTGGACGACGTCGCCCTTCTTGACGGCGGCGTTCGGGATCGCCTGCTTGACGCTGGCGACGATGACGTCGCCGATCCCGGCGGTCGTCTTTTGCGAGCGACCCAGGACGCGGATGCACTGGATCGTCCGGGCGCCCGTGTTGTCGGCGACCTTGAGGCGGGACTGCGACTGGATCACGCCTCGCCCCCTTCGGCCACGGGCGACGCCTCGTCGCCCTCGCCGGCATCACGACGCTGCGCGCCGGCCTCGGCGGCCGCCTGACGGCCGGGGTGGGCCGCGGCGTGGATAGCCTCCGACGTTTCGGCCTCCTCCGACACGATCTCGGAGGTGAGGCCACGGTCGCCGGCTCGCTGGACGATCTCGAGCAGCCGCCAGCGCTTCGTCGCCGACAGCGGCCGCGACTCCTCGATGAGCACGGTGTCCCCGACGTGCGCCTCGTTGGCCTCGTCGTGTGCCTTGAACTTCGTGGTCAGGCGAACGACCCGCTTGTACAGCGGGTGCCGCGCCAGCCGCTCGACGGACACCACGATCGTCTTGTCCATCTTGTCGCTGACGACGCGGCCGACCTTTGTCTTCCGCCTGCCCTGCAGTGATGTGATTCCTGTCATGTCCCCTTCTCCGTCACGCCGTCCGCGTCCGTTCGGCGCCGCGCTCGCGCTGGACGGTAAGGATCCGGGCGATCGTTCGCCGCGTCAGCGGAATCGAGCTGTACTCCTTGAGCTGCCGCGTCGAGAGTGCGAAGCGGGCCTGCCAGAGGTCCTGCTTCGCGTCGCGGAGGGCCGTCTCGAGCTCGGCGTCGGAAAGCGCCCGGACCTTGTCGATGTCCATCACCGCT
This sequence comes from Candidatus Limnocylindria bacterium, assembly GCA_041482475.1. Classification (GTDB taxonomy): domain Bacteria; phylum Chloroflexota; class Limnocylindria; order Limnocylindrales; family CSP1-4; genus JACDAV01. Next base: position 4,711 of record JBGPDX010000082.1, on the reverse strand, counting down.
CCCCTCCCGTCAGGTTGTCGCGGGTGACCACCCGGGTTGCGACCGGCAGCTTGTGGCTGGCGAGGCGCATCGCCTCGACGGCTTCGGCGTGAGGCACGCCGGCCATCTCGAACAGGATCCGGCCGGGCTTGACGACCGCGACCCAGTGGTCGGGGGCGCCCTTGCCCGAGCCCATCCGGGTCTCGGCGGGCTTCTTCGTGGCGGGCTTGTCCGGGAAGACCCGGATCCAGATCTTGCCGCCGCGCTTGACCGAGCGGGTCATCGCCCGCCTGGCGGCCTCGATCTGGCGGCTGGTGATCCAGGCCGGCTCCTGGGTCGCCAGTCCGTAGTCGCCGAAGGCCACGCTATGGCCGCCCTTGGCCAGGCCGGACATCCGGCCGCGCATGACCTTGCGGTGCTTGACGCGTTTCGGCATGAGCATGATCAGGCTCCCTGGCCGGCGGCGGCCGGGGCCGGGATCGCGTCGCGGGCGGGCGTCCGCTCCTGCGGGATGTCGCCGCGGTAGATCCAGACCTTGACCCCGATCCGGCCGTAGGTGGTGTGGGCGTGGACCTGGCCGTAGCTGATGTCGGCACGCAGGGTGCCGAGTGGGATGCGCCCCTCGCGGTCCCACTCGCGGCGACCCATCTCCGAGCCGCCGAGGCGGCCGGCGACGGCGATCCGGACGCCCTTCGCGCCCGCCTTCATCGACCGCTGGATGGCCTGCTTCATTGCCTTCTTGAAGGCGATCCGGCGGGTTAGCTGCTGGGCGATGTTCATCGCCACGAGGTGGGCGTCGAGCTCCGGCTGGCGGATCTCCTTGATCTCGAGCTTGACCTTGCGCTTCGACAGCGCCCCGATCTGCTGGCGGAGGACCTCGACGTTCTGGCCGCCCTTGCCGATGACGATGCCCGGCTTGGCGGTGTGGACGGTGACCGTCACGTGGTTGATGCCGCGCTCGATCTCGACCTGGCTGACGCTGGCGTTGGCCAGCCGCTTGTCGACGAGGCCGCGGATCGCGATGTCCTCCTGGAGGAGCGTCGTGTACTCCTTGTCGGCGTACCACTTCGCGGTCCAGGTGCGCGAGACACCCAGCCGGAAGCCGTACGGATGGACCTTGTGTCCCATGTCAGGCCTCCCGGTCCGCGACGACGATCGTGATGTGGGTCATGGGCTTGTGGATCGGGAACGCCCGACCCTGCGCCCGGGGCTGCCACCGCTTGATCGTGTGCGGGCCCTCGTTGGCGATGGCGTCGGCGACGACGAGATCCTCGGCCGACAGGTTGTGGTTGTTCTCGGCGTTGGCCGTCGCGCTCTTGAGCACGCGGGCAATGTCCCTGGCCGCGACCTGCGGCATGAATCGCAGCAGGGCGGCGGCTTCCTCGACCGGCTTGCCCTTGATCACGCCCGTGATGAGGCGGGCCTTCCGGGTGGAGCCGCGGAGGTACCTGGCAGTGGCGGAAACGCGCACGGTCGGCAACTCCTACTTCAACGCCGTGGAGCGCTCGGTGCTCTTGCCGTGCCCGCGGTACTGGCGGGTGGGCGCGAACTCCCCGAGGCGGTGGCCGACCATGTTCTCGGTCACGTAGACCGGGATGTGCTTCCGGCCGTTGTAGACGGCGATGGTGTGGCCGATGAACGTCGGGAAGATGACCGACGCGCGTGACCAGGTCTTGACGACCTGCTTTTCGCTCCGCTTGTTCATCTCCTCGATCCGGCCCTGCAGCCGGGGCTCGATGAACGGGCCCTTCTTGATCGAACGGGACATGCGCTCCTGCCTCCCCGCTACTTCCGGTGGCGCGACCGGACGATCAGCCGTCCAGTCGTCTTCGCCCGCCGGGTGCGGTAGCCCATGGCGGGCTTGCCCCACGGCGTCTTGGGCGGCATCCCCGTTGGGGACTTGCCCTCGCCGCCGCCGTGCGGGTGATCTCGTGGGTTCATGACGACGCCCCGGACCTCCGGTCGCTGGCCCATGTGGCGGGCCCGGCCGGCCTTGCCGAGGTTCTGGTTCTCGTGGTCGAGGTTGCTGACCTGGCCGACGGTGGCCATGCACTTGATGCTGACCCGGCGGACCTCGCCCGACGGCAGCCGGACCTGCGCCTGGTCGCCCTCCTTGGCCAGCAGCTGGGCCGCGGTCCCGGCGGAGCGGACGATCTGCCCCCCCTTGCCCGGGACCAGCTCGATGTTGTGGATGGTCGTGCCCAGGGGGATGCCCGAGATCGGCAGAGCGTTGCCGACGCGAGCCTCGGCATCGGGACCGGCGACGACGACGTCGCCGACCTTCAGGCCATGCGGCAGGAGCATGTAGCGCTTCTCGCCGTCGCGGTAGTTGAGCAGACCGATCCGGGCGGACCGGTTCGGGTCGTACTCGATCGTCGCCAAGCGGGCGGGGATGCCGACCTTGTCGCGCTTGAAGTCGATCCGGCGGTAGTGCTGCTTTTCGCCCCCGCCGCGGTGGCGGACCGTCATCCGGCCGACGTTGTTTCGACCGGCGGTCCGCTTCTGCGGCTCGAGCAGCGGCTTGTACGGCTGGTCGGTGGTGATCTCCTCGAACGTCGGCCGGGTCATCGCCCGCCGCCCTGGGGAGGTCGCCTTGTAGTCACGCAATGGCATCGCTCAGACCCCCTCGAAGAATTCGATCTTCTGGCCGGGAGCCAGGGTGACGATGGCCTTCCGCCACGGCGTGGTGTGACCCACGATCCGCCCGCGGCGGGTCCCGCGGCGCTTCTCCTTGGCCCTGGTCGTGAGGACGTTGACCGACACGACCGTGACGTTCTCCTTGCGGTAGAGCTCCTCGACGGCGGCCTTGATCTGGAGCTTGTTGGCCTCGGCGTGGACGGCGAAGGTGTATTTGCCGCGGCCGGACTCGTCGATCGACTTCTCGCTGATCACCGGGCGGACGATGACGTCGGGCGCGGTCAGGGAGCTCACGCGTAGACCTCCTCCATCCGGGCCAGCGCCGGCTGCTCGATGAGGACGACGTCGGCGTTGAGCAGGTCGACGACGTTGAGCGAGTCGGCCAGGATGACGTCGACGGCGGGCAGGTTGCGGGCCGACAGGCGCAACCGGTCGTCGACACCCGGCGCGACGACGAGGACGCGGCCCCTGGCCTCGAGGGCGGTCAGGATGGCGGCGAAGTCCTTCGTCCCGATGACTTCGAGCCCGAAGGTGTCGACGACCTTGATCGCCTCGCTGCCGAACTTGGCGGTCAGCGCCCCGCGCAGGGCGAGCCGCCGCATCTTGCGCGGCACGCGCTGCTCGTAGGAGCGCGGGTGCGGCCCGAAGACGGCGCCACCGCCACGGTAGTGCGGCGCGCGGATCGACCCCTGGCGGGCCCGGCCGGTGCCCTTCTGACGGTACGGCTTCCTGCCGCCGCCGCGCACCTCGCCGCGGGTCAGGCTGTCGTGGGTGCCCGTGCGACGGCCGGCGAGCTGGGCGGTGGCCACCTGGTGGAGCACGGCCTCGTGGACGGGCGCGGCGAACAGCAGGTCGCTGAGATCGACGCTGCCCAGCGCGGCGCCGTGGCGGTCGTAAAGCGTCGTCTGCGGCATCGTCAGGCCTTCTTCACGAGGATGAGCGAGCCGCGCGCACCGGGCAGGGTGCCCTTGACCAGGAGGAGGTTCCGCTCGGGGTCCGTGCGGACGACGCGGAGCTTCTTGATCGTCGCCCGCTCGTCGCCCATATGGCCGGCCATGCGGAGACCCTTGTAGACGCGGCCCGGCGTCGTGCCCGGTCCGATCGAGCCGGGCTCGCGGTGGTGGTCGGAGCCGTGGGTCGTGGGGCCACGCTTGAAGTTGTGGCGCTTGACGTGGCCGGAAAAGCCCTTGCCCTTCGAGACGCCGGTGACGTCGACGACGTCGCCAGGGGCGAACACATCGCCGATCGAGATGATCTGGCCGACGGTGTAGTCATCGACCGTCTCGACCCGGAACTCGCGGAAGGTGCCCGGCTGGGCGCTGCCCTTCGGCAGCTCGCGCAGCTGGCCGGCGACCGGCTTCGTGACGGACTTCCTGGCGTCCGTACCGAGCTGCACGGCGGCGTAGCCGTCGCGGTCCACCGTCCGCAGCCGGATGACCGTGTTCGGCTCGATGGCGAGCACGCTGACGCCGACCATCGTGCCGTCGTCCTGGAAGACCTGGGTCATGCCGACCTTGCGGCCGATCAATCCGATGCTCATCGCCGCCACCCGGCCGATGCCGGCGTTGGCGCCTGCGCGCGTTCACTCACGCACGGCATGAGTGCGCTCGCTCGCGTGCTCGTCGCCGCATTGGCCTGGACCGGCTGGACGGCGATGAGGGCGTAGTGGTTCTTCATCACATCTTGATCTCGATGTCGACGCCCGCGGCAAGCGAGAGTCGCATCAGGGCGTCGACCGTCTTCGACGATGGGTCGAGGATGTCGACGAGGCGCTTGTGGGTCCGGATCTCGAACTGCTCCCGGCTGTCCTTGTCGATGAACGGCGAGCGAAGCACGGTGAACTTCTCGATCCGCGTCGGCAGTGGCACCGGCCCGACGACGTCGGCGCCGGTCCGCTGGGCCGTCTCGACGATCTGGGCCGCCGACTGGTCGAGCAGCCGGTGGTCGTAGGCCTTGAGGCGGATCCTGATCCGCTGCTTCGCCATCGCCCTACTCGGTGATCGTGGTGATGGCGCCGGCGCCGACGGTCCGGCCACCCTCGCGGATGGCGAAGCGCTGGCCGACCTCGAGGGCGATCGGGGTGATCAGCTCGACG
>JBGPDX010000081.1:0-9852 GCA_041482475.1 Candidatus Limnocylindria bacterium | reverse complement strand
CTGGCGCGCGCCGGGCTCATCGGCGACCTCGTCGTCGACGCCAAGAGCGGCGTCTCCGGCGCCGGGCGCGAGGCCAGGGCGGAGCTGATGTTCGGCGAGGTCAACGAGAGCGTGAAGGCGTACGGGCTGGGCGGGCACCGCCACGTCGCGGAGATCGAGCAGGAGCTGGCCGCGCTCAGCCCATCCCAGGGCGCCAACCCGGGCGCGGCGAGCGTCGACTTCCTGCCGCACCTCATCCCGATCACCCGCGGCATCCTCGCGACGTGCCATGTCCGGCCGACCCGGCGGGTGAGCCAGGTGGAGCTCGACGACCTGTACGCCGCCGCCTACGACGGAGAGTCGTTCGTCACGATGGTGCCCGCGCCACCGGCCAGCAAGCACGTCACGGGCAGCAACGAATGCCGGATCCACGTCCGCCTCGACGAGCGCACCGGCCGGATCATCGCCATCGGCGTCATCGACAACCTCGTCAAGGGCGCCGCTGGCCAGGCGGTCCAGGCCTTCAACGTCGTCCACGGGCTGCCCGAGACGGCCGGCCTCCAGCAGCTCCCGCTCGCGCCATGACCGCGTCGACGACGACCGAAGCCCTGGCGCCGGCGCTGTCGCCGCTTGCCAGCGACCTGCCGGCGGTGGAGCGGACGCCCGTCCTGCCGAAGGGCTTCGTCGCGGGCGCGACGACCTGCGGGATCAAGGCGTCGGGCCGGCCCGACCTCGCCATCGTCGCGACGTCGGACGGGCCGGCCTCGGCGGCCGCGGTCTTCACGAGCAACGCCTTCGCCGCGGCGCCGGTCAGGCTGTCGCAGCGTCACCTGGGCGCCACGCATTTCGGTCTCGCGCGGGCCATCGTCTCGACGAGCGGGTCGGCGAATGCGGCCACCGGCGCAGCCGGCGACGACGACCAGGCGGCCGTGGCGGCCGCCCTCGCCGCCGCGCTTGGCGTCACGGTCGAGCAGACGTTGCACCTGTCGACGGGCGTCATCGGGACGCGCCTGCCGGTCGACCGCGTCGCCGCCGGGATCGAGCGGCTGGTTCCCGGTCTCGCCGCGACACCCGCCGGGTGGCTCGCCGCGGCCGAGGCGCTCCGCACGACCGACTCGCGCACGAAGGTCGCAACGACCAGCCTCCGGCTCCCCGGCGCCACCGGACGCATCACCGTCAGCGGCATCGCGAAGGGCGTCGGGATGATCCATCCGCGCATGGCGACGATGCTGGCGATCGTCCTGACCGACGCCGCGGTCGAGCCGCCGACGCTCCACGGCCTGCTGCGCCGTGCGACGGTGCGGACGTGGGACCAGCTGTCGGTCGACGGCGACACGAGCACCAACGACACCGTGTTCCTGCTCGCCTCCGGCGCGGCGGGCGGCCCCCGGATCGCGGCGGGTTCCGCTGCCGCGGGGGCGCTGGGCAAGGCCATCGAAGCCATCGCCCGCGACCTCGCGCGCCAGCAGGCGGCCGATGGCGAGGGGGCGACCACCCTGCTCACCTGCCAGGTGTCAGGGGCGGCCGACGACGCCGATGCCCGCGCCGTCGCTCGTTCGGTGGTCTCCAGCAGCCTGGTCAAGGCGGCGCTCCACGGCCGCGACCCGAACTGGGGCCGGATCGCCGGCGCGGCCGGCAACGCCCGTGTGGCGGACGCGTCGATCCTCGTCGCCGACGGGTTGTCCGCGGCAGACGCCGAACGCCGGACGGGTCGGGCGGCGAACGTCGACCCCGACCGGCTGCGGATCGCGATCGCCGGGCATCTTGTCTTCAACGGCTCGGCTGGCGGCCCGGTCGCCTTCGACCGCGGCTCCGCGCGGATGGCGATGGACGCGCCCGAGGTCCTCGTTCGGCTCGACCTGGGACTCGGCGACGGCAGCGGCGAGGCGTTCGGCTGTGACCTGACCGAGGCCTACGTGGTCGAGAACTCGGAGTACACGACGTGAGCGAGGTGCTCGTCGTCAAGCTGGGGGGCACGACCATCGAGGACCAGCGCCAGATCCTCGAGGAAGTCGCGGCCGTGGCGCGCCGCCGGCCGGTCGTGCTGGTCCACGGCGGCGGCAAGCGAATCACCGAATGGCTCGACCGCCTCGGCGTCCAGTCGCGTTTCGAGGGCGGGCTGCGGGTCACCGACGCGGCCGCCCTCGAGGTGGCGGCGGCCGTGCTGCGCGGCGTCGTCAACAGCGAGCTCGTCAGCACACTCCGCGACCTCGGCGTCGACGCGGTCGGGTTGTCGGGCGTCGACGGCGGGCTGCTGATCGCCGAGCGCGTGCCGAACATGGGCCTGGTCGCCCACGTCGTCGGGCTCCGGCGCGACCTCATCGACGCGATCCTCGTCGGCGGCCAGGTGCCGGTCGTGGCCCCGCTCGCCCGAGACGAGGAGGGCATCGTCTGCAACGTCAACGCCGACGACGCGGCGGCGGGCATCGCCGCGGGGCTCGGCGCGCGTCAGCTCGTGCTCATGACCGACGTGGACGGCATCCGCGACGCGACCGGCGCCCGGATCGATTCGATCACGGCGGAAGAGGCCGAGACGCTCATCGGGCGGGGCGTGATCGCGGGCGGCATGGTGCCGAAGGTGCGGGCGGCCGTGGCGGCCCTGACGTGGAATGGCTCCCAGGCCGTCATCGCCGACTCGTCCGCGACAGGGGCACTCGCCCGGGCTCTCGACGACCCGTCGTTCGGCACGCGCGTGACGGCCGGACGCGCCGCCGGAGTGGGTGCCGCGTGACGCTGACCGGTTCCTCCAAGCGCGAACGGCAGCAGGCGATCCGCGAGCTGATCGCCCGTCATCCGGTGGCCAGTCAGACTGAGCTCGCCCGGCTCCTCGCCGCACGCGGCATCCCCGCTACGCAGGCCACTGTCAGCCGTGACGTGTCGGAGATGAACCTCGTCCGCGTCGCCCGCAGCGGTCGGCATGCCTGGGTCTCGCCGGAGGACATCGCGGCGCCAACCGCCGCCGGCGACGAGCGGCTTCGGCGGATCCTCGCCGACATCCCGGTGACCGTGGGCAGGAGCGGCCTCATCCTGGTCCTGACCGGCACGCCCGGGACCGCCGGCGCGATCGCCCAGGCGATCGACGAATCGACCCTTTCGGAGCAGGAAGGAACGCTCGCCGGCGACAACACCCTGCTCGTCCTGTTCGCCGACGAGCGGCGCCTCGAAGACTGGCGCGAGCGCTTCCGGGCGATCCAGGGCCTGCCGTCATCGTCGCGACCCTCGCCAACAGCCATGTTCCCCAGCCGCTGAACCGGAGATTGCCGTCATGCGCAAAGTCGTCCTTGCCTACTCCGGCGGACTCGATACGTCCGTCGCGGTCGCCTGGCTGAAGGAGCAGTTCGGGGTCGAGGTCGTCACCCTGACGGTCGACGTCGGCGGTGGGTCGCTGCGTGAGGGCGTCGAAAAGCGGGCGATGTCGGCGGGCGCGTCGAAGGCCTGGGTCGTCGACGCGCGGGAGCGGTTCGTCACCGACTTCGTCTGGCCGCACCTCCAGGCCAACGCGCTGTACCAGGGGGCGTATCCGCTGGCGACGGCACTGGCCCGGCCCTTGATTGCCCAGCTCCTCGTCGAGGTCGCCAAGCGCGAGGGCGCCGACGCGGTCGCCCACGGCTGCACCGGCAAGGGCAACGACCAGGTCCGCTTCGACGTCGCCGTGCATGCCCTGGATCCGGGGCTCGAGGTGGTCGCGCCCATGCGCGTGGGCATGGGCCTGTCGCGCGAGCAGGAGATCGACTACGCGGCCGAGCGCGGGATCGAGATCCCGATCACCAAGGCCTCGCCCTATTCGATCGACGCCAACCTGTGGGGCCGCTCGATCGAGACCGGCGTGCTCGAGGACCCGTGGGTCGCGCCGCCGGCCGACGTTTACGAGTGGACGGCCGAACCCTCCCGCGCGCCCGCCCCGGTCGAGATCACGATCGAGCTCGAGGGCGGCATCCCGGTCGCGCTCGACGGCGAGCGACTGCCGGCCGTTTCACTTGTTGATCGTATTAGCACGCTAGCAGGGCAGCACGGTGTGGGCCGGATCGACCACGTCGAGGATCGCCTGGTCGGCATCAAGAGCCGCGAGATCTACGAGGCCCCGGCCGCCACGGTGCTGCACACCGCCCATCGAGCCCTCGAGGGGCTGACGCTGACCAAGGACACGCTGCGCTTCAATCGCCTCGTTGCGGACGAGCTGGCCCGCCTGACCTACGACGGGCTGTGGTTCAGCGCCCTCCACCGCGACCTTCGCGGCTATGTCGCCTCGTCGCAGCGGGTCGTGTCCGGCGAGGTCCGGATGCGGCTCGACCACGGTTCGGCTGTCATCGCGGGGCGGCGATCACCCCTGTCGCTGTACGACAAGAGCCTCGCCACGTACGACGAGGGCGACGCCTTCGACCACGCCTCGGCGGTCGGGTTCATCGAGATCTTCGGGCTGCCACTCCGCGTCGAGGCGGCACGGCACGGCGCGGTCGGAAAGCACCACGGCGCGGCGTGGGCCTGGACCGAGCCGCTCCTCGAAGGCCTGCCCACGAAGGTCTCGGAGCGCGACGTCACGCCCGTGGGCTGAACCGCGAGCGCGAGTAACAGCACGCTGGGCGAGCCCGGGCTACCTGATCTGGAGCGGCTTGGACGAGGACCACGTCCCATCGCCTCGCTGCGCCCACGCGGCCACTATGACCGTAGGCGACGTGCCAGCAGTTTCAAGCAACTCCGCAACTGGAACATCCACGAAGGCTGATGCCGTCGGCTCCAGTTGAGCCGGCAGGCCGTCCCCAGAGGGCGTAGAAACACGGCGACCGGTGATCGGATGTGCCCACCGACTCGTCGGAACGGTATTGCCGCCCTGATCCGTTCTCATCGTGAAGAAGTCTCGGATCTCAAGCTCGCGGACTGTCACGGCGATACGCCCCGTGCTGGCGATCTCAACGTGTATCGCGCCAGTCTCAGCGCGCACGAACGCAGTCACCCGCATGCGGGCGCCGGCCCGCCACCACAGATACCAAGTAAGTCCTAGGCTCAGAAGAGCTAGGAGCACACCTGCGATCCCAATGACTCGGGCGAACCAGTCCTCCATCGCTGGCCAAGCTTAGCCCTGCCCCTGGCGCGACTTCCCGTGCGACCACTAGCGATTCCTAAACGGCTCCGGCGTCATCGGCGCACGCCGGCTGATGCGAGCGCGATCTAGCTCCGGGCAATCAGGGATAGAGCCGATCCGCCAGCCGGATCAGCGGATCGCTGCCCGCGCAGAAGCGCGCCGGCGCAGCCATAGGCCTCCGACCAGCGCGCCGATGCCGGCCGCAGCCGCGACGACGAGCCATGGAAGATCCGCAGCCCTTGTGGGGACCGCCCTGTCAATCGCGGGCAGCGCCGCCGCGACGACCGTCAGCGTTGCCTCGGGCCAGCAGCCCGGAGAGGCATTCGGGGCGAGCACCGCAATGGTGTGGCTCCCCGGCGGGACGCCCGGGACCTTGAAGGCGAGCGTGCCTACGCCGGTCGCGTGATCCCAGGAGAGAGATCCCAGGAGCGTGGCACCGGCCGCCTTGGCCGAAGCCTCGTCCCAGAAAGGGCAGCTATTGTTGGACCCTGCGCCTGAGCCGGCGAGGAGGTATACCGGCACCGGTTGACCACCCTGCGACACACCCTCGGAGCCTGGGCCCGTCGTCAGGGTCACGATGTCGCCCGGCCGTGCCTCATCTGGGGACAACGCGGCATCGAGCTTCGCGCTGACGCTTGCCGCGGTGATGAGCAGGAGCACCATGGCCAGGAGAAGGCTCCTGACCGGATGGTGGGTCATTCTCCTACACCTCCACCAGGAATGGGCCGCTAGAGCCCTCGGCAGGTTTACACCGTTACCCGTTGCCCGGTTCCCTGCAGCTTCTGCTCCGGGGCAGATGTGCGTGCGGGAGGACCCTCAATTCCATCGCTGCTCGGGTGACATTCCTGGACACTCGCAGAGGGAGGCGGCGCGTATCCTGAGCCTGTGGCTCGACGACGAACCGGGGGGGCGCGGTCAGACAAGACGTTCCAGAAGGTGGCCATGGACTTCTGGTTCGCCGTCCGGAGGATGGCTCGGCGTGGCGAGGAGCCACCACGCAACGTCTCTGACTTCTACCCGCCGCCCGGAGACGACAACGACCGGGGTGGCTCGGCAGACGCGAGAGTCCCCAGGCGACCGATTCCGCCGGCCGGGCCTGCTTCAGCGACCGCAGCTGGCGATAGCGAGCTGGGCGAGCTCCTCTAGCGGTATTCGCGCACCCTGGCCGATGGTCAGAGGGCGTACGCTCAAGGCTCGAATGTGGGAGGCGCCTCATCGCTAAGCGGGAGGCTGCGGCCGAATACGTCAAGCGCCGGGACGCCGAGATCCGGGTCATCTTGGCAGAGCTCGCCGAATACGCGGGGTCGATTGCTGTCCAATGGGCCCTCGCCGTTGAGCTCGCGAACCGCGATCCTGAGCGTGCAACGGACAGGTTGATCGACGCGGAGATCAAGCTCAACCACTTTGTCCGACTCGAGCTTGCTGACAGCCTTCGCGCAATTCGAGCGGCAATCAAGCGCTTCGAAGCCGAGCTCCCCGGAGACGACGACGACGGCAACGCCTCAGGTGACCTTCCCGCACGCTGACTGATCCCAACGTGCTGTCTCAGCCAGGCTCTTCGTCGCTCGCCGCGTCCTTCTTCCAGCCCAGATGCTTTCGTAGCCACCCAACCGAGGCGAGATGGTAGCTGGCTATCTCGTCATACGTGGGGAGTGCCTCGAGGGCTGAACGCGAAAGGTCCGTCCTGATCCCGTCCGCTGAGAGTGCCGTCACGTTGTCGGCCGAGACCATCACGTCCCGATGACCCGCGGCGAGCCCAACCCTGAGCCCGTGGAAGATGTCGTCGGCGTCCGAACCGAGCACCTCGCGAACCGATCCCGCCCGAATCCCGTCGACGGTCGTGACCTGAGTGCCGTAGACGATGCCCCGCCAGCCAATTGGGTCGGACTTCGGCACGATGATCTCCTGAAGCGGATTACGAAATGTACCGCCGATGCCACAAGGGTGGAGTCGCCCAATCGCGGAACCTCGCGGGCGGCATCATGGCTGTCGCGGTCTTAACGATCTTCATAACCGCGCTCGCTGCAGTCCTCGGCGAGTCGTCGCGTTGAGACGGTCAGCCTAGTTGCCTCCCGGCCCTGCTCTAGTGACATTCGCGCACGCTGAGGGAAGTGTCGGCGACCTCCCCGTCCGCGAGAAATGTGCCTGTGCGACGTAGTCTTAGTGGTCGATCGTCAACGCGCCGAGCGACCGCGGGAGGATCACGTATGGCTGGGCGGTTACGGCTGTGCGGCATCGTCGCCGCGGTCGCGCTGGCGGCTGGGTTGTCCGGCTGTGTCTCTGGCGCGGACCCAGCCAGGCTCCACGAGCAGGCGCAGGCCGCACTCGCCAGATGGGCCGACGGGGTCGCGGCGGCGGGTGGCCAACAGGGATTCGTCCCGGTGGGGGAGATGACCGGCCAGGTCGGGGACTGGGAGGCGAATGTCGGAGACAACAACAAGCCGGCGCTGATGGCCGGGACGGTCCACGCTGCCGTCAACTTGCCCGCGCAGGCACCGCCGGATGGCGAGCTTCGATGGCAGGACGGAACCACGGTGGCCGTACGACTGATTTCCGCGCAGGAGGCCCTGACGGAGATGAAAGCAGACGGGAACGGGTCCTGTCCCGACTGTGCGCCCTTGCAGGTCACGGGGGCCCGGCTAACGACGGGGCCGGTTCAAACGAGCCGCGGCCCCGCGACGGCGCCCGTGTGGGAGTTCACGGTGCAGGGCACCGCGGTCCGGGTGACTCGCGTCGCGATCGCCGCCCGCATCACCGTTGTGCCTCCGCCCTGGGATCCTGGAGACCCGCCCGTCGGCATCTCGATCGAGTCGGCTACCGGAACGGTCGGCGGGCGGCAGCTCACGGTCACCTTCGTCGGTGCGCCGGCGCCGGGGGATCAGGGCTGCGGCGCCGATTACACCGCCGAGGCGGTCGAGTCTCCCGGCCCGGCGTGAGGCTCGCGTCCCCGCAGAGAGCGCGATGATGTCGCTGTGGCAATCGAGGAGCGCCCGACCCCGACCGCCCGGACGACCAGCCGACGCCTGCGCGAGCTGGCGTTCCTCCACGAGATCGCCCAGCTGGCGACGCTGGCGCGCGACTGGGACGAGCTCATGCGGACGATCGTCGACCGGACGACCGAAGCCCTGGGTGTGGAGGTCTGCTCCTTCTATCTGGCCGACCGCGAGGGCCTCCGCCTGACGCTCGCCGCCACCAACGGTCTCGACCCGGGCCAGGTGGGCCAGGTCAGCCTGGCGTTCGGCGAGGGGATCACCGGGCTGGCCGCGAAGCGCCGGCGCGCCGTCCAGGTCCCGGACGTGACGGTCGACAAGCGATTCCGGTGGGTCCGCGGCTTCGACATCGCCGGGCTGCACGCGATGCTGTCGATGCCGCTCGTCTGGCACGACCAGGTCGTCGGCGTCCTCAACGTCCAGACCGTCGCGATCCGCCGCTTCCGGCCGCGCGAGGTCGAGTTCCTGCGGACGATCGCCGCGCTCCTGGCCGGCATCGTCGAGAAGGGCCGGCTCCAGGCAGAGGTCGAGGGCCGGCTCGCCTCGCTGACGGCCCTCGACGCGGCCCGGGCTGAGCTGCTCAGTGTCGTGACCCATGAGCTGCGGACGCCGCTGTCGGTCGTCCGCGTCTACGTCGACCTGCTGGCCGAAGCCGCCGCCATCACGACCAGACCGGGCGCTCCGGGCGGCGATGCGGACAGCTGGCGCGAGAAGGCGATCGAGCAGCTGTCGCGGCTGGACCGGCTGGTCGACTCGATCCTCGCCTCGGTCCGCGGCGAGGGCCTGACGGGCCTCGCCCGCCAGCCGTTCGACGTCGCCCGGGCGGCATCCGAAACGGTCGAGACCCTCCGTCTCCTGCTGCGGCCGCACCCCATTCGCTCGTCGGCACCGGCCGAACCACTCCTCGCCAGCGGCGACGAGGCGCGCTTCCGCCAGGTCCTCGAGCAGCTCCTCGAGAACGAGGCGAAGTACGCGCCACCCGGCTACGGCGTGAGCATCGGCGCGTGGCGCGAGGGTTCGGACGTTCGCGTCTACGTCACCGACGACGGGCCCGGCGTCCCGATCGCCGACTGGGAGTCGGTGTTCGAGCCGTTCGTCCGGATCGAGGGACGAGGCCGCGGATCGGGGATCGGCCTGTTCGCCGCTCGCCGGCTGATGGACGCCATGGGCGGGCGCGTCTGGCTCGAGCCGAACGGCTATGGCGGCAGCCGCTTCGTCGTGTCGCTGCCCGCCGCTGGGTAGTCCGCCCGTCTACGATGCTCCCGTGAAGGAGCCCGCCACCGGCAAACGCGCGGCGATTCCCGAGGCCCTCACGTCCAGCGGCGTCGTGGCGATCGCCCGCGGCGTCGACCCGGACCGGGTCTCGACGATCGCCCTGGCCCTCCTCCGCGGAGGAATCTCGGCCTTCGAGCTGACGCTGAACGAGCCGGAGGCCATCGCGCTCGAGGCGATCGGCAAGGTGGCCAACCGGTTCACCGGCAGTGAGCTCCTGCTGGGCGCCGGGACCGTGCTGTCCGTCAAGGCGGCGCAGCGCGCGATCGACGCGGGCGCCCGCTTCATCGTCTCGCCGCACACCGACCCGGAGCTGATCGCGTGGGCGATGAAGACCGGGATCCCGGTCTTTCCCGGCGCGTTCACCTCGACCGAGATCCTCGCCGCGTGGCGGGCAGGCGCCACGGCCGTGAAGCTCTTCCCGGCGTCGGTGGCCGGCCCGGCAGCCGTCCGCGAGATGCGCGGCCCGCTGCCGGAGATTCCGCTGATCCCGACCGGCGGCGTGTCGGCCGAGACCGCCGGCGCGTTCAT
>JBGPDX010000080.1:0-10220 GCA_041482475.1 Candidatus Limnocylindria bacterium | reverse complement strand
GTCGGCCGCCCGCTGCTCGGCCGCCCGCGCCCGCTCGAGGGCGTCGCTCGTCTCGCCTTCGGCCGCCTTGATGCGGGCCAGGGTCTCCTCGAACGCCAGTTGCGATTCGGTCAGCCGTGAGCGCGCGTCGTCGACGATGGCTGGCGGCAGGCCCAGGCGCTCGGCGATGGCGAAGGCCTGGCTGCTGCCCGGCAGCCCGATCGTCAGGCGGTAGGTCGGCGACAGCGTGTCGAGGTCGAACTCGACGGCGGCGTTCCGCGCGGCCCCGGTCGTGTGGGCGTAGGCCTTCAGCTCGGCGTAGTGCGTCGTCGCCGCCACGAGCGCGCCGGCGCGGATGAAGTAGTCGAGCAGCGCCTGGGCGAGCGCCGATCCTTCCGTCGGGTCCGTCCCGGCGCCCAGCTCATCGAGCAGGACGAGCGTGTCCGGCCCGGCCGCCTCGACGATCCGGATGATCCGCCGCAGGTGGCCGGAGAACGTCGACAGCGACTGGGCGATCGACTGCTCGTCGCCGATGTCGGCGAAGACGTCGCGAAAGACCGGCAGTCGGGAGCCCGCCTGGGCCGGAATGTGGAGCCCCGCCTGGTGCATCAGCGCCAGCAGGCCGAGGGTCCTGAGGGTGACCGTCTTGCCGCCGGTGTTCGGCCCGGTCACGACGAGCGCCGTGTAGCCCTCGCCCAGGCGGATGTCGATCGGCACGACCCGGCCGGCGAGGCCCGGGTGGCGCGCCCCCAGGAGGACGACGACGGGCTGGTCGGCCGTCTCGGCACGAATGCCGTCCATCTCGGCGGCGAGCTGGGCCCTGGCGGCCCACAGGTCGAAGCGGGCGAGGGCGGCGAGTGTCTCCCGAAGCGGCGCCGCGTTTGCGGCGATCAGAGCCGACAGCTCGTCGAGGATCCGGTCGGTCTCCTCCCGTTCGGCGGCCTGCGCCTCCCGCCAGGCATTGCCGAGCTCGACGGCCACGAGCGGCTCGATGAACAGCGTCTGGCCGCTGCCCGACGCGTCGTGGACGATGCCCTTGACCCGCGACCGCGCCTCGGCCTTGACCGGCACGACGTAGCGGCCGTTGCGCAGGGTGACGATCGGCTCCTGGAGCGCGCCGCCGAGCTCGGCGCTCACGAGCGAGTCGAGGCGCCGCCGCAGCCGGTCGTAGGCGACCCGGACGGCGGCGCGGATGGGCCCAAGGCGCGGCGAGGCCGTGTCGAGCAGCTCCCCGACGGGGTCGAAGCTCCGCGCCAAGGTACTCCGCACGGCGGGCAAAGCGTGGAGTTCGCGGCCGACCTCCCGCAGCAGCGGCCGCCGCTCGTCGGCGAGGGCCGTCGCGAGGCGGGCCGTCGCGTCGAGGGTCTGGGCCAGCTCGAGGAAGTGCTCCGGGTCGAGCCGTCCGCCACGCGCCGCACGCTCGACCCACGGCCCGATGTCGTGCGCCGCGCCGACGCCAACCCCGGGCCGCTCCTCGAGCAGCGCCCGCGCCTGGTCCGTCTCGTCGAGGCGGCGGCCGACGACGACCGGATCCGCGTCGGGCTCGAGCGATTCGGCTAGCCGCCGGCTGGGCGGGAACGAGGTCAGCTCCGCCAGCCGGGCACGGACCTGCGGGAACTCGAGGAGGACGAGCGATCGCGCGTCCATCAGCCGCGGAGCGGCGGCCCCGACAGGCTGCGACTGCCGGCGATCGCCAGGCGCCACGGCCGGCCGGCCCAGTCCGCTCCGGCGTAGCCGACGCCGACGCGCGGGCTGGCCACGACGGCCGGCCCCTGGGCGCCCGGCGGGCGAGGCTCCAGTCGCAGCGGCGAGCCTGGATCGCACAGGTCGGTGCCGGTCATCGAGCGGTCGACGTCGAAGGCCGCGCTGAGCAGGCCGGGCCCGCTCGCCAGGCGTTCGCTCGGCAGGCGCCACAGCCGATCCCGCTCGAGGCGGAGCGCCGACGCGTCCAGCCCGCGGCGGCGACCGGCCAGCCAGCGGAGGCGAGCCTCGCGCATCGACTCGATCCCGTCGACGGGCTCGACAGCGCGGACGAGCACGGCCGCCGCCATGCCGGCCGGCTCGGTGACGATGTTCAGGCAGTCGTACATCCCGTAGACAAGGTACACGTAGGCCACGCCCGGGGGACCGAACATGACCGCGTTGCGGATGGTCCGGCCGAAGCGCGCATGGGAGGCGCGGTCGGTTGGGCCGCCGTACGCCTCGACCTCGACGATGCGCCCCCTGCGCGAGCCGGCCGGCGCGTCGCGAACGAGGTGGACGCCGAGAAGGGCGCGGGCAGCCTCGAGGGTGGGGCCGGCGAGGAGGGCCCGGTCGAGGGCCGTCAGAGCGCCCGGCTCAGTGGCCGGTGTAGAACGCTCGCAGGGCGTCCGGCATGAGCGGGCCGGTCACGGCGAGGAAGCCCGGGACGAGCTTCTCGCGGAAGACGATGGCCGTGCCCGATTCGGCCGGGCCGGGCGGATCGTAGGCCTCGTAGATCTCGCGCAGGGCCGGCAGCTCGTTGTCGCGAGCAGGCTGGCCGGGGATCGTGAAGTACGTGTCGAGGATGACGATCATGGCGCCGAGGATCAGCGCGCCCTGGACGATCCCCAGCATGCCGCCGAGGAGCTCGTCGACGACGGTGTACTTCTCGAACAGCGGCATCTTCCGGTAATAGGTCTGGATGACGAGCGTCGAGGACACCATCGCCGCGATGAAGACGGTACCGAACCCGACCATGACCGCGTACTGCTGCGGGAACTGCGTCCAGTTCTCCTTGAGGAAATTGCCGAGGGGCTCGCGCACGTTGGCGGCGAAGATGAACGAGAAGAGGATCGCGGCAATGCCGAGCAGCCGCCGGATCGTCCCCTGGATGAAGCCCAGGATGAAGAAGGCGAACAGGATGAGGACGATCACGAGGTCGAACGGGTTGATCGAACGGATGTACTCGGCGATGTTCACATCGAGTCCCTCGTGGGTCCGCGCTCACGGCCGACGGCGAGCCCTCGGCCGTCGGAGCGAGGATGCCCCGGCAGATCGGCCGAGGCAATTGGGCCGAAGGTCCCGGACGGAGGGGGTGATTCGGGTATGTCCGGTGCCGTCTGCTCACGTCCGGAGGCGTCCCCCGAGCTCAGTCCCGAGGGCCGCCGTGATGGACGCCACCGCCGCATCGACCTCGGGCTCGGTGAGCGTCCGGTCCGGGGCCTGGAAGGTCAGCCGATGGGCGAGGCTCTTCTCCGACGGGTCGAGCGGAACCCCGCGGTAGATGTCGAACAGGGCCACGTCGCGGAGCAGCGGACCACCCGCCCGGCGAATGAGCGCCGCCACGCCGGCCGCCGGCTGGGCTTCGGCGACGACCACGGCAAGGTCGCGCTCGACGGCCGGATGACGGGCGAGGGGTGCCGAGCGAACCGCATCGAGGGTGCCCGCTCCAAGGCCGATGACGCTCAGCTCCGCGACGATGACCGTCTGGGCGCGGACCTCCCAGCGGTTGAGCAGCTCCGGATGGAGCTGGCCGACGATCCCGGCAAGTGAGCCCTCGACGGCCAGCCGGGCCGTGCGTCCGGGGTGGAACAGCGGCTCCTCCCGCTCGGGCACATAGGCCGGCATTGGGAGCCCCAGCCGCCGGGAGATGAGCTCCACGATCCCCTTGGCGTCGTCGAGATCGTAGGCCCGCGGCGGACGGTTGAACGCCGGCGCCTCCGCGCTGCCGGTCAGGGCGAACCCCAGCCGCCACCACTCCCGCGCCTGCCCGGCATCGCGACCGTAGCCCTTGCCGACCTCGAAGACCGCCACGTCGTCGCGGCCGTGCCGCTCGTTGCCGGCGACGACCTCGACGAGACTGCCGATCAATCCCGGCCGGAGCACAGAGTGATCCCGCGACAGCGGATTCGTGACCACGATCGGGGTCGCGGCGGGTTCGGGCTCGTCGCCGACCGACGGCACCGCGCGTCGCATCGCGAACGTCTCGACATGCCGCGGCGAAACGAGGGCGAAGGTCACGACCTCGGTCAGGCCGGCCCCGACGAGCGTCTCCCGGACCGCGTCCCGGACCTCGAGCGTCGACGGTCGCCACGGCGGCATCGGCGTGTCCGGCCGCGTCGACGGCACGACGTCGTAGCCACGGACGCGCGCGACTTCCTCGGCCACGTCGGCCTCGACGGCGATGTCCTGGCGCCAGCTCGGGACGAGGGCCGCGAGGCCCTCCCCGGCGAGCGGCTCGACGAGCAACGGGGCCGGCGCGAGCGCCACGGTGACCAGCTCTCCGGCGCCGGTCGCTTCGGTCTCGACCCCGACGCGCTCGAGCAGGGCCCGTTGCTCCGCGCTCTCGAGCTGCATCCCCAGCAGCCGGTTGATCCTCGCCGGCCGGAAGGCGACGCGCAGCCGTCCCGGCTCCTGCGGGGCGCTGTCGACGCGGCCCGCGGCGACGCGGCCGGCGGCCCACTCATCGATCAGCCGGGCGCAGCGATCCGCGCCGATCCGGGCCAGTCGGAACTCCTGGCCCTTCTCGAAGCGCAGGCTTGCCTCCGACCGAAGGGCGTATCGCTGCCCAGTACGGCGGATGGCCACCGCGTCGAAGATCGCCGATTCGACGATGACCGTCGTCGTCGACGGGGAGACCTCCGACGACGCCCCGCCCATGATTCCGGCGATCGCCAGGGCTCGCTTCTCGTCGGCGATGACCAGCGTCTGTGGGTCGAGCGTCCGCTCGACGTGATCGAGCGTCTCCAGCCGCTCGCCGGCGCGGGCCAGGCGGACGACGAGCCCGGCGCGTCCCTTGCGGTCGCGGGCGACCGCCGCGGCATCGAAGGTGTGGATGGGCTTGCCGAGCTCGAGCATGACGTAGTTGCTCGCGTCCACGACGTTGCTGACCGGTCGCACGCCGGCCGCCAGGAGCCGCATCTGGACGCGGTCCGGCGAGCGCCTAACCGACACGTCGTCGACCCAGCGCCCGACGAAGCGGGTGCACAGGTCCGGCGCGTCTACCCGGACCCCGAGACGCTCGGCGATCCGGGTGTCGGTCTCGTCCGGGTCCGTGGCCGGCCAGCGAACCTGTGCTCCCGTCGCCGCCGCGACCTCGCGAGCCAACCCGATGAGGCTCAGGGCGTCGCCGCGATTCGGCTTGACGTCGACGTCCAGGACGACGTCGCCGTAGAGCTCCACCAGCGGCCGGCCAAGCGGCGCGTCGGGCGGCAGGATGAGGATCCCTTCGCCATCGGACGTCAGGTGCAGCTCGTCGCCGGAGCAGAGCATGCCATTCGAGACGACGCCCATCTTCTGGGTCCGTTCGATCCGCCGGTCGCCCGGAAGGACCGCCCCGGGGAGGGCGACCGGCACACGCTGGCCCGCAGCGATGTTGGTCGCCCCGCAGACGATCTCGAGCGGCTCGCCGGATCCAATCGTGACCGTGGTCAGCGATAGCCGGTCGGCCCGCGGATGCGGAGCGACGGTCAGCAGCTCGCCGACGACGACGTGCTGCCAGTCGGCGCCCCACCGCTCGAGCGCCTTGACCTCCATGCCGAGGAGCGTCAGGCGCTCGGCCAGCTGTTCGGGCGTCAGCTCGACGTCGACGTAGTCCCGCAGCCAGGACAGCGGCACCCTCATCGGAACTGCTCGAGGAAGCGCAGGTCGTCCTCGAGGTAGTAGCGCAGGTCCCCCACCCCGTGGCGCAGGTTGGCGATCCGCTCGACCCCCATCCCGAACGCGAATCCCTGGTACCGCTCCGGATCGAGCCCGCCGTAGCCCAGGACGACGGGATGGACCATCCCGGCGCCCAGGATCGTCATCCAGCCGGTATGCGAACAGGCCGGACAGCCGGCGCCATCGCAGACGAGGCACTCGACGTCGAATGCCACGGACGGCTCGGTGAACGGGTAGTAGCCGGGCCGGAACCGGGTCCGCCTGCCATCGCCGAACATCCCCCTGGCGAACTCGTCGAGCAGGCCCTTGAGGTCGCCCAGCGTCGTCCCCTCGTCGACCATCAGCCCCTCGACCTGGAAGAATTCCGAGCCGTGGCTGGCGTCGATCGCCTCGTAGCGGAAGCAGCGGCCCGGCAGCAGGGCGCGGATCGGCGGCCTGGTCGACTGCATGACCCGGATCTGGCCCGGCGACGTGTGTGTCCGCAGGAGCTCCCCTTCGTGATCGACGTAGAGGGTGTCCCACAGGTCGCGTGACGGGTGGTCCGGCGGAATGTTGAGCATCTGGAAGTTCGTCAGGTCGTCCTCGACCTCGGGGCCCTCGTAGACGACGAACCCGAACTGCTCGAAGACCGCGGCCATCCGTTCGATCGTGGCGGGGATCGGGTGGTAGGCGCCGCGGCGAATGGGTCGGCCCGGGGTGGTCACGTCGACGGCTTCGGCGCGCAGCCGCTCGTCGAGCTCGCGTTCGCGGAGCGAGGCGGACGCCTGGGCGAACGCGTCACGGATCGCGCCCTGGACGTCGTTGGCGATCGATCCGACCCGGGGACGATCCTCCGCCGGCAGGGCGCCGATCCCGCGCAGGACAATGGTCAGCCGGCCCTTCTTGCCCAGGTACGCCACCTCGCGTTCGGCGAGCTCGTCGCTGCCTGGGGCGGAGCGGGCGGCCTCGACCGCCTCGTCGCGAAGCGACTCCAGGTCCCGGGTCAGCTGGGCAAGGTCCACGAGCTCTCCTCGAGAATCACGAACCCTCGATCTCGGATCTCGAGTCGAGGGCTCGGCGGGGTTGGGGGAGCCGGCGCTGCCGGCATGCCTCAGGCCCCGCGGGCCACCTCGGCGATCTTCGCAAACGTCGCCGCGTCGCGCACGGCGAGGTCGGCGAGGATCTTGCGATCGAGCTCGATCTCCGCGCGCTTGAGACCGGCGACGAAGCGTCCGTAGGTCAGGCCGTGCTGCCGCGCACCGGCATTGATCCGGATGACCCACAGCTCGCGCATCTGGCGCTTCCGCTGCTTGCGGTCGCGGGTCGCGTAGGCAAGGGCGTGGAGGAGCGCTTCGCGACCCGGCTTGACGAGCCGCGATTTCGTCCCCTTGCGGCCCTCGGCCGCGGCCAGGAGGCGCTTGTGGCGGCGGTGGGCGGCGACGCCGCGCTTGACCCTGGCCATCCGATTACTTGTGCCCCTTCAGGTACGGCAGCAGGCGGCGGACCTGCTCGGCGTGCTCGCTGCCGATGATCGCCTTGCCGGCGTAGCGGCGCGTCCGGCGCGAGGACTTGATCTGGAGGTGATGCCCGCTCCATGCCTTGACCCGCACGATCTTGCCGGATCCGGTCACCCCGATCCGTTTCTGGGCCGCCTTGTGGCTCTTGAGCTTGGGCACCTGTTCCTACTCTCCTGTCGGCGCCGGCGCTTGGGCCGGCTGCTTCTTCGTGCTTCTCGCGGCGACCGGCCGGCTCGCCGCTTTCGGCATCCGGCCGTTGGCCGCGGTCTTCGGCTGAGCCGCCGCCGGTCTGGCCTGCGCTGCCGCCGGCTTGGGAGTCGCCTTCGTCGTCGTCGCCGGCCTGGCCTGCGCTGCCGCCGGCTTCGGAGTCGCCTTCGGTGTCGCCTTCGCTGTCGCCGGCGGTGTCGCCGGCGGCGCCTTGGCCTCGGCCGCCGGCGCGGTGCTCGCCGCCGCGGCCGTGGCTGCAGCCGGAGCGGATGGCGGCACCGTTGGAGGCGGTGTCGGCCGAGCCGCGGGCTCGGCGCCCGGCTGTCCGACGGGCTTCGCTGCCGGGATCGGGCCGTCATGGCCCTTTGGCTTGTGGACCGACGCCACGGTGACGTGCATCGACTTGCCTTCGAGCAACGGGGCCCGTTCGACGACGCCGTGGTCCTTGATCTGGTCGGTGAACTTCGACAGCATGGCCCGTCCCAGCTCCGGGTGGGTCAGCTCGCGACCCCGGAACCGGACGGTGACCTTGATCCGATCGCCTTCCTCGAGGAATTCGACCGCCCGGTGGATCTTCGTCTCGAAGTCGCCCTGGCCGATCTTCGGCGACAGGCGGATCTCCTTGAACGTCACTGAGCGCTGCCGGCGCTTGTTCTCCTTCTCGCGCTTGGTCAGCTCGTACTTGTACTGACCGAAATCGAGAAAGCGGACGACCGGCGGGGACGCCATCGGGGCGACCTCGACGAGGTCGTACCCACGCTCCTGCGCCATCTCGAGGGCCCGTGGCGTCGGCATGACGCCGAGCTGGGCACCCTCTTCATCCACCACCCGGACCTGGGGGATCCGGATCATCTGGTTGACGCGCAGATCTCGTGCTATGGCTGACCCCTTCGATGCCTCGACGCCGACCCCTCGCAGGGCGCGCAGCGGCCCGGCGACAGTCGATGCGGGAGGATAGCACAGGGGTTCGACGAGCGACAATCGACCGGCCGGTCAGCCGGCTGGATCGGTCAGACGCGCCGCTCCCGGGCCTCGGCGGCCAGTCGGTCGGCGAAGGTGTCCCACGGCTCGGGCGGCTGCTGCTCGCCGCTGCGGATCCGCGGCGAGGCCGTTCGGGCTTCGACCTCGCGGTCGCCCAGGACCACCATGTACGGCACCTTCTGGCCCTGGGCGAGGCGGATCTTGTTCTGCATCCGGTTGTCCGAGTCGTCGACCTCGACGCGCAGGCCCCGACCGCGCAGAACCCCGGCCAGCTCCTCCGCAGCCGGGACGTGGCGATCGGCGATCGCGATGATCGTCGCCTGGACGGGCGCCAGCCAGAGCGGGAAGGCGCCGGCGAAGTGCTCGACCAGGATGCCGATGAACCGCTCGAGAGAGCCGTAGATGGCCCGATGGATGGCCATTGGGCGCTGCTGGTGGCCGGCCTCGTCGATGTACGTCAGGTCAAAGCGATCCGGCAACATCACGAGGTCGACCTGGATCGTCGCCATCTGCCATTCGCGCCCGAGCGCGTCGTCGATGTAGATGTCGATCTTGGGCGCGTAGAACGTGCCGTCCTTCGGCCTGACGACGTACCTGGCCCCGGTCCGATCGAGGGCCTCCTTGATCAGACCCTCGGCGCGCTCCCACAACGCCGGATCGCCGAGCGCCTTGTCCGGTCTCGTCGCGAAGGCGAAGCGTGGCTCGAGCCCAACCCACGAGTACGCTTCCCGGACCTCGCCGAGCAGCGCCTCGACCTCGTCGCTGAGCTGATCGGGCCGGACGTAGATGTGCGCGTCGTCCTGGATGAACTGGCGGACCCGGGTCAGGCCCGACAGCGTCCCGGAGCGCTCGTTCCGATGCAGCCGGCCGTATTCCGAGTAGCGCAGAGGCAGGTCCCGGTACGAGCGCACCCTCGAGTTGTAGATGAACGTGCTCTCGGGGCAGTTCATCGGCTTGAGGCTGAAGGTCTGGCCCTCGGCCTCGATGAGGAACATGTGCTCGCGGTAGAGGTCCCAGTGGCCCGACTGCTCCCACAGCTTCTTCGACACGACGATCGGCGTGCTGATCTCCTGGTAGCCGCGGCGCTCCTGGAGCTCGCGCATGGCCCCTTCGAGCGTTCGCCAGATGCGCTGGCCCTTGGGGTGCCAGAAGGCGGCTCCGGGCGACACGTCGTGGAAGCTGAACAGGTCGAGCTCGCGACCCAGGCGGCGGTGGTCGCGCTTCTTCGCCTCCTCGCGCCGCCAGAGGTACCGGTCGAGCTCCTCCCTGGTCGTCCAGACGGTGCCGTAGATCCGCTGGAGCATCGGCCGCTTCTCGTCGCCGCGCCAGTAGGCGCCGGCGACGGCGAGCAGCTTGAACGGGCCGATCCTGCCGGTGCTTTCGACGTGCGGCCCCTTGCACAGGTCTACGAACGGCCCGTGCTCGAAGATCGAGACCGGAGGCATGGCGGCCCCGTCCGACTTCGATTTCGTCGCGAGGTCGTCGAGGATCTCGACCTTGAACGGCTGGCCGCGCTGCTCGAAGAAGGCTCTCCCCTCCTCCGGCGGCAGCTCCCGCCGAACGAACCGGTGGTCCGCCTTGACCGACACCGCCATCCGCGCTTCGATCGTCTCGAGGTCCTTCGGGGTCAGCGCCCGCGGCAGATCGAAGTCGTAGTAGAAGCCACCCTCGATGGCCGGCCCGATTCCCAGTTTCGTGCCGGGGAAGAGATCCAGGACGGCCTCCGCCATGACGTGGGCCGCCGAGTGGCGCATGGGATCGAGCGCGTCGCCGGCCTGCGCGTCGAGCAGCTCCTCCGCCGAGCCGCGCGGCGGCGCGACGAGATCGACGTCCTCATGGTCGTGCACTTCCTGGTCTGCCACGTTCGCCTCCCGAGAATGACGAAACCTCTCGCCCGTCGACAGGACGAGAGGTTCTCTCCCGCGGTCCCACCCGCCT
>JBGPDX010000079.1:0-10303 GCA_041482475.1 Candidatus Limnocylindria bacterium | reverse complement strand
GTGAGCATCAGGATCAGGACGCCGACGATCGTCAGGAGCGAGCTGATCAGCTGGGTCAGGCTCTGCTGGAGCGACTGGCCGATATTGTCGATGTCGTTCGTGACCCGGCTCAGGAGGTCGCCGCGAGGATGGCTGTCGAAATAGCGAAGAGGCAGCCGGCCGAGCTTGAGGTCGACCTCCTGGCGGAGGCGGTAGACGCTCCGCTGGGTGACGCCGGCCATGATGTAGGCCTGCACCCAGCCGAAGATCGAGCTGACGACGTAGACCCCGACGAGGATGAGCAGGATGCCGCCGAGGGCACCGAAGTCGACCCCGTGTCCGGGTGTCAGGTGCATCGTGCCGAGCATGTCGGCGAGCTGGTTCTGGCCCTTCGCGCGGAGGCCGGCGACGATCTGCTCCTGGCTGGCGCCCGCCGGCAGTCCGCGGCTGATCCCCCCCTCGAAGATCACGTTGATGGCGTTGCCCAGGATCTTCGGGCCGACGACGGCGAAGGTGACGCTGACGATCGCGAGCAGGACGACGACGAGGATCAACGGCCGCTCCGGTCCGAGATGACCGGTGAGGCGCCGCAGCGAGCCCCGGAAGTCCTGCGGCTTCGGGGCGGGCAGCCCCATCCCCATGCCCATCATCCCGGGCCCGCGACCGGGGCCACCGAACGGCGGCCGGCCGCCCGCCGGGGGACCGCCGAAGCCGCCCGGGCGTCCGGGCCGGCCGGCGGGGAGGCTCGGTCGGTCGGCGGGGATGCGGACCCGGCCGTCGCCCGAACCCGGCCCGCCGGGACGCCCGCCGGGTCCCGCGCCCGGGCCGCTCACGCGACCGCCTCCGCTTCGGACAGCTGGGAGTAGACGATCTCGCGGTAGGTCTCGTTCGAGGCGAGCAGCTCCGTGTGCGTCCCGATCCCGACGACCCGGCCCGCATCCATCACGACGATCCGATCGGCGTGCATGATCGTGCCGACCCGCTGGGCGACGATGATCACGGTGGCTCCGCCGAGCTGGCGGCCGAGGGCCGCCCGGAGGCGCGCGTCGGTGCTGAAGTCGAGCGCCGAGAAGCTATCGTCGAAAACGAAGATGCCGGCCTTCTTCACGAGCGCGCGGGCGATCGCCAGCCGTTGCCGCTGACCGCCGGAGACATTGCTCCCGCCCTGGGTGATCTGCGCCTCGAGGCCGCCGTCCATCTCCTCGACGAAGTCGCGCCCCTGGGCGATCTCGAGCGCGCGCCACAGCTCGTCGTCGGACGCCGCCTGGTCGCCGTAGCGGAGGTTGCCGGCGACCGTGCCGGCGAACAGGAACGCCTTCTGGGGAATCAGGCCGATCCGGCTCCAGAGCGCCTCGCGTGGCAGCTCGCGGACGTCCACCCCATCGACGAGGACACGTCCCGCGGTCGCGTCGTAGAAACGGGGAATCAGATTGATCAGGGTCGACTTGCCGCTGCCCGTGCTGCCGACGATCGCCGTCGTCTCGCCGGGTCCCGCCCGGAACGAGATCCCGCGGAGGACCGCGTCCTCCGCCCCGGGGTAGCGGAACTCGACGTCACGGAACTCGACCACGCCACGTTCGGCGATCGGCGCCGCGTCGAGGGCGACCGGCTGTTCGGGATCGCGGATCGTCGGCTCCGTGTCGAGGACCTCACGGATCCGGCCGGCCGAGACGGCGGCCCGTGGGATCAGGATGAACATGAAGACGGCGGTCAGGACGGCGAACAGGATCTGGGTCAGGTACTGCAGGAACGCCGTCAGGTTGCCGACCGACAGCTGGCCGCTATCGACGCGAATCGCCCCGAACCACATCACTGCAACGGTCGACAGGTTGAGGATCAGGGTCATCGTCGGGATCGTGACGGCGAACAGCCGGTTGACCCGGACGGTCGTGTCGAACAGGTCGCGGCTGGCGTCGTCGAAGCGAGCCTCCTCGTGGCCGGTCCGGACGAAGGCCCGGATGACCCGGACGCCGGCGAGCGTCTCGCGCATGACCCGGTTGATGCGGTCGATCTTCTGCTGCATCGCCTGGAAGAGCGGGATCGCCCGGCTCATGACGAGGGCGATGACGAGGCCCATCAGCGGGACGACGACGACGAGCAGTCCCGATAGGGGCACGTCGGTCCGGAGGGCCATGATCACTCCGCCGACGATCAGGATCGGCGCCGAGATCATGACGGTCAGGGCCATGAAGACGACGATCTGGATCTGCTGGACGTCGTTCGTGTTGCGGGTGATGAGCGAGGCAGGGCCGAAGTGGTTCACCTCGACCTGGGAGAACGTCTCGACCTTGGCGAAGATCGCGCTCCGCACGTCGCGCCCAAAGCCCATCGCGATCCGGGCTCCGCCGAAGACGGCCACGATCGCCGCTATGGCGAGCAACGCCGTGACGATGAGCATCAACCCGCCGGTCCGCATGATGTAGTCGTTGTCGCCGCGGGCCACCCCGTTGTTGATGATGTCCGCGTTGAGGTTCGGCAGGTAGAGGTTGCCGATCGCCTGGACGAGGAGGAGGACCATCACGACGACGAGCGGGGAGGTGTACGGGCGGAGGTAGGTCCGCAGGAGGCCGATCACGACGCGGGCTCCCGGTCGCCGGTGCGTGCGGCTCCACTCGTCGGCGATTCGGTCTTCGCATCCGGTCCTACCGCCGCGCGGGCGCGGCGAATCGCCCGCAGCCCAGTCAGAAAGGCCGCCAGCTCGGCGTCGGACAGCTGGCCGAGCACCTTCTTGAGCTTGTCGCGGCGGTGTCGCCGGAGACGGGCGAAGACCTCGCTGCCGATCCGTGTCGGGTAGACCGAGACGACCCGCCGATCGGTGTCGCCGTGACGTCGGGTGACGAGGCGGCGCTGCTCCATCCGGTCGACGATGCCGGTCGCGCTGGCAACCGAGACGTCGAGCTCCTCGGCGAGATGGCTCATCGACAGCCGTCCCTGGACCTCGAGGATCGTCAGGACGTGGATGTGGATGAGGCTCAACGACCCGCTGAGGAAGCTCCGGAATGCCGACATCCGCTCCTGCGGGTTCCACGGCGTCATCTCCTCGAGGAGGTCCTCGACGAGATCCCGGCGCGTCCGCGAGCCGGCCCGATTCTCCCCGTCGCCGTGACTATTCAATGCCACATTGATAATCTAGGTAACGCCAAGCTCCCTGTCAACGAGTGGGTCGGCGCCTAGGCGCCGGCGGGCTTCTGCTGGACGGCCCAGCCGTTGCCGTCGGGATCGTCGAAGAAGAAGAACGAGTTCCAGTCTCCGCCCTGCCCATCGACCCACACGCCATCGTCCATGTGCTGGACCTTGCCGACCTCCACGCCCCGCTCAACCAGATGAGCCCGGGCGGCCTCGATGTCGGAGACCACGAGCTGCAGGCCCTTCAGCGAACCCGGCGCCGACTCGACGAGCCCGGTGCCGATGGTCACCGAGCAGGCCGAGCCGGGAGGCGTGAGCTGGACGACGCGGAACTTCTCGCCCATCCGCCGGTCGACGTCGACGACGAAGCCGACCTGCTCGCTGTAGAACCGCTTCGCCCGGTCGACATCCGACACCGGGACCACCACCACCTCGAGCTTCCAGTCCATGCCGCTGTCTCCCTTGGTGACGTGCCACGGCTGTCGTCATTCCGGCCATCGGCTACGATCGACGGCACGATGCCGCATGTCCCCGTCGCCCGATTGAACCACGCCGTCCTCTACGTCCGCGACGCGCAGGCTGCGGCCGACTTCTACCGGCGCGTCTTCGGCTTCGAAGTCGTCTCGTCCGAGTTCGGCGGACAGGCGGTGTTCATGCGCGCCGCAGGCGGCGACAACCACCATGACCTGGGCCTGTTCACGGTCGGCCCCAGCGCGCCTCGGCCGCCGCGCGGCTCGACCGGCCTCTACCACCTGGCCTGGGAGGTCCCGACGATCGAGGACCTCGCCGTCGCCTCTCAGGCCCTTTCGGAGGCCGGCGCACTCGGCGGCGCCAGCGACCACGGCGTGTCGAAGTCACTCTATGGGGCGGATCCGGACGGCAACGAGTTCGAGATCATGTGGCGCGTTCCGCGCGAGGCGTGGGGCGACCTCGAGAAGCGCGCCG
Source organism: Candidatus Limnocylindria bacterium (assembly GCA_041482475.1). Classification (GTDB taxonomy): domain Bacteria; phylum Chloroflexota; class Limnocylindria; order Limnocylindrales; family CSP1-4; genus JACDAV01. Next base: position 6,253 of record JBGPDX010000079.1, on the reverse strand, counting down.
TGATCGCGCCGCTCGACCTCGACGCCGAGGTCAGGCGCTGGGGCAGGGACGCCGCGCGGGCCTGAGGCGATGCGCCCCGGGGAGGCGCGTCAGATCGTGGGATGGCGCGCGTGGTGGTCCGTTCTCGACTGCCAGGCGATCGCGAATCCCAGCAGGTCCTGCTCGCGGTCGAGATGGGCGGCCAGGGCGATGCCGTCCGGCGCGCCGTTGGCGCGGCTCCCCCACGGCAGCGCGATCGCCGGGTGGCCGGCCAGGTTCTCGACGGTCATCGTCGCGTCCTCGTCGGACGGATGGACGAGCAGGTCGAGGTCGCGCATCGTCCTGTCGAGCTCGAGCATCAGCCCGCGGCGGACACGGTTGGCACGCAGATACTCGACGGCGGGGATGAGCCGCGCCGCACGGAAGACATTGGGCCACGCCTCGTCCTCCTGGCGGACCATCTGCCGCACACGCCCGTCGCGGGTGAGGTCGTCGAACGACGTCGCCGCCTCCGCGTCGAGGATGACCCAGACGTCGTCGACCAGGGCCGTCGGCAGCGAGACCGGCACGAGCTCACAGCCGAACGACCGAAGCTCGTCGAGGGCCGGCCGGAGCTGATCGTGTTTCGCGAAGGCGGCCTCGACGACGCCGATCCGCCAGCCACGCGGATCGACGCGCGCCGGAAAGGCGAACGGCGCCGCGACGATCGTCTCGTCGCGGACGTCGGGGCCGACGACGGCCTCGAACACGATCGCGGCATCCCGGGCCGACCGGCACAGCGGCCCGAGCTTGTCCATCGACCAGGCCAGCGGCATCGCCCCGCGGCGACTGACCCGGCCGAACGTGGGGCGGAGGCCCGTCACGCCGCAGACCTGCGACGGCGACATGATCGAGCCCAGGGTCTCCGATCCGATGGCCAAGGGGACGCCTCCCGCCGCGACCGCCGAAGCCGAACCGGCCGACGAGCCGGATGAGCCCTCCGACAGGTCCCACGGATTGTTGGTCCGGCCACCGGTCCAGACGTCGCCCCAGGCCAGCTCCCCCAGCGACAGCTTGGCGACGAGCACGGCTCCGGCGGCGTCGAGCCGCTCGACCACGGCCGCATCCGCGTCGAGGACCTGGTCGGCGAACGGCGGCGCCCCCCACGTCGTGGGGTAGCCACGGACGGCGAGAAGATCCTTGGCGCCCCACGGGATGCCGTGGAGCGGCCCCCGCCAGCGCCCCGCCGCCAGCTCGGCGTCGAGACCCTGTGCCTGTGTCAGCGCCCGCTCCGGGGTCAACGTCACGACGCAGTGGAGCAACGGATCGAGGCGCCGGAGTCGCTCGAGCGCGAGGGTCGCCAGCTCGACGCACGACACGGCGCGCGACCGGACGAGGCTCGCCAGCTCCGGGATCGACGCGAATGCCAGCTCGTCGAGCGACTCCGGTCGCTTCGCCTCGGGGAGGGAAACCTGCCCCGCCCCGACGCGCCCCGGCCGACCGACGACGCCCGGGATCCGCGGCTCGAATCGCAGCGCGGGGGCGAGGTCCCAGGGAACGGGAACGGCGCGATACCGTCCGTAGCCCACCCGGTGAGCGGCCACCCGGCGGCCCATGAGGGCGAGCTCGTCGTCGGCGAACTCGAGATCGACGACGTCCAGTGCGGTCCGAAGGCGGTCGGGCGCGATCGGCTCAGGGCCTGGCGGTTCGGGTTCGGTCGTCGCGGTCGTGGCGGTCGTCGCCTCAGAGTCCGAGGGCATCGCGCGCCGTCTTGAGGCCCTCGACGACGTTCATGACGTGCTCGTCGAATGGCACCCCCAGCTCGACAGCGCCCCTCTCGAGCTGGTCACGGGGAACCTGCCTGGCAAAGCCCTTGTCGCGCATCTTCTTCGTCACCGACCGGACGTCGACCTCGTCGAGCGTTCTGTTGGGACGGACAAAGGCGACGGCGATGACGAAGCCGCTCATCTCGTCGCAGGCGTAGACCGTTCGGGCGAGAGGCGACGTCCGGGGCACACCCGTGTGGTCGCCGTGGCCCAGGACCGCTTCGACGACCTCGTCGGGATAGCCACGCCGGCGGAGCTCCTCGGCTCCGCGGACCGGGTGTGTGTCCGGGTAGCGCTCGTAGTCGAAGTCGTGCAGGAGTCCTGCGGCCCGCCACGTCTCCAGCTCGAGCCCGCGGATCCCGAAGCGGTGCTCCCCGTACCAGCCGACGGCCGCTTCGACCGCCAGGCCGTGCTTGCGGAGCGCCTCGCCGGCAGTCCACTCGGTGAGCAGCCGCCAGGCGTCGTCGCGGCTGGGGGTCGTCGCCATCGCGGCAGCGTACGGGCGCGCGGTCGCCACGCGCAAGGTTGCGTCGGAACCCCCCGTCGCTCACCATCGTCGGTGCGCCATGCGAAACCTCCTCCGCTCGCTCGCGCTGCTTACCTTCATCCCCTTCGTGGTCGTCGCGTGTGCCGGCGCCGCCGCGCCGCCGAGCCCCTCACCATCCAGTGGACCTGTCGGCTCCACCGCCCAGGCGGTCTCGCGGGTGGTCGCCGCCAACCCCCAGTTCGTGGGGATCGGGCCGCTCAACAACGACCTCATCGGCCAGTGCTGCTGGTACGAGGCCGGTGAGGCGCCCGGCGGCTACCGCGTCACCTTCCACGTCGGCTGGGGGGACTGCCCGTCCGGCTGCATCGAGAAGCACGAGTGGTCGTACGCCGTCTCGGCCAACGACGGGACGATCGGTCTCCTGAGCGAGAAGGGCGCAGTCGTGCCGCCCGGCATCCTGCCGGTTGGTGGCGGCCCGGGGACGGGTCCCACCGGCATCGCCGGGAAGGCCGTCGCCGGTCCCACCTGCCCGGTGGTCCGGGCGAACGACCCCAGCTGCGATCCCCGGCCGGTGGTAGGAGCGGTGATCGTCGTGAAGTCGCTCAACGGGGTCGAGGTGGCACGCGTCCAGACCGACGCCGCCGGCGCGTTCCAGGTGGGCCTGCCACCCGGCAACTACACGGTCGCGAGCGACCGAACCCAGGGGTTCCCGGTCCCACCGGCCCCCGTCCAGGTGACCGTCGTGGCCAATGCCCAGACGGCCGTCCAGCTGCAGTTCGACACCGGCATCCGCTGAGAATCGATCCGGCCGCCGGGGGACCGGCGGCCGGATCTGTTTGGGGGGTGAGGTCGGGCGTCCCCGACCGGTTAGTTCGTCAGGCGGAGGACGTAGACTCCGGTGTCGAGCGTGGCCGATCCGCCGCCGGCGTTGACGACGAGCTTGTCGGCGTTGACCGGCGAGACGAAGTAGCCCTTGATGACCTTGTCGCTGGCGCCTTCCGAGGCCACCAGGTGGAAGTAGGCCCAGCCGACCATCGCGCCGTCGCCGGGGCAGGTCGGGTCGTTGTTCACGGTGCAGACGATCGGCACCGGGAAGGTCTCGCCGAGGTGCGCGTCCAGGGCGGTGAAGAGCGTGGTGTGCGAACCGGCGTTCAGCGGACCGATCTGGTCGTTGAGGTTGATGACCGTCGACGAGCCGTTGCCGTCGATCAGGTTACGCACGCCGCTCGAGTTGGCGTTGCAGGGGTTGCCGTCCGCCAGGCAGAAGATCGTCCAGTTGAACTGGGTGGCGTCCTGGGGGACGTCCTCAGGGCCGGTGCCCGGCTCCTGGTAGGTCTCCAGGTCGCACGGCCCGGCGCTCTCGTCGCAGATCGCGTTCGGGAAGGCGGCGGAGTTGAACAGTAGCGGCATGGCGCCGAGGGCGCCGTTCGGCCGCTGGGACGTCAGCGCGGTCGCCGTCGCCGAGACGCCCCAGGTGGGCATCCCGATGAGGCCGGCGAAGTTGTTGGTGTGGGGCTTGGTGACGGTGACGACCACGGAGGCCGTTACGCCGGAGCCACTGACGACGACGTCGACGACCTGGCCGCTGGCGGCATCGGTGTGGTAGCCGTTCGTCAGGGCGACGGCGCGCGCCGCGGCATCCGCGGCAGCGCTCTTGGTCCCGCTCGTCCCCAAGGTGTTGAGGTAGGCGTCGGCGCCGGCGAGAGCGGAGAGGTCCGCGACATTCTGCTGGTCACGGCGCTGCGCGAAGCTGCTCCCGCCGTCGAGGACGAGGCCCAGCATCGCGATCACCACGACGATGGCGACCGTGAAGAGGACGAGGATCTGGCCGCGCTCGGCCTTGCGGTCCGTGCGCATCGGGTTCATGGCGGCGATCTCCTTGCTCATGGCAGCCGGATCCGGCTCCACGACTCGAGGGTGTGGCTGCCGAACATGCCCACGAGGGGCGTGATCGGCGTGAAGGTGGATCGAACGTGAACGCGGATGTAGTAGTCGTTACCCGGCTTGCAATCGACGTCGGACACGACGCTCTCAGTCGGCGGCGTCATCTCGACGCAGTCGATGTCGACCGACGGGTTGAACACGAGGTTCGGGATCAGCGACTGCTGGGTCGCGATGACGGCCTGCGCCTCGAGACTCGAGCCCAGATCGCCGCAGGCGCCGTTGCACTCGTGGACGCTGGTGACGCGGGCGATCTCGCGAGCCGCCTCACTGGTGGCATTCAGCGCGTAGATCGCGCGACCCAGGTCGACGACGCCCATCAGCAGCAGCATGAACGGGATGAGCGCGATCGAGAACTCGACCAGGGCCTGGCCGCGCGACCGCGGCCGGTGACGCCAGGGGAAGATTGAGTGGCGGGTCCGGTCGCTCATGGCAGCCGCCAGTGCAGCTTCACGTCCGTGTCCTTCGGGATGACGCACTGCGTCGCGTCGGGGTTCTGCGCCTGGATCTTGTTCTTCGGCCCGGTCGTCAGGTCGCTGTAGCTGTTGAAGCTCTTCCAGCTCCACGCTGAGAACTTGGCGGCCGCGGTACTCGGGCTGTCGCCGATCACGTTCGGCGGGTGAATGCACGCGGGCGTTGGCGTCGGCGTCGGGGAAATGGTCGGCGTCGGCGTGGCCGGCGCGGTAACCACGATGTAGCCGGCCCGCGTCTTCGTGTTCGTGCCGGAGATGTTGATCGCGGTCAGCGTGACCGTGTAGCTGCCCGGCGTCGTGTAGGTGTGGGTCGGGAACTGCAGGGTCGACGTCCCGCCGTCGCCGAAGGTCCAGGTCCAGTCACTCGGGCTTCCGGTCGACAGGTCCGTGAAGGTGACGGTGTCACCGGCGAGGATGGTCGTCGGGGTGCCGATGAAGTCGGCGCCGGGGGGCGGCGGAGCCGTCGCCACCGTGGTCGACGGCAGGTACTCGATCTGGGCCGTCGCCGCCGAATGGAGCGGGATGGTCTGCCCCCCGAAGATCGCCGACAGGATCGGCGTCACCAGGGTGAAGGTGCCCGTGACGGTGACCGTGACGGTGCTGCCGACGGCCTTCGTGCAGGCGGCGCTGCAGGTGGCGGAGATGTCGCCGTCGGCGATCGTAACGGCCGAGCTGCGCGACTCGAACTCGACGCGGCAGACGATCTGGCCGGCATCCGAGGCGTCGCAGGTCTGGCCGGCACCGAAGGCGGCCGGCAACTTGGAGGCCTGGAACGCGCCCTCGCGGGCCGCGTTGTTCAGGCTGATGTTGGCGTAGAAGACGCGGCCCAGGTCGAGGGCCGCGGCGAGGAAGACCAGGAAGACCGGCAGGACGAGAGCGAATTCGACGAGGCTCTGTCCGCGAGACTTTCGGCCGCGACGGCGTCGGAAAGGAAGCAGGCTGCGCATTCGGACCCCTGAGGTGTCGGAGGTGATGCCGTGATGGTCGGCGGAGCACCTTTCACCCTGCCTTGAATTGGTGCGCCGATGCATAGCCCGACTGGTGGGCCCGGTCCCGCCGTTGGTACTGGCGGGTCAGCTCTCCTCGGCCGGCTCCCCGGGCAGGACGACCGTCAGGGCGGCGCCGCGATCGTGGCGGCGGGGCTCGAGGACGAGGTCGCCGTCCATCGCCCGGCACAGCTCGCGCGAGACGTACAGGCCCAGGCCGCTGCCCTCGTCCGGCTGCTCGCCCTGGCCGCGGACGAAGCGCTGGAAGAGCCGTCCCCGATCCCGATCCGAGATCCCCGGGCCACCATCGGAGACGGTCAATCGGAGGCGAGAGGCCGGCTGGTCCACGGCGATCTCGACGGTGACCCGGCTCCCGGCGCCGTACTTGACGGCGTTGTCGAGGAGGGCCCACAGGACCTGGTCGAGCTGGTCGGCATCGGCGACGGCGAGCCAGCCGGCCGACCGGTCGTCGAGCCCGAACTCCACGTTCTCCGCGGCGAGCGCCTCCCACGCGCGTCGCACGCGCGGCGCGAGGGCGAGGACCTCGCTCCGCGGCTTCAGGGCGCCGGACTCGAGGCGGGT
>JBGPDX010000078.1:0-10304 GCA_041482475.1 Candidatus Limnocylindria bacterium | reverse complement strand
CCGGATCGCCACCTGGTAGTCGCCCGTGTCGGCGGCCTCGTTGCCGAACAGCAGCAGGTCGAATCGCTGGCCGGCGGCCTCCTGCGCCCGGATGGCGTCCGTCAACGCGATGGAGGTCGCGATCGGATCCCAGTCACCGCCGTCGGTCTCGAGCAGGACCGCCCGCTCGATGCCGATCGCCATCGCATCGCGCAGCTGTTCCTCGGCCGCCGCGGGGCCGAGCGTCATGACGGTCGACGAGCCGCCGTTCGCCTCGATCTGGCGCACCGCCTCCTCGACGGCGCACTCCTCGTGCGGGCTGATGGTGAAGCCCAGGTAGCGGGTGTCGATTTCCTGGGCGTCGGCGGTCAGGACGATCGTGCCGCCGGTCGCCGGCACCCGCTTGACGCAGACGAGGACATTCACGACCGAATGCGGGCGTTCTCGGGGTCGAACAGGGGCGTCGACCCGACGACGGCCACGGTCACCGGGTAGCGCTCGCCGAAGTATTCGACGACCAGCTTCGTCCCCTCCTTCGCCTGCGCCGGCGGAAGGTAGGACATCAGCAGGTGCTTGCCGACCGACGGCCCGGACCCGGCGCTGTTGGCGTACGAGCCGCGGCCCTTCGCGTCCACGATCCGCTCCCCCTTGCGGGTCAGGATCGGCTCCTTGCCCAGCATGTAGCGCTTGACGCCACTCTTCGAGGTCGAATCGTCGACCGTCAGCATGCAGAGGATCGCCGCCGGCGGCTTCGATCGCTGCTCGACATAGGCGGCCTTGCCCACGAACGCTTCCGCCTTGACCGTGGGGCGGGCCATGCCGGCTTCGACGAGGTCGTACTCGAGCTCCAGCTCGTTGCCGTGCGCCCGGTAGCCCTTCTCGAGCCGACCCGTCGTGCCGTACACGCCGATTCCCACGGGCAAAGCGCCGAGCGGCTTGCCGGAGTCCCACAGGGCGTCCCACAGCCGGAGCCCCTGCTCGATCGAGGCATAGATCTCCCAGCCGAGCTCACCGACGTAGGAGATCCGCGAGGCGAGCACCCGCACGCCGCCGATCTCGATCGTTCGGCACGTCCCGAACGGGAAGGCTTGGTGGGAGACATCGTCCTCGGTCGTCGAGGCGACGAGGTCCCGTGCCCGCGGGCCCCACACACCCACCGTCGTGAAGGCCGACGTCTGGTCGTGGATCTGGGCCGAGCCGTCGGCCGGGAGATGGTCGGCGAACCACTTCTTGTCGCGCATCCCCATGCCGCCGCCGGTCACGACGCGGAAGACGTGGGGGGCGAGGCGCATGATCGTCAGGTCGGCGACGATCCCGCCCGCCTCGTTGAGCAGCGGCGTGTAGACGACGCGACCAACCGGCACGTCGACCCGGTTCACGACGAGCGCCTCGAGCGCATCGCAGGCACCCGGACCGGTGACGTCGAAGATGGCGAACGCCGACAGGTCGACGATCCCGACCCGGTCCCGCATCGCCAGGTGCTCGGCGTTGATGATCGGCGACCACCAGCGCGACTCCCACTCCGCCTTGCGTGGCATGACGCGGTCGCCGTACTCCTTCAGCAGCGGCTCGTTCGAGGCGTACCAGAACGGTCGCTCCCAGCCGGCCGCCTCGAAGAACACCGCGCCCAGGCCGCGCTCGCGGGCGTTGAACGGGCTGAGCCGGACGTCGCGATTGGACGCCCATTGCTCGGCCGGGTGAACGATGCCGTAGGTCTTGTTGTAGCCCTCGGCCGATCGGGCCCGGACGTGCTGGCGCGTTCGCTGGTGGTCGTAGAAGCGGGCGATGTCGGACGCGTGTGCGTCGATTTCCGACGAGCCGTGCGTCATCCACTGGGCGACGGCCCTGGCGATGCCCGGCGCCTCCTTGATCCAGATCGCCGCCGCCGACCACAGCCCCTTGACCTCCGGCGACTCGCCCAGGATCGGCATGCCGTCCGGCGTCAGTGACAGCAGCCCGTTGATCGCCAGCTTCACGCCCACCTTCTCGTCGCCGACGATCGAGGGGAACAGCTCGAGCGCGTCCTCGAGCTGGGGGTCGAAGTCCTCCTTGGTGAACGGCAGCTGGGTCGGCGACAGCGCCGACGCCTCGATCGACGGGATGTCGTCGGGCTCCATGAGGATGGCCCGATGAGCGTAGGACCCGATCTCGAAGCCGGTCCCGTGCTGGCGCTCATACATGTTGGTGTCCATGTCGCGGACGATCGGGAAGCCGACCTCGCCGGTGGTCTGCTCGAAGATCGGCACCGGGCCGATGTCGATCATCTGGTGCACGGCGGGCGTCAGCGGAATCGACGCGCCCGCCATGCGGGCGATCCGCGGGCTCCAGATGCCGCAGGCGACGACGACGATGTTGGTGCGGATGTCGCCCTTGTCGGTTCGGACGCCGACGATCCGGCCGTCGCTGACGTCGATGCCGGTCACCTCCGTCTGGGCGGAGACGGTCAGCGCGCCCATCTCCCCCGCGGCCTTGCGCATCAGCGTGCCCGCCTGGAGCGAATCGACGACGCCGACGCCGGGGGTGTAGAAGCCGCCGCGGATGACCGCCTCGTCGATGAACGGGACGAGCTCCTTGACCTGGGCCGGCGTCAGCAGGCTGACCGGCTCGACTCCCCAGGACAGCGACGACGCCATCCGGCGCTTGAGCTCCTCCATCCGCTCCGGCGTCCGGGCGACCTCGATGCCGCCGGTTTCGAGGAACACGCCGAGCTCCTGGTACTGGCGGACGCTGTCGACGGTGAAGGCCGTCATCTCCTTCGAGTGGTCGGTCAGGAAGATGAAGTTCGAGGCGTGGCCGGTCGATCCGCCGGGGCTGGGCAGGCTGCCCTTGTCGAGCAGGACGAGGTCGCGCCAGCCCTGCCTGGCCAGGTGCCAGGCCATGCAGTTGCCGACGATCCCGGCACCGACGATCACGGCCCTGGCGCGGTCGGGAAGCCCGCTCATTTGACCTCGAATCCTCGCGTTGCTCAGGCCACGTTGACGACGACGGTCTTCAGCTCCGTCAGCCGCTCGATCAAGAACCTGCCGCCGACCCGTCCCTCGATGGCGACGGCGACCCGTCGACCCGAACGCCCACCACGCCTCCTCGTCCCTCCGGCCGGCCGGCCAGGCGGATCGCCGAGGCGGGGACGTCACCAACGTCCTGGCGCTCAGCCCGGGGGACCGACAGTATTCGTCGCACGACGGGCCGGCGCAAGCGCGCCGCCAGCGGCGTGGCTGGCGTTCCGTTTCGGGCGACGCGGGCTGACGCGGGATCCCCGAGGATCCGCGCCGATGGCTTGACGCCGGAGCGCCGACGGGCAATCCTCATCCGACCCAGCGTAGGCGGTCGCCGACCCTCGCCGTCAGGGCGACCACGAGGGCCTGTGCTCGGGGCAAGGAGGGCGGCCATGAGCGCAGCCGTCGAGTCTCCGGCCGACGGCCGGGCCCGAGGCACCACCACCGACGTGTCTCGGAGTGCCAGCGCGGCGATCTCCGTGCGCGGGCTGTGGAAGATCTTCGGGCCGGCCGAGCACAAGATCGCCGCCAGGGCTGCGTCCCTCAGCTCAGCCGAGATCCGGGCCACGACCGGCGCGACCGTGGCGGTCCGCGACGTCTCTTTTGACGTCAAGCCGGGCGAGATCTTCGTCGTCATGGGCCTCTCCGGAAGCGGCAAGTCGACCCTCATCCGCTGCCTTACCCGGCTGATCGAGCCAACCCTCGGCGAGATCCTGCTCGACGGCGAGGACATCCGAAAGGCCGACATCGAGCGGCTGCGCGAGCTTCGCCGGCGCCGCTTCTCGATGGTCTTCCAACACTTCGGATTGCTGCCCCATCGGCGGGTCATCGAGAACGTCGCCTTCGGGCTCGAGATCCGGGGCGACCCTCGCCCAGAGCGCCTCGCGCGGGCTCGCCAGATGCTGTCGCTGGTGGGCCTGGAGGGCCAGGCCAACAGCTACCCCGATCAGCTCTCGGGAGGCATGCAGCAGCGCGTCGGCCTGGCCCGGGCCCTGGCCGTGGACCCTGAGGTGATGTTCTTCGACGAGCCCTTCAGCGCGCTTGATCCCTTGATCAGGCGCGACATGCAGAACGAGGTGCTGCGGTTACACGACGAGGTCGGCAAGACGATGATCTTCATCACCCATGATCTGGCCGAGGCGCTCAAGCTCGGTGACCACGTGGTGATCATGCGCGACGGCGAGATCGTCCAGGCCGGCCGGCCAGAGGATGTGGTCGGAGCGCCGGCCGACGACTACGTTGCAGACTTCGTGCGTGACGTTCCCAAATCGCATGTGCTGACCCTCCGCTGGGTGATGCGCCCCGCCCGCCCGGACGACGACCTGGCTGGTCCCGAGTTCTCGTCGACGACGATCATCCGGAGCGCCCTTCATGCGGCGGCCGCCAGCGCGCGGCCGATCCGGGTTGTTGACAATGGCCGGCTGTTGGGCGTTGTCGATCGGGTCTCGATCCTGACGGCCATCGCCGGCGCCGAGGACGGTTGAGTTGACGGCCACGTTCCTGACCCAGCCGCGGTTCGCCTGGCGAGCTTCGCGGCGCGTCTGGGCTCTGCTGTTGGTTGCCGCCAGCGCTGTCCTCTATGCCGCCTTCCGCGACCAGTGGCTGTTCCCCCACAACGAGGAAGCGCCGGTCTTCCAGTCGATCAACAGCATCCGCGACTGGGTCGACGTCAACCGCAACTCCAGCCCGATCTTCGTCCTGGTATTCGACGTCATCCGGGTCGGCATCGGAGCTCTGTTCGACGCGATCCAGGCGGTCCTGACGAATCTCAGCTGGGTCGGCGTGCTCGTGGCCGCCGGTGCCATCGGGCTGGTCTTCGCTGGGCGACGAATTGCGGTCCTCATGGTCGCCGGGTTTCTCGCTTTCGGTGTCATGGGCCTCTGGCAGGAGAGCCTGGACACACTGGCGCTGACCCTGGCGGCGGTGATTGTGTCCCTCGCCATCGGCATCCCGCTCGGGATTGTCGCCGGGCGCGACGAGCGGTTCCAGGCGATTGTGAACCCGGTCCTGGACGTCATGCAGATCCTGCCGACCTTCGCCTACCTGGCCCCGATCGCATTGCTCTTCCTCATTGGGCCACCGGCGGCGATCATCGCCACGATGATCTACGCCATTCCCCCGGCGATCAGGATCACCGCGCTCGGCATCCGCGGCGTGTCGGGCACGACCGTCGAAGCGGCGACGTCGCTCGGCTCGACCCGCTGGCAGCTGCTGCGCAAGGTGCAGCTACCAATGGCCCGGCGGACGATCGTCCTGGGCATCAACCAGACGATGATGATGGCCCTCTCGATGGTGGTCATCACGGCGCTCATCAACGCGCCGGGTCTCGGTCCAAGGATCCTCAACGCTCTGTCGGCCGTCAACGTCGGCCTGGCGTTCAACGCGGGTCTGGCGATCGTCATCCTGGCCATCGTCCTCGACCGCCTCACCAGCGCGGCGAGCGAACGCGTGGAGCTTCGCGATCAGGCCGGCGACGGGAGCGGTCCAAGCCGGCGCACGATCGTTGCCGGCGCCGTCGGCCTGACCGTCCTCGCGGCGATTGTGGGCTCTCTTGCGCTCGGCGGGTCCGCCTTTCCTGACGCCGTAACAATCTCGTTCGCCGAGCCTGTGAACGCCGTCACCAAATGGGTCCAGCTAAACCTGTTCGGGGTGACCGATGCGATCAAGAACATCGTCACGAGCGGGCTGGTGAATCCCCTCCAGACGATCCTCACGACCGCACCGTGGTGGCTGGTCGTGCTGTTCATCGCCGCGACCGCGTTCCTGGTCAGTGGAATCCGGCCGGCCGTCGTGACCGCCGTCGCGCTGCTCGGCGTCGCCGGCCTGCAGCTCTGGGACCATGGGATGCAGACCCTGGCCAGCGTCTTGATCGGGACGGTCCTCACGTTGCTGGTGGGTCTCGTCCTGGGGGTCTGGTCGGCACGGAGCGATCGCGTCGGGCGGATCCTGCGACCGATCCTCGATGCCGCCCAGACCATGCCCTCATTCGTCTATCTGATCCCGGCGATCGCCCTGTTCAGCGCGACCCGCTTCACCGGGATCGTGGCGGCCATCATCTATGCCGCACCGCCCGTGATCCGGCTCGTCGAGGACGGGATCCGGAACGTCCCAGCCACAGTCATCGAGGCGGCGACCGCATCCGGATCGACGTCGCGGCAGCTGCTCTGGAAAGTCCAGCTGCCGATGGCCAGGCGGTCGCTGCTCCTCGCTGCCAACCAGGGGATCGTCCTCGTCCTGGCGATGGTGGTCGTCGCTGGGCTGGTCGGGGGCGGCGGGCTCGGCTTCGACGTCGTGTCCGGCTTCGCCCAACGGGAGGACTTCGGCAAGGGCCTGGCGGCGGGCATCTCGATCGTCCTGCTGGGCATCATGCTCGACCGTATCACGCAGGGCGCCGGAGGACGACCGACCGGACCGGGCCGCCCGGTGGCCATCGTTCCCCCGGGCACGACCCTTCAAGCCGGGGTGAAGGCGCCTTGATCGGCCAGCCGGGCAAGCGACGCAGCGCGACCCGGAGTACGTTGAGCGCCGCCGCTTCCGGGAGGCATGGCGGCAGTGGAGGAGAGGAGCACATGCAGATGTCGCGCACGACGCTCGGTCGGCTCGCGGTGGGGGTCGCGGTCCTGAGCCTTGCCCTCGGCGCCTGTTCGACCGGTGGTGGATCGGGCAGCAAGGGCACCGTCAAGATCGCTGTCAACCCCTGGGTCGGCTACGCTGCCGACGCCGCCGTAGTCGGCTACATCCTCCAGAACGAGATGGGCTACAAGGTGGAGAAGCCCGAACTCAAGGAAGAGATCTCCTGGCAGGGATTCGAGTCCGGCACGGTCGACGTGGTCCTCGAGAACTGGGGTCACGAGGACCTCAAGAAGACGTACATCGACGAGAAGAAGACAGCGGTCCGGGTCGGCTCGACCGGCCGCCAGGGGATCATCGGCTGGTTCGTCCCCCAGTGGATGGCCGACAAGTACCCGGACATCACGGACTCGGCGAACCTCAACAAGTACGCCGATCTGTTCAAGACCTCGGAATCGGGCGACAAGGGCCAGCTCCTCGACGGCGATCCGTCATATGTCACGAACGACGAAGCCCTGGTCACGAACCTCAAGCTCAATTTCAAGGTCGTTCAGGGCGGCAGCGAGGCCGCTCTCATCACGTCGCTGCAGCAGGCGCAGGCGCAGCAGAAGCCGCTGCTGGCGTACTTCTATTCGCCGCAGTGGGCGCTCCACGACATCAAGCTGGCCCACGTCAACCTTCCGGCCTACACGCCGGGCTGCGACGCCGACGCCAAGAAGGTCGCCTGCGAGTATCCGCCGTATGACCTCGACAAGATCGCCAGCAAGAAGTTCGCCGATGCCAACAGCACGGCCTACCAGTTCATCAAGAACTTCCAGTGGTCGAATGACGACCAGAACATCGTGGCCGGTTACATCGCCCGCGACAACATGACGCCCGATGCGGCCGCCAAGAAGTGGATGGACGCCAACACTGACAAGTGGAAGGCCTGGATTCCCAAGTGATCTGACGCCGACCCGGCAACGGCCGTCGAACAGCCGACGGCCTTGAAGCTGCCGGGAGGCCGTACCGCCGGACCGCCTGTGGACCCGCCGCACAGTCGCCGGTAACCCAGCCACCAGAGTCTTGACGGGGCCGGGACCGGGGCTGTCAAATGGACCGCGGAAGAGGCAACCTGCCCGGTGCCCGTCACCCGGCCTCGTCGAGACGCCCAGCGCGGCCCCACGGAGGAGGGCGCATCGCGTTCAGTGCCTCGCTTGCCGTTGTCACCCCTGGAAGCTGGAGAAGACTGCATTGACTGGTAAACCGTCCCCGCTGCGCATCGTCTCTCCCCTCGCCGCCCTCGTGCTCCTCGCCGCCTGCAGCAGCTCGCCCGGCGCGTCGACGGCGGCGGGTGGCATTCCCGGCGTCCCGCAGTCGTTGATCGACGCGGCCAAGGCAGAGGGCAACCTGACCACGATCGCCCTGCCTCGCAACTGGTGCAACTACGGTGAGGCGATCGACACCTTCTCGTCGAAGTTCGGCATCAAGATCAACGGCCTGAACCCCGACGGCAGCTCCGGCCAGGAAGTCGACGCGATCAAGGCCAACAAGGACAACAAGGGCCCGCAGGCTCCCGATGTCATCGATGTTGGCCTGTCGTTCGGCCCTGACGCCAAGACCGCCGGCCTCATCCAGCCGTACAAGGTCGCCGGGTGGGCGTCGATCCCGGACTTGGCGAAGGACGCCGACGGCTCCTGGTACGGGGACTACTACGGCGTCCTCGCGTTCGAGACGAACACCGCCAAGGTCCCGAACGTTCCGAAGGACTGGTCGGACCTCCTGAAGCCCGAGTACAAGGGTCAGGTCGCGCTGTCCGGCAACCCCACGAAGTCCAACCAGGCGATCTCCGGCGTCTGGGCGGCCGCGCTCGCCAACGGCGGCTCGCTCGACAACCCGCAGCCCGGCCTCGACTTCTTCAAGAGGCTCAACGCCGCCGGCAACTTCGTGCCGGTCATCGCCGGCAAGGCAACGGTCGCCTCCGGCGAGACGCCGATCCGCATCACCTGGACGTACAACGGCCTGGCCGACAAGGACAGCCTCAAGGGCAATCCGAACGTCGAGGTCGCCGTCCCGACGTCGGGCCGGTTCGGCGGCATGTACGTTCAGGCGATCAGCGCCTATGCGCCGCATCCGAACGCCGCCAAGCTGTGGATGGAGTACCTCTACTCGGACGAGGGCCAGAACATCTGGCTGAAGGGTTACTGCAACCCGATCCGCTATGAGGACATGGTCACGCGCAACGTCGTCCCGGCCGATCTCAAGGCGAAGCTCCCGGACACGAAGGGGGCCGTCCTGCCGACGCTCGCCCAGATCACCAAGGCCACCGACGTGATCACCAAGGGCTGGCCGACCACGGTCGGCGTGGTCGTCCCGGACAAGTAGGCCCACGACCGGCGACGCTGAAGCCCTCATCGACCGCCGATGAGTGTCACGCCGCTGACGATGTCCGCCCGGACCGCGCAACCCGCGCGCTCCGGGCGAGGCATCTTCCGTTCGCCCTGGTTCGGGCTCGTCCCGTTCCTCGTCTTCTCGGCGGCGTTCCTGATCGCCCCGACCGCCTATCTGGCGATCGGTAGCCTCCAGGACAAGTCCGGCGCCCTCACCCTGCAGAACTACGCTGACCTGAGCGGCCCCCTGCCCCGCAGCGCGTATCTCGCCAGCATCGAGATCAGCCTGGTCACCGCCATCGCGGCGGCGATCTTCGGATTCCTGATGGCCTATGCGGTGATCTCCGGCGGACTGCCGAAACCGCTGCGGACCGGACTCATGACCTTCTCCGGGGTGGCCTCGAATTTCGCCGGCATCCCGCTCGCGCTCGCCTTCATCTTCACGATCGGGCGAGCCGGGCTGGTGACCACGCTCCTCAAGGGCATCGGACTGGATGTCTACGGCGGCGGCGGGTTTTCGCTCTACTCGAAGCTGGGCCTGGAGATCGTCTACTTCTATTTCCAGTTCCCGTTGATGATCCTGATCATCGCGCCGGCGATCGACGGCCTGAAGAAGGACTGGCGCGAGGCCTCCGAGAACCTGGGTGCGAGCTCCTTCCAGTTCTGGCGGTACATCGCCCTGCCGGTCCTGCTGCCACCGCTGCTTGGCTCGACGATCCTGCTGTTCGGCAATGCGTTCGGCGCCCAGGCGACCGCCTACCAGCTGACCGGCGGCCTGATCAACCTGGTCACCCTGCTGATCGGCGACCAGCTCCAGGGCGACGTCCTCCACAACGTCGGCGCCGGCTACGCGCTGGCGATGGGCATGGTCGGGATCATGAGCATCACCCTGATCGCCTATCTCTGGATCCAGCGCCGATCGGAGCGCTGGCAGCAATGACCAGGACGCGGATCCTCTGGTCGGCCGTGTTCCTGATCGGCGCGCTGTACTTCGCCCTGCCGCTGATCGGGACGTTCGCCTTCTCGCTCAACGCCAAGCCCGCGATCGCCGCCTACACCGGGATCCTCAATCGACCGCAGTTCTTCTCGAGCCTGACGTACTCGTTCGTCATCGGCATCATCACCATCATCGTCAGCACGGCGATCATCGTCCCGACCGCCTACTGGGTCCGCCTCCGTGTCCCCCGGGCCAGGCCGATCGTCGAGTTCATCACGCTCCTGCCGTTCGTGATCCCGCCGGTGGTCCTCGTCTTCGGATTGATCAGCACCTACGGCCATCAGCCGATCGCCCTGACGAACTCGGAGACGGGGAGTGACGCCCTGTTGGTGGCGGCCTACGTCGTGCTGTCATTCCCGTACATGTACCGGTCGGTCGACACCGGTCTCCGCT
>JBGPDX010000077.1:0-10418 GCA_041482475.1 Candidatus Limnocylindria bacterium | reverse complement strand
TGCCCGCCACGCGGCGGGATGGAGCCACGCGAACGGCTGCGGCTGGCGCCACAGCCACGGCACGACCGACCAGAGGAGCACCAGGTAGTCGAGCCGGATCGCCGGCCGGTCGAAGCCGAACAGCGTCTTCATCTGGACGATCGTCATTGGCAACGTCGCGAGGCTGAGCAGGGCCGACGCGGCGAGCCAGACGAGGCCCCACAGCCGGGCTCGTGGCCGGAGGATGAGCCACAGCGGCGCCGGCGCCCATTTCATCCAGGTCGCCAGGCCCCACAGGAAGCCGGCCAGCCGGGGGCGCACGAACTGGGCGCCGAACAGGGCCAGGGCGAGGACCAGGGTGATGTTCCCAGTGTCGAGGTTGGCGCCGATCGGAAAGGCGAGGATGGCAACGACGACGGCGGTCTCGAGCGGCCGTCGGCGGTACGCCCAGTCGATCGTCCAGAGCAGCAGCAGGATGGTCGCCCCGCGCCAGGCGAACCAGGCCACGTCCCACGGCAGCAGCGCCCACGGGGCGAACAGCGGCAGCATCCACGGGGCGTAGACGTAGGGCAGGAACGGGCCCGTGGGGTGGTACGGGTCGCCGCCGTTGAGCCAGATCCTGACGCCGGCCCAGTAGGCCCGGGCGTCGGCGCCGGCCGCGTCGCCTCGCGCGATCATGCCGGCCGCGACGAACCCGAAGGTGAGGATCAGCAGGGTCATGGCGAGGATGCGGCGGCGGTCGCGCAGGCGCGACGCCTCGCGCCGCAAGGCTCGCCGGAAGACCCCGGCCCGGCGACGGGTGGGCCGGTCGATGAGCTCGGCGGCAACCTGCTCCGCCAGCCGATTGGCCCGGCGGGACGCGCCGCCAGGGCCGCGTCGCGATCGCCGCCCCGGAGCCGCCGACTCGGTCATTGCCGCGGCATTCTCGCACGGCTCCGGACGCGTCCAATGCCCGGGCGGACCGCCGCGACGTGCCAACAGCGCCACGGTCCTGCCTCGGGTGGCCCTTCTGGGGCGGGTCGGTCGCCCGTTCTGCCCGGCTATACTCCCGGCCCATGAGCGAAGGCACGGTGATGATCATCGGTGGCGCGGAGGACAAGGTCCGCGATCGCGTCATCCTGAACCGTTTCGTGTCCCTCGCCGGCGGGCTCGACGCGACCATCGCCGTGATTTCGACGGCGTCGTCGCTGGGGGAACAGGCGGGCGAGCGCTACAAGCAGGTCTTCGGTGACCTGGGGGTGCCCCGCGTTCGGCCGCTCCACGCGATCACCCGGCCCCAGGCCAACGACGAGACGGCGGCCCTCACGGTTCGTGACGCGACGGCGATCTTCCTGACCGGCGGCAACCAGCTGCGGCTGTCGTCGACCCTCGGCGGGACGCGCCTGGCCGACGCGATCCTGGAGCGGTTCCGGCACGGCGCGGTCGTCGCCGGAACGTCTGCCGGCGCGTCGGCCATGAGCAGCCACATGATCGCGTTCGGCGCCTCGGGGGCGACCCCGAAGCACCGCATGGCGCAGATCTCGGCCGGCCTCGGCCTCCTGCCCGGCGTCATCGTCGACCAGCATTTCCAGCAGCGGAACCGCCTGGGGCGCCTGCTCAGCGTCATCGCCCAGAACCCCAGCCTGCTTGGCCTGGGCGTCGACGAGGACACCGCCGGCGTCGTCGGCGCTGATCACGTCCTCGAGGTCATCGGCCGCGGCAGCATCACCGTCGTCGACGGCTCGGCTTCGGAGACGGACGCCTGGGAGATCAAGGGCCACCGGCCCCTGATGATCAGCGGCGTCGTCCTCCACTCGTTGCCGTCTGGATACCGGTTCGACCTCCGTCGTCGGCACCGGATCGCCACGCCCGCACTTCACGCCCTGCAGGGCGGCGCCGGGGAGGCGGCCGCGTCGAGCTGACCCGGGCGGTCGACGGGGCCGTACGGGGGAGGAGACAACCGTGGCTCAGACTGCTCCCGCGCCGCGCCGGAAGCGGCAGCCGGCGCCGCCACCGCCGACGGCGAGCCACCGTGCCCGCGAGCGCCGCTCGCGACCGCGTCCGGAGCCCACCCTCCGCGTCGTCGAGACGCGCATCCTCCGCGGCGCCAACTACTGGGCCCGGGAACCCGTCGTCCGGATGGTCGTGGACCTCGGCGTCCTCGAGGAGTTCCCGTCGAACCTCATCCCGGGGCTGGCGGATGCGCTGGTCGAGCTGATGCCGAGCCTCGAGGATCACGCCTGCTCGCTGGGCCGGCGGGGCGGGTTCATCAGCCGCTTGCGCGAGGGCACCTGGGCCGGCCACATCGCGGAGCACCTGGCCCTCGAGTTCCAGAACCTCGCCGGCACCGAGGTCCGGCACGGCAAGACACGCTCGACCGGTGAATACGGCCGCTACAACGTGATCTACGAGTACCGCGAGGAGAGCGTCGGGTTCGAGGCGGGACGGATGGCCGTCGCGCTCATCAACCGCCTGATCGCGCCCAGCGACCCCGCCTACGACTTCGACGTCGTGGCGGCGCTGGAGAACCTCATCCGGCTGGCCGAGCGCCAGGCCTTCGGCCCGTCGACCCAGGCGCTCATCGACGAGGCCGTCAGCCGCGACATCCCCGTCATCCGGCTCGACCGCCACTCACTGGTCCAGCTTGGCCAGGGGGTCCATCAGCAGCGGATCCGGGCAACGATAACGTCGCAGACGTCGGCGATCGCCGTCGACGTCGCCACGGACAAGAGCCTGACCAACCGGCTCCTCGACTCGGCCGGCCTGCCCGTCCCGAAGTCGGAGGTCGTCATTTCGGCGGATGGTGCCGTGGCCGCGGCGCGGCGGCTGGGATTCCCCTGCGTCGTGAAGCCGCTCGATGGCAATCACGGACGCGGCGTTCAGCTCAACCTGCGTTCGGACGAGGCGGTCCGCGCGGCGTTTCCGCCGGCGTTGTCGCAGAGCAACTCCGGGGACGTGGTCGTCGAGACGTACGTCACCGGGAACGACTATCGCTGCCTCGTCATCGGCGGCAAGCTCGCCGCCGTCGCCGAGCGCGTCCCCGCCGGGGTGACCGGCGACGGCAAGCACACGGTCCGCCGGCTCGTCGAGATGACCAACCAGGATCCCCGTCGCGGGATCGGCCACGAAAAGGTGCTGACGCGGATCACGGTCGACGCGGCAGCGGAGGAGCTCGTTCGCGGCCAGGGCTTCGGGCTCGACGACGTGCCCGACGAAGGTGTTCGGGTGAGGCTCGCCCTGACCGGCAACATGTCGACCGGCGGCACGTCGATCGACCGGACCATCGAGGCCCATCCCGACAACGTCGAGATCGCCGAGACCGCGGCCCGGATCGTGGGCCTCGACGTCGCCGGCATCGACTTCATCTGCCCGGACATCGCGACGCCCGTCCGGGAGACCGGCGGCGGGATCGTCGAGGTCAACGCGGCGCCGGGCTTCCGGATGCACACCCACCCGACGGAGGGCGAGCCGCAGTACGTCGCCAAGCCGGTCATCGACCTGCTCTTCCCGCCCGGGACGCCGGCCCGCATCCCGATCCTCGCCGTGACCGGCACGAACGGCAAGACGACGACGGTTCGGATGCTGACCCACATCATGAAGCTGATGGGCCGCCGGGTCGGGATGACCTCGACCGACGGCATCGTCATCGATGGGCGGCTGATCAAGAAGGGCGACATGTCCGGGCCGAAGTCGGCCCAGATGGTCCTCCAGAACCCGACCGTCGACACCGCGGTCTTCGAGGTCGCCCGCGGCGGGATCCTGCGCGAGGGGCTTGGCTACGACCGCAACGACGTCGCCGTCGTCACCAACGTCACGGGCGATCACCTGGGCCTCGGCGGGATCAGCTCGATCGGCCAGCTGGCCAACGTCAAGGCGGTCGTCGTGGAGGCCGTGCCACGTTCGGGTGCCGCGGTCCTCAACGCCGACGACAGCCACGTCTACCGGATGGGTCGCCACTGCGCGGGGCGGGTCGTCCTGTTCAGCATGTCGATGCGCAAGGGCGAGGACGGCTTCGACCGGGTCGACGGCCACACCGGGCGCGGCGGCGCCGCGTTCTGCCTCGAGGCGACGCCCGAGGGTGAGCTCGTCGTCCTCAAGCTGGGCCCGCGCAAGATGCCGGTCCTCTACACCCACCTCATGCCGTCGACATTCGGCGGCAAGGCCCGGATGAACGTCGCCAACGCGCTCGCCGCGGCGGCCGCGGCGTGGGCGGCGGGCGCGCACCTCCACGACATCCGCCAGGGCCTCCGAACGTTCACGACGTCGTTCTTCCAGGCCCCCGGACGGCTCAATCTGGTCGACGTCGGCGGAGTCCGCGTCGTGATCGACTACTGCCACAACGTCGACGGGATGCGCCAGCTGGCCGACTTCGTCGATCGGATGATGGCCGAGCCACAGACGCGGGCCGGCAGAATCGGCACGTCCGGGCGGACGAACGGGCGGGTCGGCCGCGCGATCGGTGTCATCGGCATCCCGGGCGACCGGCGCGACGACGACCAGCGCGAGTACGGGGCGATTGCCGCGCGCGCCTTCGATCACATCATCGTCCGCGAGGACAAGAATCTCCGCGGCCGGGCGCCGGGGGTGACGGCCGCGAACGTCGTCGAGGGGGTTCGTGGGGCCCGGGCCGACGGCCGTGCCCGGGCCGGCCGCGCCGAGAAGATCCTCGAGGAGCTGACCGCCGTGCGCACGGCGCTGCGGCGGGCAAGCCCCGGCGACCTCATCGTGATGTGCGTCGACGATGCGGTCGCGGTCTATCGCGAGGCGATGGCCGCGGCCGGGTCGGCCCGCGGCGCGACGGCCTTTGCGGATCCCGGCGAGCTGGTGGCGCCTGAGGGCTAGGCGGGTCCGCCCCGTCAGCGTCGCGGCCGTGCCGCGGGCCGAGGCACGAGCTGCGTCAGCTCCGACGCCATGTCGACCGGCGTGGCGCCGAGTCCGGCCAGCAGCCGGAAGACCTCCTCGCGCTCCTCGTGACACATGAGGACGATGACCCGGGACGCGTCCTTGCGCCCCAGGACGGCGCCGTTGCGCGACGCCTCGGCGCGCAGCGCCTCCGTCTCCGTTTCGTAGACCGGGACGTCCGACGTCGCCCGCCCCGCGGACTTCACCCCGGCCAGCAGCTCACCGACCATCGACTCGCGGCTCCGGCCGCGCAGGTACTTGAGCGTCTCCTTGACGACGACCCGCTGCGCCCGCTGGCCGGCGACCCGTCCGATGCCGCGCAGTGAGTCATCCGGCCGGTCGCCGGCGGTCCCGATGATCATCGTGATCGGTGCGCGGCCGGCCGGCCCGGCGGCGATTCCCTCGGCGACGTCGAGGATCGCGCCGACCCCCGCCTCGTTGTGGGCGAAGTCGATGATCACGACCTTCGCCCCCAGGCGGAAGATGTTGAGCCGGCCGGGCGATCGTTCGGACGACGGCCGGAAGTCGCGCAGGCCGGCGGCGACCTCGTCCCGCGTCGCGCCCAGTCCCCGCGCTCCGCCGGCCGCCGCCAGCGCGTTGGCAACGTTGTGGCGAGCCAGGCCACCGATGGCGATCGGCACCTCGGCGATCGGCGCGATCGTCCGCGGCCGTCCGCCGTCGATCTCGACGAGCGCCCCCCGACGAACGACGTACGCTCGTCCGCCGCGGTCGATGTGCCGTCGGACGATTCCCGAGCTGCCGTCGGACAGTGAGAAGAACGCGACGTTGGCCTTGACACGTCGGGCCACGCCCGCAACGAAGCGATCGTCGGCGTTGAGCACGACCCAGCCATCGGGCCTGGTGATCCGACAGATCGTGGCCTTCACTTCGGCCAGCTCCGGCAGCGTGTGGATGCCCTGCAGGTCGAGGTGGTCCGACGACACGTTCGTCAGCACGCTCGCCTCGTTCGACTCGTAGCCGACGCCGCGCAGGACGACCCCGCCGCGGGCTGTCTCGAGGACCGCGACGTCGATGTCCGAACGATGCAGGACCTGGGCCGCTCCGCCCAGGCCCGTCCAGTCGCCCGGGTCGATCATCCGCTCGTCGACGAGGACGCCGTCCGACGTCGTCGACCCGACGTGCCGTCCCGCGAGCAGGAGGATGTGGGTGATGAGCCGGGTGACCGTGCTCTTGCCGTTGGTCCCGCTGATCGACACGATCGGAACCCGGCGATCGGCATCGCGGATGAGCGCCGGCGGCGTGGTCCCCGCCTCGGCGATCCTGGCCGACCAGCGTTCGACCAGGCGTGCCTGGCCGCCGGTGAGCCGTGCGCCGCTCACCGCGGAGACGTTGCGATCCGCCAGTGCCAGGGCCGCCTCGGCGATCGCCCTGGCGCGTTCCGCGCCGCGCCACGGCCAGGTGACGATCCAGTGCCCGGGGTCGGACGAACGATGGACGGTCACGCCGCCGACTCCCTCGTCGTGATCGGCGCGCAGGCGGCGGGCCCAGCCGGCGATCCCCGCGACGTCATCCGGCCAGTCGCGTGCTGCCACCCGTCGCCCCAGCCAGACGAGCGCGTGGCGGGCAGGGACCCGCTGCCCGTACCACGTCCGACGCCGGCCGATGGCCACCTCGACCTTGACCGCCGGCTCGAGCCGGTAGACGTTCGGGCCCTCGAGCAGGCGGATCTCGATGAGGCGCACAGTCCGCGCAGGATAGCAAGGCGCCCGCTGGATAGACTCGGACGGTGGACACGATGGCCGAACCGGGAGCCGGCGTCGCCGAGCGGGATCTCGAAGCGCTCGCGGCCAACGTCGAGGCCGCCCTGCCGGCCTTCCTCGCCGACCTCGAGCGGCTCGTCAACACCGACTGCGGCAGCTACACCAAGGCCGGCGTCGACGCGGTGGGGACGTGGACGGCAGCGTTCCTCCGTCGCCTCGGGGCGTCCGTGGATCAACGGCCGCACGACACCCTCGGCGAGACGGTCGTGGCGACGTTCGCCGGCCGGCCCGGTTCGGGTCCGCGGGTGCTCCTCATCGGCCACCTCGACACCGTCTTCGACGAGGGCACCGCTGCCGCCCGGCCGTTCAGGATCGAGGGCGGTCGAGCGTATGGGCCGGGCGTCACCGACATGAAGTCGGGGCTGCTGGCGGGCCTCTACGCCATCGCCGCCCTCCGCGACGTGCTCGGCGAGCTGCCCTTCGAGCGCCTCGTCTACATCGCCAACCCCGACGAGGAGATCGGTTCGCCAAGCTCCAGCCCGCACATCCGCGAGGTCGCGGCTCAGTCGGACGTCTGCTTCGTCCTCGAGTGCGCCCGCGCCAACGGCGACATCGTCTCGGCGCGCAAGGGGATCGTCGACATCCGCCTCACCGTCCACGGCCGCGCCGCGCACGCCGGGGTCGAGCCGGAGAAGGGCCGCAACGCGATCGTCGAGGCCGCCCGCCTCGTCCGCGACCTGCACGCGCTGAACGGCCGCTGGCCGGGCGTGACGGTCAACGTCGGGGTCATCGGCGGCGGGACGCGGCCCAACGTCGTCCCCGAGCGCTGCGTCCTCGACGTGGACGTTCGGGCGTCGGCGCGCGACCAGCTGGAGGCGGCCGAAGCCGAGATCGGGCGGCTGGCCCGGGCCAGCGACGTCCCGGACACGACCGTCGAGATCGCGGACATGGGCCGGCACCGGCCGATGGAGAAGCTCGAGCGCTCCGGGCGGCTGGTCGAGCACGCCGAGGCCGTCGCGCGGCGGCTCGGCTTCGCGGTGAGCGACGCCGCGACCGGCGGCGCATCCGACGCCAACACGACCGCCGGGATGGGCGTCCCGACGATCGACGGCCTGGGGCCGATCGGCGGCAACGATCACTCGCCGGCCGAATACCTCGACGTCGACTCGATCGTGCCGCGGACCACCCTCCTCGCCGGGCTGCTGCTGGCGGTCGCGCGGGACCCGGTCGTCGCGGGCTGGCGGGGCGATCGGCCGTGACGACCCGTCGGAACGTCTCGTCCGGCGGTCCGTGGGAGTCGACGATCGGCTACAGCCGGGCGGTCGTCGTCGGCGATTCGTGCTGGGTCTCCGGCACGACCGACGCGGGACCTGACGGCCGATCGCGCCACCCCGGTGACATCGCCGGCCAGGCGCGTGGGGCGTTCGGCGTCATCGCCACGGCGCTCGAGGCGTGCGGGTTCTCGCTGACCGATGTTGTCCGCAGCCGGATGTTCGTCACGGACATCGCCCGAAGCGCCGAGGTCGGCGCCGTTCACGGCGAGCTGTTCGGTGCGATCCGGCCGGCCGCCACGATGGTCCAGGTCGCGGCGCTCGTCGACCCGAGTCTGCTGATCGAAATCGAGGTCGAGGCGCGACGCGCGTAGAGGAGCCGCTCAGCCCAGCCCGGCGGCCCGGGCGAGCGCAACAATGGCGACCGCCGCGACGAGTCCGGGGAGGAGGTTTCGCCGCCACAGCGTGAGGACCAGGCAGACGACGACCGCCACGGCCTCGATTCCGAGGTGGAAGCCGCGCCGGCCGCCCGGTCCCTGGACCAGCACGTTGACGGCGCCGATCGCCGCAAGCACCGCCGGTCCTACGAGCCGCAGGTAGTCGAGGACCGGCCGGGGCAGCCGCTCGATGCCCGGCGCCAGCAGCGGCAGCGCCCGCGAGGGGTAGGTGACCACGCCCATCAGGAGCGCGAGCAGCACGAACCCGGCACTCACGGCGCGGGCTCCAGGTCGGCACCCGCGGCTCGCGGAACCGCCAGCCCGGCCAGCGGCCCGAGAAGTCCGCCGCCGACGATTCCCACCGACGGCGAGACGAGCAGCCCCACCACCACGCCGAGGCCGGCGCCGACGATGGCGGCGACGATCTCGCGGCGGCCGGTGATCAGCCCGGCGGCGAGTCCGACCATCGCGGCGGGGAAAACGATGTCGAGCCCGAACCGCTCCGGGTTCGGGATCTCGCGTCCGATGAATACACCGGCCAGGGCCGCCACGTTCCACGGAATGAACGTCACGCCCACGGCGGCGATCCAGTAGCCACGCTCGTCGGTCCGTCGCAGGCGCGTGAAGTGGGCGATCGACAGGGCGAAGGCCTCGTCGGTGAGGACGTGGGCCATGACCGCCCGGCGCGGCGTCGGAACGTCGCGCAGCCACGGGGCCAGCGCCGCGGAGTAGAGGAGGTGGCGGGCGTTGAGGAGGGCGGTCAGCAGGATGATCGCCGGCCAGGCGAGCCCTCCGGCCAGGTAACCGAGGGCGGCGAACTGCGACGCGCCGGCGAAGACGATGAGGCTCATCGCAGCGGCCTCGACAGGCGACAGTCCCGCACCCACCGCGGCGAAGCCGTAGACGAAGCCGAATGCGGCGGCGGACGCGGCGATGCCGATTCCGTCGACGACCAGGTGGCGCCGCGACCGGGCCAGGTCCGCCTGGGCCGATCCCGTCACCGGGCCGGCCGGCCGCTGCGCGTCAGCGAAGGAAGGTCTTCCCGCAGGTCCCGTCGCAGACGACGTAGACGGCATGCTTGTCGAGAGCGTAGCCGGCCGCGTGGAGCAGCCCGGAGCAGCCCTTCGTGGGGCACTTCCAGACCCACCAGCGGTCGTTCTCGTCGAGTGGGGTCGTCTCCGCCTTGAGCGTGTCCGCGAGCCCGTTCCGGGATCCGATCAGGCGGGCGATGGTGGCCGCGCGGTCGGCGTCGGTCTCGCTCGTGTAGGGGTAGTTCTGCCCGACGTTCGAGGTCACGCTCGCGCCTTCCCCTCCAGGTGACGTGAACGCCGGTGGCGGCTTCGTGTGAGCGCTGCCCGCCACCGGCCAGCGGAGTATAGCCACCGCGTCCAGATGTCCCCGGGGAAGCCTCAGCGGACGGCCGGCAGGCCCGCGCTGCGGGGATCGGTGGCGGCCGCGAGCGAGCCACCGCTGCCCGGGCCGCCGTCGACGAGCTCGATCGCGTGGCAGTGGCCCAGCGCGCTGTCGAACGGCGCCACGCGGATGACCGGATGGCCCATCGCCTCGAGGGCGTCCAGGACGCCGGGCCCGAAGCGCGGCTCGGCGACGACGTCGAGCGGTGGCGCGTAGTGCTCGGCCGGCTCGACGAACCAGCGTGGGCCGCCGACGGCCGTCGCGACGTCCGCCCCACGGTCGACCAGCGCGCTGACGACCTGGGCATGGATCTGCGGCTGTGCGTCGCCACCCATCGATCCGACCACGACCCACGGCGCGCGTTCGCCGGCGCGGAACAGCATCCCGGGCATGAGCGTGTGCAGCGGCCGCTTCCCCGGCGCCAGCACGTTGGGGTGGTGCGGGTCGAGGCTGAAATACGAGCCGCGGTTCTGGTAGTGGACGCCCGTATCCGGGCAGACGACGCCGGACCCGAAGCCCATGTAGTTCGACTGGATCAGGCTCACCGCGTTGCCCGCGGCGTCGACGACGGCAAGGTAGACCGTGCCGCCACCGCGGGGCGCCGTCGCCGCCGGCGGGCGCGCCGCGTGCGAGCGATCGATGGCCCGCGCCAGCTCCCCTGCATAGCCCTTGTCGAGCAGCGTCGCGATCGGGACGTCATGGAAGTCGGGATCGGC
>JBGPDX010000076.1:0-10612 GCA_041482475.1 Candidatus Limnocylindria bacterium | reverse complement strand
CGAGCATCTCCTCATGGCCGACGACCTTGACGTCCGGGTTGAGGTTGTGGATCGTCCGCCGCGCCGACTCGACCTTCTTCTCGCCGATCCGGTCGGTGCCGTGGATCACCTGGCGCTGGAGGTTCGACAGGTCGACGACGTCGAAGTCGACGATGCCGATGGTCCCGACGCCGGCGGCGGCGAGGTAGAGCGCCGCGGGGCTGCCGAGCCCGCCCGCGCCGATCAGCAGGACCTTCGAGTCGAGCAGCCTGGCCTGCCCCTTCGAGCCGACCTCAGGGATCAGCAGGTGGCGGCTGTAGCGCTGCTTCTGCTCGTTGCTCAGGACGACCGGCGACGTCCACGGCAGGCCCTGTGACTTCCACTGCTGGAAGCCGCCGGACATCGAGGCGACGTTCGTGTAGCCCATGTCGCGGAGCGTCTGGGCGGCGAACAGCGAGCGGACGCCGCCGGCGCAGTACGTCACGACCCGGGCGTCGCGGTCGGGAACCGCCGCCTCGATCTGCTGCTCGATATAGCTCTTCGAGATGTGGACCGCGCCCGGCACGTGGCCCTGGTCCCACTCGCTGGCCTCGCGGACGTCGACGAGCGTGGCCTGGCCGGCCTCGCGAAGGGCGTCGACCTCCGGCGGGGTGACTTCGGGGATCTGGCCTCTGGCCTCGCGGAGGAGGTCCTGGTATGACTTCGGCATCGGTTGGTGGCTCCGCTGGTCGACAGGCTGCCGGCGTGATCGGCAGGGCGAAGGGTAAGTGTCGGTGGGTGGGCGATCGGCCCGCTAGGCGTCGGGCCGTTCGGGCGCGCCGGCGGTCAGGCCGGCCGTTGACACCTGCAGCGGCCGCAGTCCTCGGGCCGCCGGCGTCGCGGAGCTCCGCCGCGGACCTCGGAGAGCGAGTGTTGCCGCCGCGGGGAGGTTGCCGCCAGCCGTGCCACTGACGCTTTCATGCCTCGGCCTCCGCCCTGGGGGCGTCCTGGGCGTCGAGCTCGCCGATCGCCCCCTGCAGCGTCTCCAGCGACAGCATGGCGCACTTCAGGCGGGCCGGGCTGATGTCGATCCCCAGCAGCTCGAGGACGTCGTCGCCGCTCAACGCCGCGACCTGCGACAGCGGCTTGCCCTTGATCTCGTCGGTCAGCAGCGACGCGCTGGCCTGGCTGATCGCGCATCCCCGCCCGGTGAAACCGACCCGCTCGACGACCCCGTCGCGGACGCCCAGCATCATCGTGATGCGGTCCCCGCACAACGGATTGGCGCCCTCATGGGACGCGCTGGGATCCTCGATGACCCCGAAGTTGTGGGGCCGCCGATAGTGCTCCAGGATGTAGTCGCGGTACAGGTCGTCCATGGGGAATCCAGTCTAGAGCGAGACGACGAATCGGCCTGTCACGACGCCGGCCCGAACAGCTTCTCGACCTCGTGAAGCCCGGCCACGAGGGCGTCGATGTCGTCGCGGGTGGTGTAGACGTTGAAGCTCGCCCGGGCCGTGGCCGCCAGGTCGAGCCGCTCGTGGAGCGGCATCGTGCAGTGGTGGCCGGCCCGGACGGCGATCCCGAAACGGTCGAGGACCTGGGCGACGTCGTGGGGATGGACGCCCGGCACGTTGAATGGGATGACGCCGCCGCGCAGATTCGGGTCGAGCGGCCCGTAGAGCTGGAGGTCCGGCAGCTCGCGCGGCAACACGGCGAGGGCGTACTCGAGAAGCGCCCGCTCGTGCTCCCGGACGCGGCCCATGCCTAGTGCCAGGAGGTAGTCGGCGGCGGCGCCGAACCCGATCGCGGCGGCGATGTCCGGCGTCCCCGCCTCGAACTTCCAGGGGACCTCGTTCCATTCGGAGCGTCGGAGGTGGACCTCGCGGATCATCTCGCCGCCGGCGAGGAACGGCGGCATGGCCTCGAGCAGCTCGCGCCGCGCCCACAGCGCGCCCGAGCCCGTCGGGGCGAGCATCTTGTGGCCGCTGAAGACGTAGAAGTCGGCGCCCAGGGCCTGGACGTCGACGGGGACGTGCGGCACGGCCTGGGCGCCGTCGACGAGAACCAGCGCCCCCGCGGCATGGGCCATCTCGACCATCTGCGCGACGGGGTTGATCGTTCCCAGCGTGTTCGAGACGTGGGTGAAGGCGACGAGCCGCGGCTTGAGCCGGAGCAGGACCTCGAGGACCTCCAGGCGGAGGAGGCCGTCGTCGGTGATCGGGATGAACTCGAGGTCCGCGTCGCGCTCCTGGACGAGGATCTGCCACGGCACGAGGTTGGCGTGGTGCTCCATCTCGGTCAGGACGATCACGTCACCGCGGCCGATGTGTTTGCGGCCCCACGAGTAGGCGACGAGGTTGATCGCCTCGGTCGCGTTGCGGGTGAAGACGATCTCGTGCGCGTCGGGGGCGTTGATGAACCTGGCGACGGTTGCCCGGGCCCGCTCGTAGGCCGCCGTCGACCGCTCGCCGATGGTGTAGATGCCGCGATGGACGTTGGCGTTGTACTGGCCGTAGAACTCGTCGACGGCGTCGATGACCGCCTGCGGCTTCTGGCTGGTCGAGGCCGAGTCGAGATAGACGAGCGGGTGACCGCGGACCTGGGTCGACAGGATCGGGAAGTCGCGCCGAACGACGGCGGGGTCGAGCCGCCCGTCGCGGATCCGGGCATCCCCCCGGCCGGAGCCGGCGCCCGCCTTCGGTTCGGTCGTCAGGGTCATCGTTCGCACGTTCGCCCGCCTCAGCGGACGGCTTCCACGGGTTCGGGCGCCTTCGGCACGAGCAGCGCCTCGTCCGGCAGGTTGGTCTCGAGACCGGCTTCGCGGAGGATGGGCCCATAGCCCTCGTCCTCGAGCCGGAGGGCCAGGTCCTTGCCGCCGCTCTTGACGATCCGGCCCTCGGCCAGGACGTGGACGAAGTCGGGCGTGATGTAGTTGAGCAGCCGCTGGTAGTGGGTGATCAAGAGGACGCCCAGGTTCGGGTTGAGCATCGCGTTGACGCCCTCGGCGACGATCCGCAGGGCGTCGATGTCGAGCCCGGAGTCGGTCTCGTCGAGGATCGCCATCTCCGGTTCCAGGACAGCCATCTGGAGCATCTCGAGGCGCTTCTTCTCGCCGCCGCTGAAGCCCTCGTTGACGTAGCGGGTGGCAAACGTCTCGTCCATCCGGAGGAGGGCCATCTTCTCCCGCATCTTGTTGCGGAAGTCGCGCATCGAAACGCCGCCCTTCAGCGGGTCGGTCGGGTCGACGTCGCCGGTCTTGTCGATGCCCTGGAGCCTGGCGTTGAGGGCGCTCCGGATGAACGACGCGACGCTCAGGCCCGGGATGGCCGTCGGGTACTGGAAGGCGAGGAAGAGGCCCAGCCGGGCGCGCTTGTCGGGGCTGAGCTTGAGGAGGTTTCGGCCCTTCCAGTGGGCCTCGCCGCCGGTCACGACGTAGGCCGGGTGACCGAGCAGGGCGTAGGCGAGGGTCGTCTTGCCCGAGCCGTTGGGGCCCATGATCGCGTGGACCTCGCCCTTGCCGACCTCGAGGTCGATCCCCTTGAGGATGTCCGTCTCCGGATGGGCGATGGGGGCGACGCGCAGGCCACGGATGACGAGCCGCTGCTCGTCCGGGTTGGTGCCGTTGGTGGCCCGGGCGGCCCTGGCGGCCTTCGAAGGCCTGGACGCGGCAGCGGTGGTGGAGTTGGTCACGAGTGGGTCAAGGCTCCGTGGAGGGCGGTGGCAGGCTCGATCGGGGCGTCGAGAACGACGAGCCGCTGCGGGACGAGGTCCGCCAGCGTCATCCCGTCGAGCACGCCGGCGATGGCGTCACGGACGCGGACCCAGAGGAGGTTCACCGTGCAGCCAGCGCTGCGATCGCAGGTGATGGCGTGGTCCGGGTCATCGCTGGCGCAGATCATCGGGGCGATGGGGCCTTCGAGGACGCGGAGGATCTCGCTCATCCGGATCTCGGCCGGCGCGCGGCTGAGCTCGTAGCCGCCGTGGGCGCCCCGCGTGCTGACCACGAGGCCGGCGTCGCGAAGACTCATCACGAGCTGCTCGAGGTAGGCCCGCGGGAGGTCCTCCTCGGCGGCGACGTCCGCCAGGCTGGCGGGGCCGGTTCCGAAGTGGCGGCCCAGCTGGACCATGAGCCGAACGCCGTACTCGCCCTTCGTGCTGAAGGCGACGGCGCCCGAGCCGTGGAACGACGGCCGGTGGGAGGTCGGTGGAGTCTGCGGCTGGGTCAGCTGAGTGGCCTCAATCCCGAGTGATTTCGTCGGGATTGAGTCTAGGGCGACCGCCCGAGACCGTCAACGCGCCGGTCCGCGTCCGGCTAGCCAGTCTTTCGGCATGGCACGTTCGCCATGCCGGACTCGGCCCTCGTTACTTGGTTGTCGCACGCGACGATGTTGTCGGAGCCCTCGACGCGGAACCCGTAGCCGGGACCGTCCACGTCGGCGCGATTTCCGGTGAACTGGTTGGCGTGACCCCAGCCGGCGACGATGAGGTGGGTCTGGAACCCGTCGCGCGGGGCGTGAGTGCCGGTGTTGCCGCTGATCAACGCGCCGTTGCCCTTCGCGTCGACCCACGAGTCGGCCGCGGTCATGCCTCGACCATCGAAGGTATTGCCCGCGACCTCGGTCCCGCTCGTGCCCTCCTTGATGTCGACGCTCTCGGCCGTCGTGTTGGGTCCGATCCGATTGTTGATGATGCTGTTGCGATCGCTCGTGTCGGGTCGACCGCCCGAGCACGTTCGCCAGTTGCCGACGGCACTGCCCACGTAGACGCCCTCTCCCGAGTGGGCATCAGTCTGCCCGACGTCGCGGATATCGCTGTCGGCGAGGACGTTGTCCGAGCTGCAGGACCGGAAATGGACGCCCTCGTCGCCGATCCCGAAGATCGCCAGGTCACGGACCACGTTGTGGCTGGCATGGTCGAGTACCACGCCCTTCTGGGACCCCGTGATCGAGAAGCCCTCCAGCCTCCAGTAGTCCGCTTCGAGATGAAATCCGTAGCCCGTGTCGATGCCGCCCCCATCCAGGATCGCCAGACGCGACCCACACACCTCGATGGGGGCCCCCGCGGTCCCCGATACGGCCGCACCGAAGCGGCCACGATACGTCCCCGCGGCGAGGTGGACGACGTCCCCCGGGCGTACGGCTGCAAGAGCCAATTCGAGCCCTCGCCCGTCGCTCACCTCGACCCGGTGGCCCGCCGGTGCAGGGCAGTCGTCACCGGGGGCAGTCGGAGGCGTTTGTACGCCGACGAGCATCCACGCGGCTGCGCCTACGATGATCACGGCGGCAACAAGCGCCAAAGGCCCTACGAGCCGCGACCAAGTCACGACGCCCCGCTGGCGGCCGCGCTCCGCCGCCAGGCAAGCAGCCGTCGGCGCCGGGCCGGCAACCACCAGGCAAGGGGAACGAGGATGATCGTGAGCCAGATCCCGATCGCCGGATGGCGCCGGAGGAAGTTCCCGGCCGTGTAGATCTCACGGAACTGCCGGGGCCCGACCCATCCCGCGGTTGCGTTGCCGGTAACGGCCCGGCGCCCCAGTCCTCGCGCTGCCTGCGTGTCGATCGCAGCGGTGCCCCGCCCACCGATCGAGTTTGCCGACACCGTCGTGTCCTCCAGCGGTCCCGTCAGGACGATGCCGCGCCCAGTAATCCAGGCGATCGCGTTGTGCTCGACGCGATTGCCGGTCGCACCGTTGACGACGATACCGGCCTTGCCGCCGAGGATGCGGTTGTCGCTGACGGAGTTGCCGGCCGACGATGCATAGACGGAGATCCCGAAGATCGAGCTCGCGGCGATGGTGTTGCCGGCGACGGTATTGGCACTGGAGACGTCCTTGAGCCGCAGCCCGACCCGGTTGGCGGCGACGAGGTTGCCTCCGACGACGTTGCGCGAGGCACCTTCGAGCGCGATACCCGCGTCGTTGCCCCAGGCGACGTTGCTCTCAACGAGGTTGTCGTTCGATGGATCGGGTTTCGCGTGCCGCGGGTCGCCGTCTGTCGCGACTCGACCGTCGTCGAGAACGAACCCATTCCCGCCGTTGAAGGCGGAGAGGTTGTAGCGCAGGGTGTTGTTCGAGCAGCCACGCGAGAAGACCATCCCATGGCTTCCGTTGGCGATGGCCGCATTTCCTGTCACGGTGAACCGATCGCTGTGGTCGTGGGGATCGAAGCCGTAGCGGACGTTCGCCAAGAAGAAGTTGTCGGTCCAGCGCATGTCGACCGCCTCGAAAGTGTAAGCGCCGAAGTAGTTGCGCTCGAAGTGCGAGCGCACTGCCGACCCGCGACTCGGGATGCCGGGCCAGCCGCGCCAGGCGACCCCGGACGACTCGCCGGTGGCGAACCCGAGGTCGACGAGCTGGGCGTCGGCCACATTCATCGTCCCGGCCTTGGCGATGATGTAGGCCCGGCCATCGGTTCTGTTCACATCCGCCGCGCCGGTCGCCGGGTCCCACGAAGTGATCCGGAGCGGCGAGCCGGCCGCTCCGCGCAGGTCGATCCGGGCCTTCCAGCCCGCGATCGTGACGAACCGGCCCGACGTGCTGAGCAGCCGGAGCTCCCTGACCTCCGGAGAGGTGACGACGAGGGTGGCGCCTGGACCCACGACGATATGCTCGCGGAGCGCCCAGGCTCCGGGGCCCTCGGCCGTCACGACCTTCGGAAACGCGGCGTGCAGCTGGCCAACGGTGTAGGGCGCCCGCCTCGGCAGCAGAACCAGGCTGGCCTCGTTGTGGTACATGACGCGCATGGCCCCGTAGGCGCGCGCCGGCGCGTGCGCCTTGTGAAGCCGTCGGGTCTGCCGGGCGGCGACGAGCGCCATCGCCATGATCCGGCCGGCCTGGAGGCGTTCGAGGGCCAGCGCCGGATCAGGCTCGCTGGCCCGGGGCACGTCCGGGTCGACGGCCAACGCCGGCTGGGGCCCGGCGAGCCCGGCCCACGAACCGAGGATGAGCGTCGCTGCCAGCGCGGCGACGGCCACGCGGCGCGGGAGCCCACCAGGCCGGTTAGCCACTGGAAGCGGGGGCACGGCTGACCCGGTGCTCGGGGTGGAGCGAGGCTTCCGTCTGGGCCTCGCCGCCGACGTGATCCGCCGATCGGGTCAGCCAGCCGTGACGGTTCATCGTCACGAAGGCATAGGTCTTGATCGGCAGCGCAACGAGGATCGTGGCCACGACGATCAACGGCACGTAGACGATGTCGCGCGGGTGCTCGCGCAAGTGCGAGATCCCCCGGATCGCTCGGCCCCCCAGCAGCCAGCCCAGGCCGAGGGCGACGAACGACCAGTGGCTGCCGATGACGCTGAGGGCGAGGAAAGCCATCGCGCCCGCCATCGAGAGCGGGGTGGCGAGGATTTGGAGCACGGTGATCTGGGTGACGAAGGGCTGGTGCCACAGCCAGCCCTTGTAGATCGCGGTCAGGTAGCAGCGATACGAGTTTCGACTCCAGCGGATTCGTTGCTTGACGAATGCGCGGAACGTATCGGGAAACATCGACAGGGCCCGGGCGTTGCCCTGATGGACTGTCTTGTAGCCGCGCCCGAGGACGAGCCAGGTGAGCCGCCCGTCGTCGCCCGCGACGCACAGCTTCCCGAGGAAGTACTCGTGCTCGAGCTGGGGGAGGACCTCTGCAACGACCGCCCGGCGGTAGGCCGCTGTCCGGCCCGACAGGCAGGCGACGCCTCCGGCGCGGCCCATCGCCGGGACAAAGTCGAGGTAGCGAACGTTCACCATCCAGTCGGCGACGATGCGCCAGATGCTGGTGCTGCGCATGTAAACCCGCTGACGGGTACCGACTCCGGCCACCTTGGGATCCACGAACGGCATCTGCACCGCCGCCAGCAGACCCGGCTCCCAGCTCGTGTCGGAATCTGTCAGCACGAGGATGTCGTGCTTCGCCGCCCGGATCCCGACGGCGAGGGCGGAGCGCTTGCCTTCGTGGCGGAACGCGATCACGTTGAGGCGCTTGTTCTTGACCTTCTTGACCGCGTCCAGCACCCCCTGGTCGCCAACATCGACGACGAGGATGACTTCTGTCGGGTCCTCCTCGAGCCACGTCTGGAGACAACGCATCAGGACCTCAGGGTCCTCGCGGTAGACCGGAACAACCACGGAGGTCGTCGTTCGATAGTCGTTGACGACGGGCCGGTACCGTCGCGAGAGGAGCCACCGGCCCAACCACACCGTCCACGAGATGATGCCTACGAGGCCGAGGGGGCCCAGGTACGAGAGGTGTTCGAGGAATCTCCAGAGGTCCGGCGAGTCGAGGTTCATGCCACATTCCTCGCAGCGCTGCGTTCACCCGCGCCGCCGGCTCGCGGACCGCGCTCTAGCGACCGAACCCGGAAGCCGGCGGCCGTCGCTGCGTCCACGTCGACGACGCCCCTGGTGTCGTAAACCTCGCGATTTGCCACCAGGCCGGCCAGGCGAACCCAGTCGAGGCGGTGGAACTGGGGCCACTCCGTCGCGACGACGAGGATGTCCGCCGCGCGGGCGGCGGTATACGGGTCGCGGCTCACCTCGACCGATGGATGGGACGGCAGGGCATCGATGGCCGGGTCGTGGGCCCGCATGTCGCGGACCCCACGGGCGTGCAGCTCCTCGAGCAGTCGGA
Organism: Candidatus Limnocylindria bacterium; assembly: GCA_041482475.1. Taxonomy (GTDB): domain Bacteria; phylum Chloroflexota; class Limnocylindria; order Limnocylindrales; family CSP1-4; genus JACDAV01. The sequence continues at coordinate 2,048 of JBGPDX010000076.1, read as the reverse complement.
TGGCCGGGGACTCGCGCAGATCGTCGGTGCCGGCCTTGAACGCGAGACCCAGGATGGCGACTCGCTGTGGGGCCGGCGGGGTGGCCAGGATTTCTCTCGCGATCCGCGCTGCCTGGGCGCGGTTGGAGCGGCCGACCGCCGGGAGGAGCTGTGCATCCAGGCCGAGTTCGTCTGACATGGCTGCCAACAGGTCAACCTGGCTGGGAAGGCACGACCCACCGAACCCGGGCCCGGTCCGGAGAAAGTCCGGCCCAATTCGCGGATCCAGGCCGATCCCGCGGCGGACGGCCGCCATGTCCCCGCCGACCTCCCGGCAGAAGCGTGCCAACTCGTTGGCGAACGTGATCTTGGTCGCCAGAAAGGCGTTGGCGCCGATCTTGATCAGCTCCGCGCTGGCGTGGTCGGCGATGACGACCGGGACATCGATGCCGCGGTAGAGCTCAAGCAGGGGGTCGGCGACCTCAGCCGTGCTCCCGGCCGGCACTCCGATGACGATCCGGTCCGGCGCCAGGAAGTCGGCCACGGCGCTCCCCTCCTTGGTGAACTCGGGATTGAGGAGGAGCGTCGTCGAATGGCCAGACGCGACAACGAGCTCGTGGAGTTCCGACATCCGGCCGGGTCGGAGCGTGCTCCGCACGACGAGGAGCGGCGGCACTTCAGGTCCGCGGAGGAGCGTTTCGAGCACGGCCCGAACGTGGCGGTCCGTCCACCGACCGGCGCCGTCGAGCGTCCCGACGGCGATGAAGACGATGTCCGCGCCTCGGGCCGCCTCGACGGCGTCGACGCCGAAGGTCAACCGCCCATCGTTCACCCCATCCTGGATCAGCGATGGCAACCCTGGCTCGCTGAAGGGCACCCGTCCCGCGCGCAACGACTCGACGCGCGTCGGGTCGATGTCGACACAGCGGACCATGTGGTTGAGGGATGAGAGGCAGGCCGAGGTGACGAGTCCAACGTAGCCGGCGCCGATGACAGCGACGACAAGTGGCGTCGAGCGCCCCTCGGGAAGGTCGGCCGGCTGGTCGGCTCCCCTCAGTCTCGTTTGCACCCGCCGGGTTGGGGCGCTGGCCGCAGGGACTGCCCGCGACCTGGAGGCCAGGGGATTGATGTCTCGCCCTCTCGTTCTTCCTGGCCCAGCGCTGGTCCGCGGGGCGTTGCGATACCCAGCGAATGGGTCTGTACCAAGAGAGAGACAGCATGGGTGCGCAAGGTTTCACGGTCGCGATGGCCGAAGGTAGCGTCGCGAACCGCCGATGGTCATGCGCTGCCGCCCGTCAACGACCGGCTGGCGTCCTGCCGGAGACGCACGAAATTGCATCTATCCGCACCAGCAGCCGCTGCTGCTCATCGCTGCTCATCACCCGGCGGCCGGGCAGGCCCGCGATTGTCGCCTACGTGCACCGGCGCCGGAACGATATTGCCCTCCCGGTTGGGACGATCTGCGGGCTGTTCCGCACCGCTGCCGGCGCGGATGCTGGCGCCACTGACCATCGCCGAGGGGCTAGAGGTGGCGCGATGACGGGGTCGAACTTCACGCGGCTCGGGGGCTTCGGGGCTCTCCTTGGCGGACTGCTGTGGGTGGCGTCCTTCGGGGCCGCCCAGGCGATCTCGCCGGATCTCAAGGGCGTCCTCGTGGGGCCGGTCCTCCTGCTCCTGCTTGGGCTGTCCGCCCTCCAGGCGCGCCACGCGACAGGATCCGGGCGGCTGGGCAAGTCAGGCTTCGCGGTGACCCTCGTCGGGCTGGTCCTGCTCGCCTACGGCAGCGTCGGCCGGGCGGTCATCAGCGGCAGCGTCGGCGGCTTCGAATACGGCCCGCTCCTCTTCGCCGGCATCGCGCCGGGCGCGCTCGTCCTGGGCGCTGGCGCCGTGCTCACGGCGATCTCGGTCATCGTCGCGAATGTCCTGCCCCGCTTCAGCTCCATTCCGCTGCTGATCGGCGCGGCCGGCGTGGCAGCGGCGGGCGGCCTGGCCCTGGGTCACCAGCTGGTCGATGGTTCGGGCGACATCTTCCCGCTGCCGGTGGGGCCGCTCGCGGTGCTGTGGGCCGT
>JBGPDX010000075.1:0-10829 GCA_041482475.1 Candidatus Limnocylindria bacterium | reverse complement strand
CGCGTCCCGTTCGGCTCTCGGTCACGTCGCCGGCCTCGTCCGTCGGGTGGGGTGGGGCCGGCGGCCCGAGCCCTCGCCGGGGTCATCGTGTTCGGAGGCCATCGTCGCCAGCAGGCGATGGAAGCGGGTTTCCCCGGCGAGCTCCGGGTGGAATGCCGTGGCGATGAGATTCCGCTCACGGACGGCGACGACGCGGCCGTCGTCGAGGCGGGCCAGGACGTCGACGTTCGGACCCGTCCGGTCGATGAGCGGGGCCCGGATGAAGACCCCATGGACGGGCTTGTCGCCGAGGACCGGGACGGACAGGTCGGCCTCGAATGACGCGAGCTGACGCCCGAAGGCGTTCCGCTGCACGGTCACGTCGAGGAGCGGCAGGATCGGCGGCTCGCCGCCGGCGATCTCGCGGGCCATGACGATCATCCCGGCGCACGTCCCGAACAGCGGCGCGCCCCGCTCGGCCAGGTCGAGAATCGGCTGGCGGAGACCCCAGCGGTCGATCAGTCGCCGGATCGTCGTGCTCTCGCCGCCGGGCAGGATCAGGCCGCTGACGTTGTCGAGATCACCCGGCAGGCGGACGGCGACGCCCTCGACGCCGATTGCTTCGAGCGTCTGGAGGTGCTCACGGAACGCCCCCTGCAGGGCGAGGACACCGATTTTCATGGATTGGCCCGACGCGCGCGCCGTCGCCTACCAGCCCCGGACGGCGAGGCGCTCCTGCTCGGGGATCGCTTCCATGGCGATGCCGCGCATCGGAGCGCCGAGCCCCTTCGAGACGTCGGCGAGGATCGCCGCGTTGTCGAAGTGGGTGGTCGCCTGGACGATCGCGTTGGCCATCCGGGCCGGATCCTCGCTCTTGAAGATCCCCGACCCCACGAAGACGCCCTCGGCGCCCAGCTGCATGACCAGGGCTGCGTCGGCCGGGGTGCTGATCCCGCCGGCGACGAAGTTGACGACCGGCAGCCTGCCGTCGCGGGCCACGTCGCGGACGAGCTCGTACGGCGCCTGGAGCTCCTTGGCCGCCACGAACAGCTCGTCCTCGCGCATCGACTGGAGGCGGCGGATGCTCGACAGGACGTCGCGCAGCTGGCGCACGGCCTCGACGATGTTGCCGGTGCCGGCCTCGCCCTTGGTCCGCATCATTGCCGCCCCCTCGTTGATCCGGCGGAGCGCCTCGCCCAGGTTCCGGCAGCCGCACACGAACGGGACCTTGAAGGCGTGCTTGTCGATGTGGTTCTCTTCGTCGGCCGGCGTGAGGACCTCCGACTCGTCGATGTAGTCGACCCCGATCGCCTCGAGGATCTGGGCCTCGACGAAGTGCCCGATCCGGGCCTTGGCCATGACCGGGATGGTCACGGCCTTCATGATCGCGTCGATCATGGCCGGGTCGCTCATCCGGGCAACGCCACCGGCGGCCCGGATGTCGGCCGGAACGCGCTCGAGCGCCATGACGGCGACCGCCCCGGCTTCCTCGGCGATCTTCGCCTGGTCTGCGGTGACGACGTCCATGATCACGCCGCCCTTGAGCATCTGGGCGAGGCCCTTCTTGGTCGCCCAGGTCGACGTTTCGACGGTCATCTGAGATGAATTCCTCGGACTGCACGCGGGGTCTGCCGGCCGTGCTGGCCGCGGGGTCGTCGCCCGTTCGAGTCGGCCGGGCCGCCTCGCGCAATGCAATTATCGCATGCCTTCGGCCGTGCTCCGGACAGCCGTACCCGGGCCCACGGGCGCGGAACGCGAACGCTCGTTTCGGCCACCGGGGCCGCTCGATCCCCCGCTCAGCGGCCGACCGTGCGGATCACCCCGGACATCAGCTTCGTCGCCCGCCTGGCGGCGGCCGGCGACAGCCGGCTGAGCGCCTCAACCAGCTCCAGGACGTCCGTGTCGTCGAGACCGCCCAGGAGGTGGACCAGCCGAAGGACCGTCGCGTCCGGGACCTGGCCCAGCAGCCGCACGCCGCGCTCCAGCTCGCGGGGGTCGAGCTGCGGCACGATCCCGACCGCCCGGTCGAACAGCCGAACGAAGACCAGGAAGGTCGTCAACCAGTCGCGCAGGCCGGCAAGGTCGTGGTCGTTGGGATGCTGCTGAGCGGCCCGCGACGCCTCGTCGGCCGTCCGCTCGAGGACGGTGATGATCGGGTCGCCCTCGCGCAACTTCCGTTCTGCGATCACCCGCCCGAACCACTGCCAGTGGTCGCCGATGGCGCGATAGGCGGTCCCGGCCGGCCCGCGCCGGCCCACGCGTCGTGGCTCCGTAACCCGCTCGACGATGCCCCAGGCCTCCGCCTCGGCCAGGGCCAGGCTTGCCGCCCGGTGTGACAGGCCCAGCGCCTCGCGAACCTCGCGCTCGGTGAGCGGCTCCTGGCGGGCCATCAGGTAGGCGTGGACGCGGGCGATCGCCGGCGCCACGCCCCAGGCCGCGCCCATCTCGCCCCAGGCGTCGGCGAGGCGCAGCCGGATTTCCTCGGCACGGCCCGAGGCGGGCGCGCCGTTGGGTACGAGCCTCTTGGCGGCGGCGTGTAGCTCGGTCATAACTTGCTATGCGATGGTAGCACGCAGCTCTAACCTCTCACGCGAACGCGCGGCGATGGCCATCGTCGCGCCTATCATCGGCCAATGGGCGTCCTCCGGAGCAGGCTCGATCCCGGCAGCGACGAGGCGCGCGCCAACTGCGACGCGATGGTGGCCCTCGTCGCGGACCTCAAGGCCCGGACGGCAGCGCTGACCGAGCGGGGCGCCGGCGGCGACGAGCCATCCGTTGCGCGCCACCGCGAACGAGGCAAGCTGCCCGTCCGCGAGCGGATCGATCGGCTCATCGATCCTGGCACGGCGTTTCTCGAGCTGAGCCCCCTGGCCGCCAACGGCATGTACGACGACGAGGCGCCGGGCGCCGGCATCGTCACCGGGATCGTTCGGATCGAGGGCACGACCTGCGTCCTCGTCGCCAACGACGCGACCGTCAAGGGCGGCACGTACTACCCCATCACGGTCAAGAAGCACCTCCGGGCCCAGGAGATCGCCCTCGAGAATCGGTTGCCGTGCGTCTACCTCGTCGACTCGGGTGGGGCGTTCCTGCCCCTGCAGGCCGACGTCTTTCCCGACCGTGAGCATTTCGGCCGCATCTTCTACAACCAGGCCCGGATGTCCGCCCTCGGCATCCCGCAGGTCGCCCTCGTGATGGGCAGCTCGACCGCGGGTGGCGCCTACGTCCCGGCGATGAGCGACGAGACCGTCATCGTTCGCGGCACCGGGACGATCTTTCTCGGCGGGCCGCCGCTGGTGAAGGCCGCCACCGGCGAAGAGGTCAGCGCCGAAGACCTGGGAGGTTCGGCCGTCCACACGCGCGAGTCCGGCGTCGCCGACCACGAGGCCCTCGACGACGAGCACGCCCTGGCCCTGGGTCGGTCGATTGTCGCCAACCTCAACCGAAAGCCGCCGCCGCTCCCGTGGGACCGCCGGACGCCCGAACCACCCGCCGTCGACCCCGAAGGCCGAGCGGGCGGGGCCCACCTCTATTCGGCCGTGTCTGCCGAGGCGCGACGAAGCGTCGACGTCCGCGAGATCGTGGCCAGGCTCGTCGACGGCAGCCGCTTCCATGAGTTCAAGCCGCTCTACGGCGAGACCCTCGTCTGCGGCTTCGCTCACCTCGCTGGCTATCCGATCGCCATCCTCGCCAACGACGGCATCCTGTTCAGCCAGTCGGCCCTCAAGGGTGCCCACTTCATCGAGCTGGCTGCGCAGCGCAGGATCCCGCTCGTCTTCCTCCAGAACATCACCGGTTTCATGGTCGGCCGCGAGTACGAGGCCGGCGGTATCGCCAAGGACGGCGCGAAGCTCGTGACCGCCGTGGCCTGCGCGGAGGTCCCGAAGTTCACCGTGATCGTCGGCGGATCGTTCGGCGCGGGGAACTACGCGATGGCCGGCCGCGCCTATTCGCCGCGCTTCCTGTGGACCTGGCCGAACGCCCGCATCAGCGTGATGGGCGGCCGCCAGGCGGCCCGCGTCCTGTCGACGGTCGGCGGCGAGTTCGCCAGTGAGGCGGAGCGGGACGCCTTCGAGGCGCGAATCCTCGAGACGTACGAGCGCGAGGGCAGCCCGTACTTCGCGACGGCCCGGCTGTGGGATGACGGGGTGATCGACCCGCTCGATACGCGGCGCATCCTCGCCCTCGGGATCGAGGCAGCACTCCACGCGCCGATCCCCGAGACCCGCTTCGGGGTCTTCCGCATGTGAGACGGCCGGGGGCCGTGTTGCCCGCGCCCTACAATCCGCCGATGCAGACACGCCGGAAGGTCTCCGTCGCCGGCGATCGACCGCCCCTCGTGGGCCGCGTCGCGTCCGTCAATGTGTCGCACGGCGGCGTGCCCAAGCGGCCGATCCCGGGCGGCTGGGTCGATCGGCTGGGGCTCGAGGCCGACGCGCATGCGGAGCCCGAACCGATGCACGGCGGGATCGACCAGGCGATCTCGATCTACAGCGTCGAGTCGATCGGTCGCGTCGCGGCAGACGGACACCGCGCCTTTCCCGGTGCCTTCGGCGAGAACCTAACGCTCGAGGGCATCGAGCTCGGCACGCTGAATGGCGGCGATCGGCTGCGAATTGGCGAGCGCGGCCTCGTCCTCGAGCTGACGGCGCGCGCGGAGCCGTGCCAGACGATCGCCCACTGGTTCGTCGAGCGGCGGATCGCCCGGATCGGATCGAAGCAGTACCCGCGGGACACGCGCTGGTACGCGCGGGTCGTCAGCGAGGGGCCGATGGCGCACGGCGATCGAGTGGAGGTCGTCCGGGCGTCGTAGCCAACGACTAGCATGACGCCGTGAGCGACATGCTGGCCGTGGAGCGAACGGGTCCCGGCGGCGTCGTCGCCCGGGTCACGCTGAGCCGGCCGGACGTCCACAACGCATTCAACGCGACACTCATCGCAGAGCTGCGAACCGCCTTTGCGGCCCTCGCGCGCGAGGGGCCCACCGAACTCCGCGCGGTCGTCCTGGCCGGCGCCGGTCCGTCGTTCTGCGCCGGGGCCGACATCGCCTGGATGCGCGCCGCGATGGCCCTCGACGTCGAGGGCAACGAGCAGGACGCGATGGCGATGGCCGACATGTTCGAGGCGATCGACACCTGCCCGGTCCCGGTCATTGCCCGCGTCCAGGGCGCGGCCCTGGGCGGCGGGATGGGTCTCTGCGCGGTGAGCGATCTCGTCGTCGCGGAATCCGGCGCGCGTTTCGGATTCACGGAGACGCGGCTGGGCATCCTGCCCGCCGTCATCTCGCCGTTCGTCATCGCGAAGATCGGCGAGAGCCACGCCCGAGCGCTCTTCCCCGGCGGTCGTCGTTTCGACGCCGTGCGAGCGCAGCGGATCGGCCTCGTCCACGAGGTGGTCGAAGGCGTCGAGGCACTCGACGCCGCCATCGACGGCGCCGTCGCCGACATCCTCGCGGCCGGTCCGACGGCGACTCGGGCGGCCAAGCTGATCGTGCGCGAGGTCCGGGGTCTGGGCCACGGGTCGGCGAAATGGCACACGGCCAGGGTCATCGCCGGCCAGCGGACGAGCGACGAGGCCCAGGAGGGGCTGCGGGCATTCGCCGAGAAGCGACCGCCCGCCTGGGTGCCGGAGGACCACGGGAGCGGCGGGTGACGCCGGGGCCGGGCATCCTGGGACCGCGCGCGATGGCGGTGACGATCACGCGCCGCTAATGCGACAATCGCGTCACACATGACGCAGGAGCTAACGCCACGACAGGCGGCCGAACGCCTGGGGGCCAACCTCCGCTCGGTGCAACGCTGGATCGCCGCCGGCCGGCTCCCCGCGCGTCGAGTCGGAGGGCGCTGGCGTGTCGCGAGTGTCGCGTTGGACGCCTTCGGGTGGGCCAATGGCTCTCCGAACATGGCCGGCGCGCCCGCGCCGCAGTTTCGGACCGTCTTCGTCGCGAACCGCGGCGAGATCGCCAACCGCATCGGCCGGACATGCCGGCGGCTGGGCTTCGCGGTCGTCGTCCCCGACACGCACGGACCTGGAGCCGTCGACCTCCTCGATGCGACCGCCGTGGTCGACGCCGCCAGCGTCGCCGGCGCCGATGCCCTCCATCCCGGGTTCGGCTTCCTCGCCGAGAACGCCGACTTCGCGGCGGCCGTGGAGGCCGCCGGCATCGCCTGGGTGGGCCCGCCACGCGCGGCGATCCGGGCGATGGGCGACAAGGGCGCCGCACGGCGGCTGGCCGCGAAGCTGGGCGTCCCGATCGTCCCGGGCTACGACGGCGCCGCGCAGTCCGAGCGCGCGCTGCGCGCCGCCGCGACGCGGATCGGCGTTCCGCTCCTCGTCAAGCCGGCGGCCGGGGGCGGCGGCAAGGGCATGCGGGTCGTACGCGACCTGGCGCAGCTCCGCGATTCGATCGCGTCGGCGCGCCGCGAGGCGACCGCCGCATTCGGCGACGACCGGGTCATCCTCGAGCGGCTGGTGGAGGGCGCCCGCCACGTCGAGGTCCAGGTGCTGTTCGATGCGCAGGGCCACGGCGTGCAGCTTGGCGAGCGCGACTGCTCGGTCCAGCGGCGCCACCAGAAGATCCTCGAGGAGACGCCCTCCCCGGCCGTCGATGCCCGGATCCGGGCGGCTCTCGGCCAGGCCGCCCTTCGCCTCGCCGCGGCGGTGGACTACGTCTCGGCCGGCACCTGTGAGTTCCTGCTCGACGATCGCGGCGCGTTCTTCTTCCTCGAGATGAACACCCGACTCCAGGTCGAGCACCCGGTGACCGAGCTCGTCACGGGCCGCGACCTCGTCGCCGACCAGCTCCGGATTGCCGCCGGGCAGCCCCTGGGATTCGGCCAGGACGACGTCGCCACGGACGGCCACGCCGTCGAGGTCCGGCTCTACGCCGAAGACGCCGAGGCCGGGTTCCTGCCGGCGACCGGCCGGGTCGAGCTGCTGCGCTGGCCGTCGGGCGACGGGATCCGCGTCGACGCCGGCATCGAGTTGGGTTCGACGATCGGCGGACGCTTCGACCCGATGCTGGCGAAGATCGCTGCCCACGGACCGGACCGCGCCACCGCCCTGGCGCGGCTCGCCCGAGCCCTCGACGAGACGCACGTCCTTGGCCTCATCACCAACCTGCGGTTCCTCCGCTGGCTCGTCCGCCAGCCGGCGATCCTCGACGGCCAGGCGCGCATCGACACCCTGGACCGGATCTGGCCGCCGGACGACTGGACCAGCCGAACATCGCCGCGCGACGGGGACTGGCGACAGGCGGCCGCTGGGCTGACCGGGTCGGCCGAGGCGGCCGACGCCTGGTCGGGCGGCTGGCGACTCAACGCGTCGCCGACGGTTCGCCTGACGGCGGACGACGCCGAACGCACCGTCCCGGCAAGCGCAGGGGAAACGGATCGCCCGTCACTGTCCGTCCGGGCGGGCCAGACCGTCCATCTCGACCTCGACGGGCGGAGCGTCGCCTTCCGGCTGGCGCCCGCCCCCGACGTCGACCGCGCCGCGCGCAACGCCGCGCTGGCGACGCACGATGGCGGAACGGCCCGGCTCGTGGCGCCGATGCCCGGAGCGGTCCTGGCCGTCCACGTGCGTGCCGGCCAGCAGGTTCAGGCCGGCGATTCGGTCATCACCCTCGAGGCGATGAAGATGGAGCACATCGTCGCCGCACCCATCGCCGGCCGCCTGGCCGAGCTGTTCGTCGGGCCGGCGGACCAGGTCAGCCGGGGCCAGCAGCTGGGCACGATCGAGCCGTGAGCCGTTACGCTCTGACCCCATCGCAAGGAGAGTGGTCCGGATGACCGACGCCAAGGTGACACCGGCCGGCGAGACGCGGGACCGGCTGATGGTCCAGTGGCGCGAAGCTCGGCGGCGGCGGGAGTCGGCCGCGCTCGGCAGCAAGGCGTACGAGGAGGCCTGCGACGACGTCGCCCGGATCGAGGTGGATATCGCCCGGATCGAACGGGCGATGGATCCGCCGCTCGTCTGACCGACCCACGCCCTGATGCCGGATCGCGTCCGCATCTACGAGGTCGGGCCGCGCGACGGGTTGCAGAACGAGGCCACCTCCGTCGCGACCGAGGCCAAGCTCCGCTACATCGAGCTGCTCCTGGACGCCGGCCTGCGCGAGATCGAGGCGACGAGCTTCGTCTCGCCGCGGGCGATCCCCCAGCTGGCGGACGCCGAGGGCGTCATGCGGGGCCTGCCGCGGCGGAACGGCGTCCGCTACCCAGTCCTCGTCCCGAACCTCCGCGGCCTCGAGCGGGCCCAGGCGGCCGGCGCCGAGGCGATCGCCGTCTTCACCGCGGCAACCGACGCCTTCACGGAGAAGAACATCGGCATGTCGGTCGAGGCCTCGCTGGAAGCGTTCGGCTCCGTTCTCGCCCGGGCGGGCGAGCTGGGGTGGTGGCGTCGGGCCTACGTCTCGACCGCGTTCGGCTGTCCGTACACTGGGCGCGTCGAGCCGCAGCGAGCCGTCGACATCGGGCTACGACTGGCCGCCCTGGGGGCCGACGAGGTCTGTTTCGGCGACACGATCGGCGTCGGCGTGCCGAGCCAGGTCACCGTCCTGGCGAGGCTCGCCATCGAGCGGGGGCTGCCACCCGACCGCATCGCCTTCCATTTCCACGACACGCGCGGCACGGCGGTGGCCAACGTCGTGGCCGGCCTGGATGCCGGCGTCCGCTGTTTCGATGCGTCGACGGGCGGGACGGGCGGTTGTCCCTACGCGCCGGGCGCCGCCGGCAATCTCGCCACCGAAGATCTCGTCTACCTGCTCGACGGCCTCGGCGTCGACCACGGCGTGCGACTCGACGCCGTCCTCGAGGCCGCCCGGTTCATTGCCGCGCAGCTGGGCCGGCCGCTGGCGAGCAAGGTCGGTCAGGCGGGCGGGTGGGACGCCCGGACGGGCGCTCCCGTCGGCCGTTCGGACGGCTGAGCGGCCGCACAGAGCCCGCACGGCGCTCCTGATACCATCCGCGCCACGATGAACGGCGTGGTGCTCGTGCTGAATCAGAACTACGAGCCGCTCAACGTCTGCAACCTGCCCCGGGCGTTCCGCCTGGTCTTCGGCGAAAAGGCCGAAGTGATCGAGTACGACCACCAGGTGATCCGGACGCCGCGGACGGAGTTCCGCGCCCCGAGCGTCATCCGCCTCCAGTATCAGATCCGGCGTCCCCGGCCGCGGGTCAAGCTGACCCGCCGCGAAGTGTTCGCCCGCGACCGCCATGCCTGCCAGTACTGCGGCCGCTCCACCCACGACCTGACGCTCGACCACATCGTCCCCCGCCACCGTGGCGGCGGCCACACCTGGGGCAACCTCGTCACCGCCTGCAAGGCCTGCAATCACCGCAAGGGCGGCAAGCTGCTCGCGGAGGTCCGGATGCGCCTGGTCCGCGCCCCGTTCGAGCCGCGCAGCGACGTCTACTCGCTGTTCACGCCGTACCTCGTGGACGACCGCAACGAGGCCTGGCGCAGCTACCTCTTCCTCGGCCGCAACTGACGGCCGCCGCGCCGGTGAGCAGACCGGTTGCGCCGGGTGCCGCACCTGCGATCCCGACGCCCGTCGACGACCTTCTCGGGCGCCTGTGGCACGAGGGCCACGCCGCCTACGTCGTAGGCGGGTCGCTGCGCGACGTCCTGCTCGGCCGGACCCCCGCTGACTGGGACCTCGCCACCAGCGCCCGGCCGGATGACCTGCTGGCGATCTTTCCCGGCGCAGTCTACGAGAACCAGTTCGGGACAGTCGCCGTCCGCCGGGGCGATGAGGTGTTCGAAATCACCACCTTCAGGTCGGACCACGACTATGCCGACTTCCGACGGCCCCACCGGGTCGAGTTCGGCGATTCGGTCGCGCTGGACCTGGCGCGCCGCGACTTCACGGTCAACGCGATGGCCTGGGGCCGGGAGGCCGGCGACAAGGCCTCGCGCCAGGCTCCGGGTCTGATCGATCCATTCGGCGGCCGCGAGGACGTCGAGCGGGGGATCCTCCGGGCGGTCGGCGAGCCGGCCCGGCGATTCCAGGAGGACGCGCTGCGGATGGTCCGCGCAGTGCGTCTCGCGGCGACCCTCGAGTTCAGGATCGAGCCGGCAACCCTGGCCGCCATTAGCGAGCAATCCGAGCTCGTCGAGCACCTGTCGGGGGAGCGGCTCGGGGCGGAGCTGACGAAGCTCCTCGCGGCGCCGAGGCCATCGGTCGGCCTGCGCCTGATGGCGGACACGGGGGTCCTGGCGCACCTCTCGCCCGATCTTGCCTCGCAACGGGGCATCGCTCAGAACAAGGTGGCCGGCGAGGACCTCTGGGACCACACCCTCCGAACCGTCGACGCGGCGCCGGCCGCACACATGGTCGTCCGCCTGGCCGCCCTCGTCCACGACATCGGCAAGCCGGCCACCGCCGCCGACGGGCACTTCCACGGCCACGAGCGGGTCGGCGCCGATCTCGCCCGCGCCCTCCTCGAGCGGCTGCGGTTCCCGAAGCCCGTGGTCGAGCGGGTCGTGGCGCTCGTGCGGCAGCACATGTTCGCCTACGAGGTGTCGTGGAGCGACACCGCCGTCCGCCGGTTCATCGGCAAGGTCGGGCGCCAGGCGCTCGACGACCTGTTCGGGCTGCGCGCCGCGGACAACGTTGGCAGTGGAGGCGCGCCGGACGCCTCGGGGCTGGGCGAGCTGCGCCGCCGGGTCGCCGAGCAGCTGGCCGCCGACGTCGCTCTCGATCGAGCCGATCTGGCGATCGACGGCGACGACCTGATCGGGGAGCTGGGCCTCCGGCCCGGGCCGTCGATCGGGCGGATTCTCGACGAGCTGCTGGACCGGGTCATCGCCGAACCGTCGCTCAACGACCGCCCGACACTGCTGCTCGT
>JBGPDX010000074.1:0-10873 GCA_041482475.1 Candidatus Limnocylindria bacterium | reverse complement strand
GCAGCGCGTTCACCACCGAACCGCTGGAGGCCTACGCGGCGGAAGTCGGGCCGCGACTGCCGGTCCTTCACCCGGCGATCTACCCGGTCTCCGGCGGGTCGGAGGCGATGGAGACGGCCCTCAAGCTCGCCAGGGCGTACCACCTGTCGCGAGGCGATCAGGGTCGCTGGATCGTGTTCAGCCGCTGGGGGAGCTATCACGGCAACACCCTGGGCGCCCTGGACCTGTCCGGACGAAGACCCCTCCGCCGGCCGTACGAGGGCTGGCTGGGACGGTTCCGGCACCTCTCGGCCGCCTACCCGTACCGCGCCGGAGAGCCGAACGCCAACGCCCTCGGCACGACCGACGAGCTGGTGAGTGAGCTCGAGCGCGCGATCGAGGCGGCCGAGCCCGACACGGTCGTGGCGTTCGTCGGTGAGCCCATCGTGGGCGCGACGCTCGGCGCCGCGGTCCCTCCTGACGGCTACTGGCCGGCGGTCGCGGAGGTCTGCCGCCGTCACGGGATCCTCCTCATCGCCGACGAGGTCATGACCGGGTTCGGCCGAACGGGCACCTGGTTCGGCATGGACCACTGGGCGGTCCGGCCCGACATCCTCGTCGCGGCCAAAGGGGCGACGAGCGGGTACTGGCCGTTCGGCTTCGTCGCCGCATCCGGCGAGGTCCACGACGTCGTGACGAGCGCCGGGCCGTTCATCCACGGCTTCACGTACTCGCACGCGCCGGTCGGAGCGGCCGTGGCCCGCGAAGTCCTGCGGATCCTCGAGGACGAGCAGCTCGTCGAGGCCAGCGCCTCGAAGGGCGAGCGGCTGCGGGGGCTCCTCGGCCAGCGGCTGGGCGGCCATCCGGCGGTCGGCGAGATCCGCGGCGCCGGGTTGCTGGTCGGGATCGAGCTGGTCGCCGACGTCGCGACGCGGCGCCCATTCCCGCGCGCCGCGCGCGTCACCGAAGCCATCGTCCGGGGCGCCCGGAACCGCGGCCTGATCGTCTACTCGAGCACCGGCTCCGCCGACGGCGTCGACGGCGACCTCATCGTGCTGGGGCCGCCGTTCGTCGTCACTGACGCGGAGCTCGAGCGGACCGCGGACACCCTGCGGGACGCCGTGGCCGAAGCCGTGAGCGGGGTGTCGACCGCCGCGGTCTGACACGCCCCACGGTGTTCTCCGCGCGCCGCGGTCAGCCTCTCGCCGCTCCGCGGACCACGATCAGGACGCCGGCGATCACGAGGAGCAGCGGGACAATCACCTGGCCAACGTCGGGGATCGCCAGCCTGGTCAGCCCGTAGACCGCGAGGATCGCCCCGAACCAGGCCTGCCAGCCGATCCCGCCGCTGCTCGTCCAGCGGACGAGGGCGATCAACAGGAAGGCCAGTCCCAGGCAGACCATGCCCAGCCCCGGGCCGCCGGCCACGCCCAGCGCCTCGAGGGTGCTCGGTAGCGCGAGGGCGGTGATGATCGCGCCCGCGTAGAGCGAGGCGGTGCCGCGCTCGACGAGCCAGCGCAGCAGCAGCACCAGGCCGACGGCCAGCAGGAGCGCGGAGCCGGCCAAGCGCAACGCCGGTATGAACCGCTCCAGCAGGAGCAGGCCGCCGAAGACCAGCAGGAAGATGCCGACCCATGGCAGCCCGGGACGGCGCTGCTCGTCCGGGCCCCACTGCCAGCCGTAGACACGAACGGCGGACCCACGCGTGGCCGACCCGGCGGGAGGCGGCGGGTCCGTTCGGCGGGTGTTCGGTGCGGTCATCCGTCCGTCAGCCCTCGGCCAGGCCTGGCGTCGGCTTCGGTCGGCGGTCGGGCTCGTCGTCCTCGACGTGGCTGAAGCCGAGCCTGTCGACGAAGCGGGCAAGGAATCCGGGCGCCCACCAGTTCCAGCCACCAAGGAGCCGCATCGTGGCCGGGACGAGCAGGACGCGGATGATCGTGGCGTCGATGAACACCGCGATCGCCATCCCGACGCCGATGCTCTTGATCGTGATGACGTCCGCCAGTGCGAACGCCGCGAAGACGGTGATCATGACCAGCGCCGCGCCGGTGATGATGCCCGCCGTTCGGGCGAGGCCCTCGGCGACGGAGGCCGCGTTGTCGCCGGTTCGGCGCCACGCCTCCTGGATGCGGGACAGGAGCAGGACCTCGTAGTCCATCGACAGCCCGAAGAGCACGCTGAACATGATGATCGGGTTGCCGGCGATGGTGTAGCCGAGCGGATTGAAGTGCAGCGCGTCCGCCAGATGACCCTCCTGGAAGATCCAGACGAGGGCACCGAAGCTGGCGCTGATGGACAGCAGCGTCATGAGGACGGCCTTGATCGGCAGCACCGCCGACCCGAACAGGAGGAACAGGATGAGCGCGCTGGCGACGAGCGGGATCCCCACGCCCCACGGCGCGCGTTCGGCCTGGGCCACCAGGAAGTCCTGACCAAAGGCCGCCGAGCCGCCGACCTGGACGCTGATCCCGTTACCCGGATCCAGGGCCCGGACGACCGGGATGAGGGCGGCAGAGGCCGGCTTGGCGGGATCGAGCGGGCTGATCGCGTCGAGGCGGATGGTCGAACCGCGGACGTAGATCGCCGTGAGGCGGTCGAGCGCCGCGGCGACGTCAGGCGGCAGCTGCGAGCGTGGCGTGGCGTACAACGCGGCGACGGCGTCGGGCGGCATCGTCTGACCCGTGGCCGGGTCGGCGATGCGGAACGGGCTCTCGACGCGAGCGATGCCGGGGATCGCCTGGATCCGCGCCGCGAGGTCGGCCAGCGCCCTGACGTTGGCCGGGTCGGTCGGCGAGCCGTGGACGTCGGCCAGGACGATGATCGGCGTCGTTTCGCCCGGCGCGAACTCGGTCTGGAGCGCGACATACGCGTCGCGGCTCTCGAGGCCCGCCGGGTAGATCTCCGCGCCGGGGACGCCCTGCTGGAGGCGCAGGAACGGGGTGCCGGCGGCGAGCAGGATGGCCAGCGTCGGGACGAGGAAGAGGAGCGGCCGGCGCATGACCGTGCGAGCCACGACCTCCCAACGTGAGGATCGCACGGCGGTCGATGCGGATCGCCCCCGGATCCGGGTGAACAGGCGCTGCAGGCTCAGCGCATCGACGCGGTGGCCAAGCATGCCGAGGACGGCCGGCAGGAACGTCAGCGCGAAGAAGACGGAGCAGAAGACGACGATCGAGCCCGCCATGCCGATCGATCGCAGGGCCGGAGCGGTGAACACGAGGAGCCCGGACAATCCGATCGCGACGGCCAGGCCGCTGAAGGCCACGGCCTTGCCGCTTGTCGCGACGGCCCGCTCGACGGCCTGACCCACGGACCGCCCGCGCCGCAGCTCCTCGCGGAATCGGCTGACGATGAACAGCGAATAGTCGATCGCCAGGGCCAGGCCCAGCATCGTCGCGATGTTGAGGACGAAGACGCTCATCTCGACCTGCTGGGCAACGAAATAGATGATCGCCAGCGAGCTGGGGATGGCGAGGCCGGCGACGAGCAACGGCATGCCGGCCGCGACGATCGACGCGAAGACGAGGATGAGGATCAGCGCCGCGATCGGGAGGGAGACCGTCTCGGCCCGCTGAAGGTCCTTCTCGGACTGGCGGGCGGAGTCCTGGGTGACCGGTCCATAGCCGGTCAGCTGGTAGGTCAGCCCGGCCGGCGGGTGAATCTTCGCCCGCAGCGAGTCGACCGCATCGACCGACTCCTCGTTCGTCAGCTTGAGCTCGATGACGACATAGGACGCGTTGTCCGCCTGGGAGATGAAGCGGCGGTCGCCCGTCTGAGCGTAGCCAACGATGCCGCTGACCCGCGGGTCGAGCGCGACGTCGGCAAGGGCCGTCGTGATGCCCCGCTGGAAGTCGGGCGAGGCCGCGTCGACGCCCGTGCCGCGGAAGAGGGCGATGAGGTTGCTGCGGCCCGCCCCGAACTCGGTGGCGACGCGATCCGCGACGGTCGACGACTGGGCGTTGCGATCCAGCCAGCCGCCGGAGCTCAGCTCACCGGCCGTGCGCGACGCAAACGCCAGAGAGGCGAGCCCGACGACGAGGGCGATGACGGCGACGGGCCGGCGGTGGCGGTAGACGAACCTTCCCCAGCGGGAGAAGAGCATCGGTTGTCGGCCTCCCGTCGATGGCTGGTCGGCACCACGATAGAGACTATTCTCCTCGTCGTGCTCGAGCTGTCTTTCGCGTCGGCCGCTTCGCCGGGCGTCGAGCCATTCCGGCCGGCGCCGCCGCAGGCCTGTCCGTCGGCCCGCCTGCCCGCTCGTCGCGCGGCCTCGTGAGCGACGCGAATCGCGGTCGCGCCCTGACCGTCCGCGGTCCCATCGACCCCGCCGGACTGGGCTTGACCCTGCCGCACGAGCACACCGCGATCAGCCTGTGGCACGTCGCCGGCCGGTGGGACTACTGGGAGCTGACTCGCGACGAGCCGCTGATCGTCGAGGAGCTCGGCCGGTTCCGGGCGGTGGGTGGGGCGACCCTCGTCGACCTGACCCTGCCGGGCGTCGGCCGCGACCCGGCATGGCTGGTCCGCATCTCGCAGGCCACCGGGCTGAACATGGTGATGGGCAGTGGCTGGTACCGCGAGGCCTACTACCCGCCCGAAGCCCGGATCGACCGGCGGTCCGTCGACGATCTGGCCGACGAGCTCGTTCGCGAGGCGACCGACGGGGTGGGGGAGAGCGGCATCCGGCCCGGGATCATCGGCGAGATCGGCACCGACAAGCCGTGGGTCTCCGCGCTCGAGGAGCGGGTCCACCGGGCCGCGGCACGAGCGTCTCGCCGGACGGGCCTCGCGATCACGACCCACGCCGTCATGTCAAACGTGGGCCTTGCCCAGCTGCGGATCTTCGAGGAGGAGAGCGCGGATCCCGCGCGGGTCGTCATCGGCCACGCCGATTCGTACCCATCGCTCGACCACTACCTGGAGATCGTCGGCCGCGGCGCCAGCGTCGAGTTCGATTTCCTGGGCATGTCGTTCACGCCGCAGGAGCGCCACGGCGAGGGTCGGATCGTCGAGCTGCTGTGTGAGCTGCTGCAGCGAGGCCACGCCGAGCGCGTCCTGCTGTCGCAGGACGTCTGCCACAACAGCCAGCTCAAGCGGTACGACGGCAACGGCTACGTCTACCTGGCCGAGACGTTCCTGCCGCGGCTGCGCCAGGCCGGCGTGTCACAGGCCGAGATCGAGACGATGACCGTCGCGAATCCGAAGCGGCTGCTGACCGTCGCCTGAGACTCGGGCCCCTAGCCCTCCAGGGCCGCCTGCACCGACAGCTCGACGTTGCCCTTGAGTGCCTGCGAGATCGGGCAGCCGTCCTTCGCCGCTTCGGCCGCCGCCCGGAAGTCGGCGGCGGAGATGCCCGGGACGCGGCCGCGCACCGTCAGGGCGCTCCGGCTCACCCGCCATCCCGCGTCGGCCTTGTCGAAGGTCACCTCGGCCGCGACGTCGAGGCGCTCGGCCGGGTGGCCGGCCTTCGCCAGGCCGTTGGAGAACGCCATCGAGAAGCACGCAGCGTGGGCCGCCGCGAGCAGCTCCTCGGGACTCGTCCGTCCGTCCGCCGTCTCGGTCCGTGCGGCCCATGACACCGGGAGCTGGGCGAACGCCCCGCTGGTCACCGCGCTGACGGTGCCCTTGCCGTTCTGTAGATCGCCGGACCAGGTCGCCTCGGCTCGTCTGATGGCAGCCATCGCGTCCTCCGATTCTGTCGTTCGCGCTCGGCGTTGCATCCTCCCACAGGCCGTCCGGAACTGTCCGGAGCGGTCGTCAGCGGTGCATCGCGTCGACTCGGACGATTGGCGCAGCACCGCCCCCGTTGCTCGGGGGCGACCGTCACGCTCAGCGGCTGACGTCGAGCCGCGCCCTGAGCGCGGCCACGAACGGGCGATGACGGATCGAGCGGGGGAGGACGACCCGGTGCGCACGACCGAACCGGCGGTGGGCCTCCAGGGCCTGGGCGAACGCGCCGACGAACGCCTCGTCGGCGAGCGGATCGAAGCCGTCCTCCCACCACAGGCCCAGGATCCGGAGGCTTCCGGTCCGCCGGTCGAAGCGCGGCTCGATCCGGCCGACGAGCCGGTCGCCGGAGAGGATTGGCAGGACGTAATAGCCCCAGCGCCGCTTCTTCTCCGGGACGTAGACCTCCCAGATGTAGTCGAAGCCGAACAGCGGTCGAAGCAGTGGGCGGTCCCAGACGAACGGATCGAGTGGTGCCAGGAAGGCGACCCCGGGGGCGACGCCCGCCGGCGGTTCCCCGGCCTCGACCTCCGACGCGGCCAAATCGAGCATCCGGATCTCCTCGCCCAGGACGAAGCGATCGCCCCGAACGCCGTCGACCGAGACCGGCACCAGGCAGCCGTCATCGATCAGCTCGGCCAGCAGCTCGCCTCGCGTCGCGGTCGCCTCGCGGTTGTGCCTGGAGTCGACGGACGGCGCGGCGGACGGCGCCGTGCCCAGGAAGATCTCGGCGCTGCCCGAGCGGCCCAGGAGCCCATGGGCGCGATAGCGCGACAGCAGGCGATGGCGCCGCTGCTCCCGCTCGGGTCGGCGCTCGTCGAGCAGCGCCACCGGGAAGAGCCGCTCCGCCAGGTCGTAGACCCGACGGTTCCCGTCGCGCCTGGCGAGGCCCAGGATGCCCGCCTCGGCCAGCGCCTCGAGGAGGGCGCGGACCTGGTTCGTCGGCCGCCAGTACCAGTCGATCGCGGCGCGTGGCTCGACGTCCGTCGAGCTCAGGGGACCGTCCCGCCTGATCCGCGCCAGCAGCTCCTCGACGAGCGGCGCATGCGTGTCGAAGGCGCCCCCGTCGTGATCCTCGCGCGCCCGGTCCCAGGTCAGCCGGTACCACGGCAGCTCGCTCGTCGGCAGCAGGCTGAGGCCCTTGTTGTAGGCCTCGAACAGCAGCCGATCCTGGTACAGCAGGCGGTCGGTCCAGTCGCGCTCATAGCCGGCGACGCGGGCCAGCAGGACCAGATCGTGGTTGCGGCCGGCGACCTCGAGCGGATCGAACTGGATCGAACCCAGCCGGTCGAACACGCGCAGGACGCTCGTCGGCTCGGCCGGCAACGAGCGCGGTGGGGCGAGGAGGTGGCGGTTGACGAGGAAGCGGCGGGCAACCGCGGCCGAAATCGTCCGCCCTGCCGGGATCGACTGCGATGGACTCACCCGCGGATGATACGAGTACCCTGTGTCAGTACACCGACCGGTTACTTCCCGCACGCCTGGAGGGGTCGCGGCGTAGTCGCGCCAGCGGATGCGATGCCGCTGCAACCCGGACACGCCATGGCGGGGTCGGATCGTGACGGTGCGGCTGCGATCATGTCGCTGACGACGACTGTGCCGGAGGAGGCTGCAACGATGCCCGACATCTCACTCCCCGAAGTCCATCTGCCGGACTTCAACCTGCCCGAGGGCCTGCGGGACATGAGCCGCGAGGACATCCAGCGGGCGATGCCCGACGTGCACTTGCCGAAGATCGAGCTGCCGAAGCGGTCGGCCATCTCGAAGGAGCTCGCCAGGGCCGGCAAGGAGCTGTCGAAGACCGGTCGCGACCTCGACAAGGCGCTACCGCGCCGATCGGTCCCGTCGCCCCTGCCGTTCGTCTTCTTCGGGATGCTGGCCGGCCTGTTCATCGGCTGGTTCCTGGCCAGCTCGACGGTCACCGGCCCGCGGATCGGCGGCCTCGTCGAGGACGCCCGCGGCCGGGTCGATCGCTGGCGCAAGAGCGGCTCGAGCGACGGCGACGACGACGCGTCCGCGGCAGCCTTTCCCGATGCGCTCCGCGCGCCGGTCGACGGCGAGCCGTTCGCCGGCGACAACACCGAGCGCCAGACAGGAGTGGGCGTCGGGCCCGGCTCGCTACCCGAGGGGATCGGGGCCCAGGGCGTCGGCTCCCAGCGGTTCTAGCCCGCCTTCGTCCAAACGTTCGAACGCCCCCGGCGTGCGCCGGGGGCGTTCCGTCGTCTTGTTCGGCCCGCTGGCCGGGTGCGTCCGTCGTCAGGGGCCGACCCGCATGACGGACACGTCGTCGATCCCCGCCTCGACCAGCCCGTCGGTGCCGCCGTCCGCGGCTTCGAAGAGCAGGTGGGACGTGCTGCCGACGAACGTCGCCGGGATCGCGATGTTGGCCGTGGCCCACGCAGCGAGGTCGTCGCGCGTGCTGCCGTACTCGCGGAGGAGGGTCGCCTCGGTGCCGTCGTCGCGGATGATCTCGACCCGCAGCGCATCGTGCCGGTCCGAGTTCGTGCCGTGCGAGAAGTAGTAGCGGAACTTCACGGCGTAGGTGCCGCCGACCGGCAGCGTGAAGTCCGGCGAATGGACCGTCGTGCTGCCGCCGTCGACGTCATTGGAATTGACATGGCGGCCGGCCGCCCTGCCGGTGACGAGATCCGCGGAGCCGCTCGTCGTCGTGCCCAGCTGCCGCGGGCCGCCGGCCCACGTCCCGGCCGGATTGCCGGATTCCCAGGTCCCGGACGTCGCCGTGTCGGTGCCGTTCGGGTTCACCTTCCAGCCGCGACCCACCTCGAAGTCGTCCCACAACGGGCCGCAGTAGGTCTGCGCCTGGCCGATGGCCGCGTACGGGCAGGCGGCCTGGTCGATCAGGTAGAGGATGGCCGAGCGGTTGCGCCGCGTCTCGGGCCCGATCTGGGAGTCGTCCGGGTATGCCCCGCCGGGCGTCAGCTCGAAGGTGTAGGCGAAGATCCGATGGCGGCCGTACTCCCAGTCGCGCTCCGTTCCCGAGTCGATGTAGAGGTCGCTCGCCTGCTCGGGCTTGTAGCCGTTGAGCGATGCCATGTGCCTGCCCATGGCGACGAGGACCGCGTGGTCGGCGGACGTCATGTCGGCCGGAACGTCCGTCCGGGTGTAGCCGTAGGACCAGAGGATCAGCCGGCCGGAGGTGTGGAACGTGATCGCCGTCCGGATTTGCTGCCGACCGTTCACGATTCGGCTGTTGATGAAGTCGCGCATCGCGCGCGTCTCGGGGGCCGAGAAGGCCCTCGGCCCGCGGTAGAAGTCGCTCGCCGGGTTCGCGCTGGCGCCCGCGCAGCAGCCCCAGTGGTTGTCGTAGTTGCGGTTGAGGTCCGTGCCGATGTACGCGCTGCCGGGTGTCGGCTGGCGGTTCTTGCGCCAGAAGTGGTACCGCCCGCCGGCGATGTCGTACTCGGCACCGTCGGGGTTGACCGAGAACACGATCCAGATTTCGCGGCTGTTCACGAGTCGGGTGGTGGTCGAGTCGGTCCCGTAGCCGTCGACGAGCCAGTGCATGATCGCGAGGGTCATCTCCACCGACATGTGCTCGCGCGCGTGATGGAGGCCGTCGAACAGGACCTCGGGCTCGTTCTCGTCGACGTTGACGTTGTCGCTGATCTTGACCGCCAGGATGTCCCGTCCCTGGTAGCTCTTGCCGATGCTGAACTCGCTGACGATGTCCGGGTGAGCCGTAGCAACCGCGGCGATGTCGGCGGACATCTCGGCGTAGGTGTGGAAGCCCTCCCAGCCGACGGGAAAATCGGCGGTCAGCGCGGCGCTCTGTGGGCGGGCCGTGGCCACGCGGCCGGCGGCGGCGACGCCGCTCGAGGCGAGCAGCGCGGCCAGGACGGCCGGGACGACGAGGCCGTTGAGGAGGCGGCGGTGGCCGATCACGAATACCCTCCAGCACCCTCGACGGCCGCTGATCCACGGCCGATGGCCTGGCGGCTACCCTACCGGTGGCCCGCTGCAGGTGGCTATAGCCCGCTCGGGGCCGGGGAGCGCGCAGGCTCGACAGTACTCTCGGCCCCAGCGCTTGTGCCGGTCCCCGCGGCGGCAGATCGCCGCACGTCGGGCGGCACATTGGCGCAAATCGTCAAATTCCGGCCCCACGGGAGCATGGCGGCGCGTTGTCATCGAAATCACGCCGCCGCCACCCATTCCGCTTCCCGCACGCGTCAAATTCCCGCGCGGCGGGAATCTGACGGCTCCCGGCCCCGGCCATTCCCGCCCCACGGGAATCTGCCGGTCGCTGCCTGCCTCGCTCCCGCCCCACGGGAATCTGACGCCTTCCGGCCGCGGGATTCCTGCCCGGCGGGAATCTGACGGGTCCGAGCCTGACGGGTCCGAGCCTCCGGCCGGCCGGCCGGCCGGCCCTCAGGCCGGCGTCGAAGCCCCCGCATGCGACCCGTCGACGGGCAGGTCGTCGTAGCGCTTCCAGCGGTAGATCGCCGTCGAGATCCCCCAGCTCAGGACGAACACGGCGACGATCGCGAAGCCGAGCAGGCCGAAGTCAAGATTGGCGACCCAGTCCCAGATGCCGCCCCGCAGGCCGAGCCGGTCGGCCATGACCGCCAGCGCCTCGATGCCGCCGATTCCGAAGGCGATGATCACCGAGATGAGGGTGATGTTGAGGTTGTAGTAGAGCTTCCGGATCGGCTTGATGTAGGCCCAGCCATAGGCGCCCAGCATGAGGATCCCGTCGGTCGCGTCGACCAGCGACATGCCGGCGGCGAACAGGGCCGGCAGGATCAGGATGTACGCCACGGGGATGTGGCTCGCGCCCGAGGTCGCGGCCAGCCCCAGCAGCGCGACCTCGCTGGCCGTGTCGAACCCGAGCCCGAACAGGACCCCCAGCGGGTACATCTGCCAGCTCGTCCGGATCAGCCGCAGCATCGGCCGGAAGATCCGTGCCAGCAGGCCCCGGTTGTTGAGGAAGTCCTCGAGGCTCTGCTCGTCGTAGGTGCCGCCACGCGACACCCGCCGGAACATCCGGTAGATATCGATCAGGACGACGAGGTTGATGAGCCCGATGACGAGGAGGAACACGGCCGACACGGTCGTCCCGATGAGCCCGCCGACCTCGCGGAACGTCGGGATGTCGCTGACGATCCCGGCCGAGATGGCGATGAGGACCGACAGGGCGACGACGATCGTC
>JBGPDX010000073.1:0-10981 GCA_041482475.1 Candidatus Limnocylindria bacterium | reverse complement strand
CTCTCCATCGCCAACGTCTTCCCCGTGACCGCGGGGAGCTACACGTATTACCTCAACGGGATCATGAATTTCGGGGCCGATGCCAATGACGTCTTCTGGTTCGGGAACCTCCAGGCCGAGTTCTTCCCGAACTGAGGCCACCACAGATCGCACCGCATAGGACATTCACAGAAACTGTCACAGACGTTTGACAGCGGCTGACAGGGGTACGTAAACTCCGCGACCGTTTGATGCGGATGGGGGCCTCCTCCGGGAGGAGCCCTGGTCGACTCAGGGCACCCCCGCTTCCATCCCTCCTGGGCCATGGAGTTCGAGGTGCGATCGAGTCGGCCATACCCGACCGAATTCGGGTGGTTTGCGCGCGGCCGGTGCGCCGCCCTCGCTCTCTCCTTGTTGATCGGCGCCTCCGCGCCCGCGCCCGCGACCGCGGCGGAGGGCGGGGACCCCGTCGCCGCCGCTCGCCGGATGCGCGAGCAGGCCGCGGGGATCGCGCCGCTCCCGGAGACGGGCTCGGGGATCACGCGCGACGTCGGCGCCATCGCCGTCATCGAGCACGACGGCTCGAGCTACGACGCGACCGACCCCGATGGGACGCCGAACTACGCCGCGCGCGCGCCGGTGGCGCGCCGCTTCTACCGGACCCACGGCGACCTCTACGACTTCCTGGTCGTGTTCACCAACTTCGAGTTCGACACGCACGCGGACGGCGCGAACGCGATCGCCTTCCACAACCTCGTCCGCAACGACGTCCGCGGCAACGGCTCGCTCGTCGCCGACAACGGCGACCTCTTCGGCAGCCCCGCGCGCCTCCTCGGATACGTCGACATGGCGAACGTCGCTCGTTATGGGCGGGCGCCCCTCCAGCTCCGGCCCGGCGTCCCCCTGAGCGCGGTCCCGGGCGAGGCCGGCTTCCGTGACACGCTGGCCGTCCTCGCCCACGAGATGGGGCACCAGTGGCTGGCCTACGCGCACTATCGCGACGCCACGGGCCAGGTCTCGTCCGACCTGTTGGACGGGCACGGGCATTGGCGTGCCACGCTCGATTCCGACGCCTCGGTGATGAAGGGCGCGGACTGGGTGCCGGTGGGCGACGGCACCTTCACCGCCGGACGCGTGCTCGACGGTTATTCCCCGCTCGACCTGTACCTGCTCGGCCTCGTCGGTCCCGACCGCGTGAAGCCGATGACGCTGCTGCGCGGGACCGACCTGGATCCGGACGAGGTCCCGGCGGAGGGGACGCGCGTCACCGCGACCCCGGAGACGATCGACATCGCCCAGGTCGTCTCCGCGGAGGGGGCGCGCCGCCCGGACCAGGCGGCGTCGCCGAAGACGTTCCGGGTCGGCTTCGTCTTCCTCACCCGGCCCGGAGTCGAGCCCGATACCGAGGACCTCGACGCCGTGGACCGCATCCGGCAGGCCTTCGCCGGGCACTTCTTCGCGCTCACCCGCGGCCTCGCCGTCGCGGACACCACGCTTGCGGAGACCGCGGGCTTCCCGGCCGCGCCCGCTCCCGACCTCCAGCGCGCGCGGGAATGGCTCCTCGCCCAGCAGTCCCCGGACGGGAGCTGGCGGGATTCGCCGGCGACCGCGGTCCGCGACACCGCGGCGGTACTGCAGGCGCTGGCCGTCCTGGGCGAGACGGGCGGACCGTACCTGGGCGGGCAGGCGTGGGCGGCGGGTGTCCATGTGGAGAGCCTCGACTTCCTCGCGCGCCGCGCGATCGCGCGGGCGACGGGCGGGCTGGCGGCGAGCGCGCGCGCCTCCCTGGCCGCCGAGCTGCTCGCGCTCCAGAACGCCGACGGCGGCTTCGGGGCCGGGCGCGGATACGCGAGCGACCCGCTGGACACCGCGCTCGCCCTGAGCGCGCTGCGCGCGCTCGAGCAGCCGCCCGGTGATGCCGTGCGCGGCGGCCTCTCCGCGCTCGGCGCCCTGCGCGCACCGTCGGGTGGCTGGCCGTTCGTGCCTGGTCCCCAGGCCCAGCCCTCGACGGTCTCGACGGCCTCGGTGCTCCTGGCCCTCGAGGACTGGTCGGCCCTTCCCGAGGCGCAGGCCCTGCTGGCCGGCGGGCTCTCCACGTTGCTTCTGCGGCAGAACGCCGACGGCGGCTTCGGCGAGAGCCCGAGCACGCCGTATTCGACGGCGCTCGCCCTGGACGGCTTGCTCCGAGCCGGCGCCCCGCCGGCCAGCATCGACCGCGCGATCGCGTTCCTCCAGGCGCGCCAGCTTCCGGACGGGAGCTGGCAGGGCAGCCGGTACGAGACCGCGCTCGTGCTCGGCGCGCTGGGCCAGGGCGTGGCCGCCAACCTGGTGGTGCCGGCGGATCGCCTGGTCGTCGATCCCGCGGCGGTGCAGGAAGGACAGACCGTCCACGTCACCGCCACCATCCGCAACCAGGGGCGCGCGGGCGCGCCGGCCACCCACGCCCGCCTCTACGACGGCGACCCGCGCGAGGGGCACGCCGTCGGCGAGACCAGCGTCCCACCCCTCGATCCCGGTGGCGAGGCCGAGGTTGCGTTCGATCTCGCGACCACGGATCGCGCGGGCCTCCACGCGCTCTTCGTCGTCGCCGATGCCGACCAGGAGGTCCCGGAATCGCGCGAGGACGACAACGTCACCTCGCGGGCGCTCAGGGTCGATGGGTTCTTGCCCGACCTGGTCGTGCGACCCGGAGATCTCGTGGTCTCGCCCTACCCGCCCGAGGAGGGGGAGACCGTCCAGGTCGCCCTCACCGTGACCAACGTCGGGCAGAAGCCGGCGGCCCCCAGCGTGGTGCGCGTCGTGCGCGGGAACCCGCGCCTGGGCGGACGCGTCATCGGCGAGGCGATGTTGCCCGGCCTGGCCGTGGGCCAGTCGGCGACGGTCGCCGTCTCCTGGGACACGACGGGCGCGCGCGGGGACTCCGTCCTCTTCGCATCCGCCGACGCCGACTATCGCATCGCGGAGACGGACGAGACCGACAACGAGACCTCCGTCCCCGTGCGCGTGACGGACGCCGCCCCTGCCGGGCCCGACCTCGAGGTGGCGGCCCTGACCCTCTCGCCCGCGACCCTGACGCGCCTGCCGCAGTTGATCGAGGCGCGCGCCCTGGTGCGCAACCTGGGACGCGAGCGCGCGACATCGACGGTGGCCCTGTACGACGTTGATCCGCCCACCGGCGCTCCGATCGCCGAACTGCCCGTCGACCTGGCGCCGCGCTCTGCGACGACGCTCTTGTTCTCGGCCACCGTGGCCAGCCGCGGGGCGCGCCCGTTCGTCGCGGTGGCCGATCCCGCCGGCCTCCTCGTCGAAGCAGACGAGACGAACAACCGCGCCTCCGCCGTCCTGCTCGACCCCGCGAACACGCTCGACCTCGAGATCGCGTCCGCGGACGTGACGTCCTCCGCCTCCGACCTCGTCGTGGGCGAGCGCCTCACGGTCACGGCGGTCGTGCACAACCACGGCACGGCCGACGCCTCGGACGTCGTCGTCCAGCTCGGCCTCCAGGGCACCGACGGCGTGGCCCGCTTGACCGAGACGCGGTTCGTCGTCGCTGCCGGCTCGAGCACGGTCGCGACGCTCGGCTGGACGGCGTCGCAGGTCGGAGACCCCTTGTCGCTCGTCGTCCGCGTCGATCCGTTCCAGACGCTGCCGGAGCTGTCGGAGACGAACAACGAGGTCGGCCTGGCCGTGCGGGTCCGTCCGTCCGGCCAGACCAACCTCCGGCTCACCGGATCCGACATCGCGTTCGATCCCCCGGCGCCGCGCGAAGGGGCGAGCGTCACGATCTCGGCCCGCGTCAGCAACACCTCCATCGTGGCCGCGCCGCCGTTCACCGTTCGCTTCTTCCGCGACGATCCCGATGCCGGCGGGACGGCGATCGGGGAGTCGAGGATCTCTGGCCTGGCCGCGGGCGAGACCACGGTCGCGTCGATCGACCGGGTCCTGGACGTGCGCGGCAGCCAGGGCGTATTCGTGGTCGCCGACGCCGCCGGCGAAGTCGACGAGTACGACGAGACCGACAACCGCGCGTTCCGGCCGGTGGCGGTGGTCGGCCGGCCCGACCTCGTCCTCGCGGCCGCCGATGTGCGGCTCGACCCCGCGTATCCTCGGGCGGGCGAGGCGGTCAGCATCGAGGCGACCGTGCGCAACCTCGGCGGCCAGCCCAGCACGGAGAGCGCGCTCACCGCGCTCGACGGCGAGCCGATCGGCGGATCGGAGATCGCCACCATCGGGGTCCCGCCGCTCGCCCCCGGGGAGTCGGTCACGTTGTCGCTCCTGTGGACGCCCGCGGTTCGAGGCCCGCGGACCTTGAGCCTCGTCGCCGATCCCGCCGGCGTCGTGGTCGAGGCGGACGAGGGGAACAACGTCGTGCGGCGCTCGGTCGCGGTCCAGGACGCGGACCTCTACCTGACCGAGCCGTTCTTCTCGCCCAGCGGCGACGGCGTCAAGGACGAGACGCTGCTCGCGTACCGCGTGGCGGGGCCGGTGACGGTCGTCGTTTCGAACACGCGCGGCCGGACCGTCCGCACGCTCGCCCGCGACGGCCCCGCCGTCGGGTCCGTGGCCTGGGACGGCCGCGACGATCGTGGCGCGATCGTCGGGGACGGCATCTATACCCTGACGCTCCTCGGGGCCGGCCAGGCCGTGCTCGGCCGCATCCAGGCCGTCGTGGACACCAACCGCAGCACGCTGCACGACTCCGCGGGGAGCGGCCGGCTGGCCGCCGGGTTCAACCTGACCTGCGGGCTCGCGCCTGGCTCGATCGGGGACATCACGTGGATGCCGGCGGAGGACGAAGTCCTGCTGCTGTCCAGCGACGCGCTCGGCGCCCCGCAGATCGTTCGGGTCGGGCTCGACGGCTCGTATGCATTCGTGAACGTCGACGGCCCACTCCGGAACGGTCGGTTCATCTCCGACGCCGCGCCGGTCTCGCCGGACGGGCGCGACGTGCTGATCGTCGGCGAGGTGGGTGACAACCAATTCGATCTGATGGCGATCGACCTCACGACGGGCGCGCGGCGGACGATCGAGTCCTCGCAGTACCGGGGCGCCTGGTCTCCCGACGGGCAGCTGATCGCGACGCCGGACCAGATCCTCCGCAGGGACGGCTCGATGGTGGCGAGGCTCCCGGACGACGTCCGCAGCCTGCCCGTCTGGTCGCCTGACGGCTCCCGTCTCGCGATGGCCGTGCCCGCGGGAACCCTCATCCTGGGGCGGGACGGCCGCGAGATCCGCCGCATCCCGTCTCCCTCCGGGGATGCCGTCCTCCTCGGCCCGAGCGCGTGGCGCGGCGACGGCCAGATCGTGGTGGACTTCTCGAACGGCTGCGGCGAGGGATGCGTGCCGACCATACGGTACGTGGTCGACCCGGACACCGGCGCCCCGAGCCCGCTGGCGTGGATGGAGGCCGCCCGGCCGCAGCGAGTCGTGTGGTCGCCGGATGGAACACGCCTGCTCTACGAAGATGCTTTCGTCGAGAACAGGATCGACGTCGCGAACGAGGACGGCACGTCGATCATGCCGTTCCTGAACTTCAGGGCCGAGTTGTCGCCGCGCGTCACCGGATTCACGTACTACAAGGGAACGTCGAGCGGCTCCGACATTCCCGGGTCGGTCTGCCCGGGGCACGACTACGACCTCTTCGCCGCCGTCACCGCCGAGAACCTCACCGCCGAGTTCGACGTCCTCCGCCTTCCCGGCAACGACGGCGTCCTCATCCGCGGCACGGTGGCCGATCGCAGCCTCGATCACTTCCAGATCGAGTACGCCCGGCAGGACGAGCCCGGCGTGTGGCATCCGATCGGCGGCGCCTCCGAGATCCCGGTCCTGAACGACGTCCTGGCCGCCTGGGTCCCTCCGTCGTCCGGGACCTTCCTCGTCCGGCTCAGCGCCTTCGACCGTGCCGGCAACGTCCGGCGGCGGACCCGCCTGGTCCTGTGGGACCGCACGGGTGTCCTCGCCAACCTCACCCAGACGGAGTTCCTGATCTCGCCGACCGACGACGGCGTCAAGGACTCGGTGACGTTCGACTACCTGGTAATGGAGCCCACGAACCTCGACGTCCGTATCGTCGGGCCGTCACGGAACGCGGGGGACGAGGCCAGCCTCCCGACCGTGCGTGCGTTCCATTTCGACTACGCCTCCCCGGGCCCGCAGTCTTTCAACTGGGACGGCCGCGACGAGGGCGGGGCGGTGGTGCGGGACGGGCGGTATACCGCGTTCGTGAACGGGATCCCGCTCCGGATCGAGGTGGACGCAACGCCGCCCGAGATCGCGTGGCGCTACGAGAACCTGCGTTCGGAGCGGCTCAAGGGCGAGGTCTGCAACGTGCCGAGGCAGGACAAGGCCGTGATGCGCGCCGACCGCGTCTGGCACGTCGTGGATCCCCACCTCGAGTCCTGGGACCTCGCGGACACGTCGCTCGCAGGCACGGATCAGATATTCGAGCCCGAGCGCGACCGCGACGGCACGATCGTCCTCGACCACGGTGTTCCGCGCGTCCTGATGCAGGACGGGCGGCCGGCCGACCGGCGCGACCGCGACGAGGCGGTGGGCAACCTCGGGGTGTTCGCCGGCGTTTTCGAAGCCGTGGACTACGCGGGCAACCGGGCGACCGTGCCGACCTTCCCGGTCGACGAGCGGATCTTCGTCCTGGATGCGCGCGTGCTGTCGCCCTTCATTCCGGCGGACGCGCCCTGTCCGGCCCAGATGCTCGCTCCGCTCGATCCGGACCACCCCTACGCGCTCAGCCCCAACCACACGACGATCCAGGGCGCGGAGTCGCGGCGGTCACCGAAGGGGCCGGCCCGCTTCGAGTACAGGCTCGAAGGCACGAGCGAGTGGAAACAGACCCCTGCGGAAGACGGCCCGTCCCTGCTCGGCCGGTTCAAGGACCTGGGACTGGACCTGACGAAGGTCCACCAGGGCCGCTTCGTGGGACCCGGCCAATCCGGAGAGCTCTCGTCGGAGGAGTTCCGGTTCCGCCCCTGCGAGTCGCTGATGCAATTGGGAGTGGATACGAAGCCGATCAGCGACTGGCTCCTCCAGTACACGGTGGAGCTCTTCGCCGACATCTCGCGGCCGCTGGCGCGGGCGTCGTTCGAGGTCTTCGGGGACGACGTCTTCGGCAATCACTTCGTCCAACCGTCGACGCCCATGGAGCTCGTGGAGACGGACCCCCGCACCGGAGCGCAGGTGTTCCGGCAGACGTTCGTGGGTCCGCCGGCCGCGGTGTGCCCGCTCAAGAAGGGCAAGAGCCCGCTCGGCATCGTGGCCAGTGCCGCCGACTTCGACGGGAAGGTCTACGCAGACGACGGCGCCTGCTGGCAGCTCTCGAGGATGTTCCCCGTGTGTCCCCAAGGGTCCGCGCTCTTCGATCTGGACATCACCCAGGAGAGCCTCCCCTGTGAGGCGTCTTCGCCCGCTCGCGTGCCCCTCCTGCTGAAGGGCAGCGTATCCATGAGCGGCGGGAGGTCGACGAGCGCCGACGTGGCGATCGGTCTCGGCGCGGATCCGCCGGTTCCGCTGTTCTCCGTCCCGAATCCCAGCCGGTTCTCCCGGCACGTGGTCGTCGACGTGACGGGCCGGCCGGAGGGCGAGCTGCCGATCGTCGGAACGGTCAGAAGCCCGGAGTTCCCGGACGCGACGCTGAACGTCTCGACGACCGTCTGGATCGACCGCACACCGCCCGCCGCCGAGATCCTGCAGCCCACGGACGGCGCGTCGATGTGCGTGTCCACCGACGCCAGCGCGACGGCCTCGACCCTGACCGTCGTCCTGCAGGCGGCCGACCATTCGCCGCGGTTGGACGTCTCCGCCGAGCTGCGCCCGAGCGGCGGCCAGTGGCGCCCGCTCAAGCGGGTCTGCCTGGACGAGGCGTGCGGCAAGGGCCCGTCCGTCCCGAGCGGCGTCGTTGTCCCGCTGGCGTGGGACGTCGCCGACTTCCCGTCGGGCGAGTACGCGGTCAGGCTGACCCTGTGCGATCGGGCCGGGAACCGATCGACGGTCGAGCGGTCGTTCGTCCTGACGCGCGAGCCGCCGGCGTTCTCGATCGTGTCCGTGTCGCGGCCGGTGTTCTCGCCCAACGCCGACGGTCATGCCGACGACACGACCGTCCTGGTCCGGACGGCCCAGTCCGTGCGCGTCACCGCCGTCGTCCGGGCCGCGGACGGCCGCACCGTGCGGACGCTCGTCTCCGAGCGCGACTACGGCGCCACCGACATCCCGCTCGCCTGGGACGGCCGCGGCTCCGCGGGCGAGGCCCTCGCCGAGGGCATCTATCGGGTGGCCGTCTCGGCCACGGACGGCTGCGGACGTAGCGCGACATCGACCGTGCCCGTCGAGATCGACCTCACGCCACCGATTGCGCAGATCGACAGCCCCGCCGCCGGAGCCGTGGTGGGAGTTTCCGTGGATGCTCTCGGCCGCGCGCGGGACGTGCACTTCGCCTCGTACGAGCTGTCCGTCGCCGTCGGGCCGGACGCCACGTCGTGGGCGACGATCGGGAGCGGCGCGTACGAGGTGCCATCCGGAGCCCTCGGTCACTGGGACGCGCCCGCCAGCGACGACGTCGCGACCCTGCGGCTGGTGGCGGCCGACCGGGCGGAGAACCGGACGGAGGTCCTGGTGCCCGTCACGTTGCGGCCGAGCGACGTCCTCGCCCGTCTGGGCGCGGTGCCGGCGATCTTCTCGCCCAACGGGGACGGCCGCCGCGAGACGACCACGATCACATACGAGCTGAAGGCGCCGGGGCGGGTCTCGCTCGTCGTCAAGGATGCTGCCCAGGGTCAGGTCCTCCGCACGCTCGAGGCCGGCGTCGAGCATCCCGCCGGCGTCTACGCCCAGGTGTGGGACGGGCGATCGGACGGCGCCACTGCCGTGCCCGACGGCGACCACGCGGTGCTCATCCGCGTCGAGGACCTGGCCGGCCTGCGCGCGGCGCAGGAGGCGGCGGCGGGTGTGACGGTGGATCGAGCGCCGCCCGCGATCGTGCTCGACCGTCCGGCGTCCGGCGCGTTCGTGATGCGCGACGCCATGGTCCACGGGCGAGTGGACGACGCGCACCTCGCGTCCTACGTCGTCGACGCGCGCCCGGCGAGCGGCGCTCCCATCGGCCTCTCACGCGGCAGCCAGAACCGGAACGATTTCGACCTCGCCTCGCTGGCGGGACTCTCGGATGGCGCCTACGTGCTCGTCGTCTCTGCGGAGGACGCCGCGGAGAACCGCGCCGACCTCGCCGTGCCCGTCACCGTCGATTCCGTCCCCCCCAGCGTCGCCTTCTCGTCTCCGCGCCCGGGCGCCGTCCTGCGTCGCGGAGCGGACCCCGTGGACGTGACCGGCCTCGTCCAGGACGTGAGCCTCGAGCAGTCCGTGCTCTCCTTCGGTGCCGGCGCGCGGCCCGCGTCGTTCACGGAGATCGCGCGCGGGACCGCCACCGGAGCTGCGCTCCTCCTCGGCCATTGGAGCGCCGCCTCCATCCCGGACGGCGAGTACACGCTGCGGCTCGTGGGGACCGATCGCGCGGGCCAGTCCGGCGAGGCACGCCTCACCGTGATCCTCGACGGGACGTTGCCGGTGGCGGAGATCGCGGCGCCCGGCGAAGGGGACTACGTCAAGGCCGGCGCGACGGTGACGGGGACCGCCGCCGACGCGACTCTCGAGACGTGGACGCTCGAAGCGGCGCCGGGAGCGGCCACCACTGCCGTCGACTGGCTGCCCGTCGCCACCGGAACGGCCGAAGTCCAGAACGGCGCGCTGGCCACGTGGGCGCCGCCCGGTCCGGATGGGCCGTTCACCCTCAAGCTGTCGGTGGCCGATCGCGCGGGCCAGGTGCAGACACGCCTGCGCAGTGTCGTCGTCGACAACACGCCGCCCGCTGCCCCGAACGGCCTTGCCGCCGCCGTCACGCCGGGCGGAAGCGCGGCGATCGTGACCCTCACCTGGAACGCCGGCGCGGAGTCGGACCTCGCGGGGTATCGGATCACGCGAGACGGCCAGAGCCTCACCCCGGAGATCCTCACGACGCCGGCGTACACCGATCGTGAGCGTCCCGAGGGCCTCTACCGCTACACGGTGGCCGCGGTCGACCGCGGGGGCAACGCGAGCGCGCCCGCGGCGGTGACCGCCCGCGTCGACCTGACCCCGCCGATCGTGGGCATCCTGCGTCCGGTGGCGGGGGAGAGGGTGGCGGGCGAGGTGGACGTGCGCGGGTCCGCCTTCAGCCCGGGCGACTTCAAGGAGTATCGCCTCCTCGTCGGGGCCGGAACGGACCCGCTCTCGTTCACGCTTCTGGCACGGTCGACGCGGCCGGTGAGCGCGGGGACGCTCGGGACCTGGATCGCGGCCACCGACGGGCCCTACGTGATCGCCGTCGAGGCCGACGACGAATCGGGGAACCGCGCACGCGCGACAGTGCCGGTCGTCGTCGACACGCAAGCGCCCGCTCCTCCGGTCCTGGTCGAGGTCGCGGTCTCGGCCGCGGCGAGCGACACGCTCACGTCGCGCTGGGAGCCGAGCGCCTCCGCGGACGTGGTGGGGTACCTCGTGTATCGCAACGGCATCCTGGCCAACACGACCGGCATCGCGTTCGGGAGCCTCCGCGCCTACACGGTGCCCGGACCGACCTACGACGACGCCCACATGCCCGACGGCCGGCAGTGCTACCGCATCGTGGCCCTCGACGGCGCCGGCAACATGTCCGTGGCCTCCAACGAGGTCTGCCGCGCGCTCGACAACCGTCCACCGCACGCCGTCATCACGCAGCCGGCGAACGGGACGCGCTTCGACAAGCCCCTCCACATCCTCGCCGTCACCCCCGACACCGACGTCGCATCCGTGCAGTTCCTGGTGTTCGGGCCCGGCTACACCGAATGGCGGCCGCTCGGTACCTCCGTCACGCGCGCGCCGTACGAGGTCATCCTCGATACCGCCGGGCTGGCGCAAGGAGACTACGAAGTGCTCGCGGTCGCGACGGACGAGGCGGGCCACGAGGATCCGGCGGCGG
>JBGPDX010000072.1:0-11023 GCA_041482475.1 Candidatus Limnocylindria bacterium | reverse complement strand
GATCGCCTCGCCGACGGGAACGCCGTCGACGCGGAGCAGGCCGCGCCGTCCGTAGTTCGCCTGGACGAGCACGCCGACGGTCCAGCCGCCGCGGTCCGACGCGACGACGCGGGACGACGTCCCGATCCCGCCCTTGAACTCGTGGCAGATCATGCCGGTGCCGCCGCCGACGCCGCCTTCCTCCACGCTGCCGTCCGCGGCGACTGCCAGCGCCCCGTCGACGTGCTCCGGTTTGACGTGGAAACCGTTGATGTCGTTGAGCGTCCCGTCGTAGGTCTCGCCGACGACGGGCAGCGACCAGAATGGCGCGTCGGGCGGGTGGGCGGCCGCGGCGTGGGCGATGAGCGCGTCCCGAACGACGCCGACCGAATGGGTGTTGGTGATGGCGATCGGGCCGGCCAGCAGGCCCGCCTCGCGGATCCATTCGAGCCCCGTCAGCTCGCCGTTGCCGTTGAGGGTGTGGCAGCCGGCGTAGACGGGCTCCAGCCACGGGTCGCCGTCGTGCGGCACGATGACCGTCACGCCCGTCCGGATCGGGCCCTGGCCCACGACGAGCGGCCCCTCGCCGCTGACCAGGGTCGTATGCCCGACGCGGACGCCGGCGACGTCGGTGATCGCGTTCAGCCGTCCGGGGACGCCGGCGCCGATGACGATGCCGAGGTCGCGGGCTCGCACAACACCTCCTCGCCGACAGGCGACCCTATGATCGCCGGGTGATCCACGCGCCGGAAGCCCGATCCGCGACGCGCACCCGGCCGGCCCGTGTCGTCGCCGAGCGATGGCCGGCGGTCACGACGATCCCGCCGATCGACGTCGCCGAGCGCTTCCTCGATCTGCCCGGCCTGGCCCTCCTGGAGAGCGCCAGGCCCGGGCGCAACGCCCGGTGGTCGTACCTGACGGCCGATCCGGTCGCCCTGCTCGAGTCGCCGAGCCCCGACGCCGATCCCTTCGCCGAGGCCCGCAGGCTCGTCCGGCGGCTCGACGCGGGGCAGCCGTTCCGCGGCCTCGACGGTAATCCGCCGCCGTTCCTGGGCGGCCTCGTCGGTTACCTGTCGTACGACCTGGGCCGCCGCTTCGAGCGGTTGCCGGCGATCGCCGCCGACGACCAGCACCTGCCGCCGCTCCGGCTCGCGCTGCACGACTGGGTCGTCGCCTGGGACCGCCGGACCGGCACGGCCTGGCTTGGCGGGCGAGCGCTCGACGGCGATGGGGCCGCCCTGGAGCGCCGGCTCGCGACCGTGCGGGCCCGCCTGGCGGAGGTGGCGGATTCGGTCCGCTCGGGCTCGGGGCACCCGGGGCGGGGATCGCGTCCCGGGCATGAGCTGCGCTTCGCGTCCGGGCTGGACCGTCCGGCTCATCGCCGGCGAGTCGAGGCCATCCGGACGGCGATCGCCGACGGCGAGATCTACCAGGCGAACCTGACCCGGCGACTCGAGACGCCGTTCCGCGGCGATCCGTGGCCGCTCTACCGGCGCCTCCGAACCGGCGACCCGGCCCGCTTTGCCGCGTGGCTCGACCTGGGGGCGGGGCGGGCCATCCTGTCGGCGTCGCCCGAGCCGTTCCTGGCCGTCGACCGCGCCGGCCGCGTCGCCAGCGACCCGATCAAGGGGACGCGCCCACGGGGCGCCTCCCGCGACGAGGATCGCGCGCTCGCCGCCGAGTTGCTGGGCAGCGACAAGGACCGGGCGGAGAACGTGATGATCGTCGACGTCCTGCGCAACGACCTGGGCCGCGTCTGCCTTCCGGGCACCGTCCGCGTCCCGCGTCTGTGCCGGCTGGAGCGGACGGGCGCCGTCCAGCACCTCGTCTCGACGGTCACCGGCCGGCTGCGCCCGGGCAACGGTCCGTTCGACCTCCTCGCCGCGAGCTTCCCGGGTGGCTCGATCACGGGCGCGCCGA
This sequence comes from Candidatus Limnocylindria bacterium, assembly GCA_041482475.1. Lineage (GTDB taxonomy): Bacteria > Chloroflexota > Limnocylindria > Limnocylindrales > CSP1-4 > JACDAV01. The sequence continues at coordinate 9,124 of JBGPDX010000072.1, read as the reverse complement.
AGATCCGGGCGATGCAGCTGCTCGAGTCACTCGAGCCGGTCCGCCGGGGGCCTTACAGCGGGACCCTCGGCTGGATCGGACCGGACGGGGCGATGGTGACGAGCATCCTCATTCGCACCTTCGTCGCCGACGGCTCGCGGCTGACGCTCCACGTGGGCGGCGGGATCACCTGGCACAGCGACCCCGACGCCGAGTGGGACGAGACGGTGGCCAAGGCGCGCGGGCCGCTGGCCGCGATCGGCGGTCGGGAGGCGGAACCGGGGGCGCGGCGATGACCATCGCCCAACCGCGTCACGTCTGGGTCGACGGGGTCCTCGCGCCGGCCCACGGGGAGCACCTCTCCGCCTTCGACCGCGGCTTCCTGCTTGGCGACGCGGTCTTCGAGACCCTCCGCGCCAGGGCCGGTCGGGCGACCGAGATGACGCAGCACCTGGCGAGGTTGCGCACGTCCGCCGAAGGGCTCGGGATCGCCCTGCCGGCATCCGCCGAGGCCGACGTCGCCTCGGGCATCGCCCGGCTGCTGAAGGCCGAGGATCTCGACGGCCCGGACGGCGACGCGGCCATCCGGGTGACCGTCAGCCGCGGGCCGTTCTTCGGGCGGGGTCTGCTACCGCCGGCGGATGCCGAACCGAGACCGACGGTGGTCGTCCAGGCCTGGCCGGTCACGCCGCCGCCGGCCGGTCACCTGGAGCGCGGGATCCGCCTCATCACGAGTGCCGTCCGGCGCGACCCGTCGAGCCCGCTGGCCGCGCTCAAGACGACGAGCCGCGCCGACTACGTCTACGCCAGGCTCGAGGCGAAGCGGGCCGGCGCCGACGACGCGCTGTTCCTGACCGTCGACGGCCACCTGTCCGAGGCGACGACCGCCAACCTGTTCCTCGTCCGCGGCACCCGGCTGGCGACGCCGTCGCTGGCGTCGGGAATCCTGCCCGGCACGACGCGCGACTGGATCCTGGCCTGGGGCTCGCGGGTGGGGCTCCAGCCCGTCGAGGAGCGGTTGCTCCCGGCGGACCTGGCCGCGGCCGACGAGGCGTTCCTGTCGAGCAGTGTGGCCGGGATCCTGCCGGTGACCCGGCACGACGGCCGTCCCATCGGCTCGGGCCTGCCGGGGCCGTGGACGGCCCGCGCCCGCGCGGATCGAGAGGCGTTCATCCGCAAAGGCCGCTGAGCGCAACGCCACCTACACTCGACAGATGAACCGCGACCAGCTCATCGCCGCGACCCGTCGGCTAGTCGACGAGGGGAAGCGGCTGCAGGCCAACCCGTCGCTGCCGGCGCTGCAGGTCTGGCTCCAGCTTTCGGATGCCCTGCTGGCCGACGCGTGGGGCAGCATGGACCGCTACCACCTGGCCTGGCTGATGGTCGGCAAGCCGAAGAGCATCGTCCGGGGCCGGGCAATGGACGGCCCAGAGGAAGCCACCTACGTGCGCCTGGTCGCCGGGCAGAAGACGGCCGCGCTGCTGATGAGCCTCGACGCCGTCGAGCGCCAGGGGATGCCGTTCGTCGGCGAGACCGGCGGGCTCGGCGGGCGGTCGGCGACGGGCCGATCGTCGGGCGCCGCCGAACCGGAAGAGAGCACCAACACCGGGCGGGCTCGACCGCCCGACCGGCCACCCGACCGCTCGGGCCTGCCCACCGAGGCGGGCCTGGGCGAGCGCGTCGCCGAGGCGCGCCGCCGCGCGGCAGAGCACCGCGACCACGACGAGCCGCGGGCGCCTCGGCCGGAGCGGATGCAGCGCTGAGGTCCGGGCCTGGAGGGCCCGGATCACGACCCGGCCGGTTCGGTCAGGGCGTCCCGGCGTGCAGCGACTGCGTCATCGGCGCCATGTCGAGTCGCATCGTGTAGCAGATCATCCGCCGCTCGCCGCTGTTCCAGTCCTCGACCTTCGGGTAGAACATCCCGTAGTTCAGCGTGCTGAGATCGGCGCTCGCCCCGACGTAGGCGATGATCGTCGGGACGCATGTGTTGCCGGCCCACGCCTCCAGCTCACTGTCGGTCGGGTAGGCGGCGCCCTTGGCCGCCGGGTTGTCGGTCACCAGGACGACCTCGGCGTTGTGCCCCTCGTTGCACGGATGATGCTGGATGTCCTTGACCTCGGTCGCCACCTTCGAGTCGAAGCAGTCTCCGGCCTTGAGGTCCCCCGCGCCGCCCGTCAGGCGGTCACGAAAGACGATGCCGCCGACGACGATGACGCCGACGATGAAGATCCTGACTGCGAGCCCTGTCACGCGAGGTCCCCTCGGCGCCGCCCGGCACGGGCGTTGCGGGTCCGTTGGGCCGGACCGGGGGGCATTGTGTGCTCCGTCGCACCGACTGGAACCCGCCCGAATCTCCCGGGTGGGTACTAGTCCCCCCGGTTCGGTGCGTCAGCGGGACGACCACCAGGCGACGGCCGCCGCGACCGCGAGCTGAACGGGCACGAGCCAGCCGAATGCCTGGCCCAGGTAGTCGAGCGGGGCCAGGACGCCACCCTCCGAACGCGCGTAGAGCCAGATGCCGAGCTGGCCGAGGAGGACACCGAGGACGGCGATGACGGCGGTTCCCACGCCGCGCGCCGGCCTTGGGATGGTGCCACGGGCCCCGGCCAGGAGGGCGAGCGCGACGAATCGCCCGATGACGACCGCGACGACGACCAGCCCGGCGCTGACGGCGAAGGGCCCGGCCAGGACGACGATGGTCGCCGCCCCGCCGATCGCCACGAGGACCGCCCAGGCAACGCCGCGCGCCCGCGCGGTCGGGACGTCCGGGGCGAGTCGTTCCGCCGCCGCGGTCGGCGCGACGTAGCGTTCGCCAGGCGGCCGGTCCAGCCGGCCCCGAGGCGCTCGTTCGCCGGGTTGTCGCGGGCTCGCCACGATGGGATCGTACGGTAGACTCGCGGTCGTGCCTCACCCCAGCCTGGGTGCCCCGCCGCAGGACCTGACCGTCGGCTATCCGGCCGGGGCGGATCGACTCCGCGCCGCCCGGTCGCGCCTCGGTGCGCGGGCGCTGGAAGTCGCCATGGAGCGCGACCCGTCGCTCCGCGCACGGCACGGCGAGCTGGGCCTGCGGAAGCTCCTCCGCGACACGGAGCCACTCATCGACCGGCTGGCGACGGCCGTCGCGGCGAGCGACCGGACGGCCGTCTCGGCCTGGGCGGACTGGGTCGCCCCGCTCTACCGCCGCCGGCGGGTGCCGATGGACGACCTCGTCCAGCTGTGCGAGGGGCTCAAGCTGGCCGTCCCGGCGGTGCTGTCGCCTGAGGAGCGCCAGATGGCGATCGAGGCCCTCGACGAGGCCATTCGCGTCATCCGCTGGAACCGCCGCATCGCCGGCGACGCCCGCAAGCGCAACCGGATCCTCGCCGCGATCTACAAGGGCGCCTGAATGACGATCAAGTGGGTCAAGGTGGACCCGCTCGTGATGAACGGCGAGCCGTTCTGCTACGGCTCCCGGCTGACCGTCCGGCAGCTCCTCGAGCTCCGCCGCAACGGCCGCGACCTGACCGACATCCTCAAGGACCACCCCGAGCTCCGAACGGTCGGCATCGCGGCCGCCTGGACCTTCGCCGCCCGGAACCGTGACCGATACGCCGAGTTCTTCGAGCGCGACGGCTCGCTGGCCGGCCCCGGCTACTCCGTGGAGGAGGCGGCGGGCCTGCCCGAGCAGTACCGCGTTCCCGGCGTCGTCATCAAGCCTTCGCGCCCGACCCGAACCGGCCGCCGCTGAGCGGGGCGGCGTTTCGCGGTTATTCGACCTTGAACGGGACGGTGATCGAGTCGCCCGCCTTCTTCAACGTCGCCGTCACCTCGTAGTTGCCGACGCGGAACAGGCCCGTGGAGGGATCCGCGGTGAGCCACGACCACGCGAATCCGGTCTTGTCCGTGTAGTCGTACGACTTGTGGACGAACTCCACGCCTTCGCGCTTCCAGCTGAAGTCGACGGTGTCGGCGACGCCGTCGTCGAGCTCGTAGATCAGGTAGATCCTGTCGGACTTGGCCGGGAAGACGCTCTTGAAGGTCGCCGGGTTCGGATGGTCCCCGGACTGGTCGAGCTCGGCAGCCGTCCCGAACGCTGCGAACTTCGTCGCCGCGAGCTGGTCGTCGACATTCCCCGGCGTGCCGGAGGTGGCCGGTGCGGTCCATTTCCACGTTCGGAAGGCCTCGTCGAGCGTGCTCGTCTGGGCCGTGTCGTCGGTGGTCATCTGGATCTCGTACATGGTTCCGTTGCGCTGGGCGACATAGATGAAGAGGACCTTGTCGCCATTGACGACCGTCCACGCCGAGCTGAAGCCACGTGCCGGCGTCCCGTCGATGCAGGCCTGGAGGGTGTCGTCCCCGACCGTCTTGAGCTGCGGCTGGGTCTTGAGCCAGGCGAGCTCGTCGGCGAACAGCCTGCTGGTTCCGCTGGTCACGCCCTTCAGGGCCCAGGCGCTGATCAGCGTGATGGTGTCGGCGGAACGGACGGCGTCCACGTTGATCTTGGCGTCCGCCCCCACGCCCGTCTGGGCGAAGGTGTGCGGGCTGACCGACACGTTGGTCGCGATCGTGACGCCGGCGCCCAGGTCGGTCCAGTCGGCAGGTCGCGAGAAGCGGTAGTCGCCGTCGCGGCCGCTGAGCTCGGTCCAGCCCTGCGACGCCGAGGTGGCCGGCTGCGAGGTGCACGCCGCGGCCGAGGTCGTCGCGCTGGGCGCTTCAGTCGGCGTCGGCTCCGCGGTCGCGGTCGCCGTCGGCTCAGTGGTGGCGGTCGCGGAGGCGGTCGCGCTCGCCTGGGCCGACGGGCTCGCGGCGGCCTGCCCGCCACACGACGCGAGAATCACGACCAACGCCGCGAGGCTGGCGGGCAGCCCCGCCCGAGGCCTCACTCGTGTCGTGGACGCGGGCGTCCGGGCGTCACGCTCGTTGAGCAATCCATATCCCACCTGGCTCCTCCTCCGCGGGGGATTGTGCCACGTGACACGGCGGCGAACTGGCGGATTCGTGCTTCCAGGGACGGGTGGTAGGCTCTTGCCACGCACGCCCGGAGATCCGATGACCGACACGACGACCGATCCACAGACCGCCCAGCCGGTGCCCCACGCGACACGGGCGGACGATCCCGCCGCGGCCCAGGTCGGCGCCGCGCCGGCCTTCGATGCCGAGCGCCGCGCGACCGAGCTCGCCATCCTCGACGCCCTTCGCTCGGTCGTCGACCCGGAGATCGGGATGAACGTCGTCGAGCTCGCCCTGATCAAGCAGATCCTCCTTGGCAAGGACGAGACCGAGATCAAGATGATCCTGACGACGCCCTTCTGCCCGTATGCCGGGTCGATGATCCAGCAGATCAAGGAGCAGGCCGAGTCCGTCGTCGAGCACGACGTCAAGGTCACCCTCCTCGCCGAGCGATGGGACCCGCGAGATGCGGGCCTGATGTGGTGATCGCGGGTGGCGACGAAGCGGGCCACCGAGTCGGCCGTCGCGACCGGGCGGGGTGACGACGGCTCGACCGGGCTTCTTTTCGGTGGCGACCGGATCGCCAAGGACGACGCCCGAACCGAGGCCTACGGCACGATCGACGAGGCCGTCGCCGCGCTCGGCGTGGCGCGCGCCCAGCTGGGGCTGAAGGAGCAGTTCGGCGTCCTGTCGCCCGCGTTCGGCGACCTGCGCGACGTCATCCTCCGGCTGCAGCGCGAGCTGTTCGTCGCAGCCGCGGAGCTGGCGACCAACCCGGATGCGTGGGGCCGGCTCGAGGACGGCCGGACACGAATCTCGCGAGCCATGGTCGACGACCTCGATAACCTGCTGCGCGAGGCCGAGGCGCGGGTCGAGATGCCGCGCGAATTCGTCGTCCCCGGCGAGACCCCCACCAGTGCCGCGCTCGAGCTGGCCCGGACGATCCTTCGCCGCGCGGAGCGGCGGGCGGTGTCGCTCGATCGTCAGGGATTGATCCCGGGACCCGATTTGCTACCGTACCTGAACCGGTTGGCCGACCTCCTCTGGGTCCTGGCGAGGGCCGCGGAGCAGGCGGAGGCCCGGACTGCCACACCGTCACGAACGAACCGGCGCCGAACGGGCGCCGCTGGACCCGACAGGAGCGACCCAGCATGACCACCCAGACCCCGAGCCAGGTACGCGTCCGTCCGGCGCCCGAGGCCGTCGCCAGCCTCCTCAGCCAGACCTTCGGCTGGATGTTCGCCGGCCTCCTCGTGACCGCCGGCATCGCCGCCCTCGTCTCGACGAACCCGAAGGTCGTGGAGACCGTCGCCGACTACTGGTACCTCATCTTCCTTGGCCAGCTCGCGCTGGCGATCGGCATCCAGGCCGGGATCAACCGCCTCAACGCCACCGTCGCCCTGGGCCTGTTCTTCGTCTTCGCCGCGACGATGGGCTTCACGATCGGGGTGATCGTCTCGCTCTACACCGGCGAGTCGGTGGCGACGGCCTTTCTGAGCGCCTCGGCCATGTTCGGGGCCGCCGCCCTCTACGGCTACACGACGAAGCGCTCGCTGACCGGCCTCGGCGGCTTCCTGGCCATGGGGATGATCGGCGTGTTCGTCGCCCTGATCGTCAACCTCGTCCTGGGCAGCAGCCCGCTCGGCTGGGCGATCGCCCTGATCGGCGTCGTCGTCTTCACGGTCTACACGGCCTACGACGTCCAGCGGATCGCGTTCGCCGATTACGTCCGGATCACCGGCTCGGTCGAGAAGGCGTCGGTGATGGGCGCCGTCCATCTCTACATCAACTTCGTCAACATCTTCCTGTTCCTCCTCCGCCTGATGGGCAGCCGCCGCTAGGGCGGCCTGACCAACGAAGCCACGGGCCTCCGCCGCGCGGAGGCCCGTTCGATTCCTGTCAGACGGCCAGGTCGGCGACCGAATCGACGAGGTCGTCGGCGAGCGGCGCGAGGTCGTCCCGGGCGCTGACCCCGGACAGCACGCCGATCACCCGTCCTGCCCCGGCGGCCCGGCCCATCTCGAGATCCGCCAGCGAGTCGCCGACCACCGCCGTCCTCGATGGCGGGATCCCCACGGAGCGACAGGCGACGAGGACCATGTCCGGGGCCGGCTTTCGGGCGACGCCGTCGTCGGCGCCGACGAGCACGTCGACGAGATGCGTTACGCGGAGCCCGGCCAGGGTGAGCGCGGCCGGGGCGTGATCGTCGGACGTGGCGACCGCGATCCGCCGCCCGCCGGCCCGGAGCGAGCTGAACAGCGCCCGCAGGTCGGCCAGTGGCCGGGCGGTCGTCACCGGATCCGGCACGAACCAGGCGCGATCGACGGCGGCGGACGCGGTCGCTTCGGGCAAACCGGCGCGAGCGACGACGTCGGCGAGGCGTCCGCGGAGGACGCCCATCGGCAGGACGGCCAGCGGGCCACCGGCGATCGTCCGACCCGCGAGCGGATCGAATCCCAGCTCGGCGAACAGGCGGTGGGCGATGGCGATGCCCGTTTGCTGCTCGAGGCGAGCGGTCAGCTCGAATGCCCACGGCGACCACATCGCGTCGAAGTCGAGAAGCGTGCCGTCCTTGTCGAAGACGACCAGCTCGATGCCGTCGAGCGGGTGGCGCGGCGCCGGCGGCGACGGCCGGCGCATCCGGCTCACGCGGGGCTGGCGGCCGGTTCGGCTGCGAGCGTGTCGGACAGGACGAGGCAGGCTTCGGGGGAGAACGTGACCGTGACGTCCTGGCCAACAGGCGGCAACGTCAGGTGCGGGTCGTTGAAGCGATCGAGCGACAGCGATGCCGCCTCGCTTCCCAGCCCGACCCGCATCCGGACGATCGAGCCCAGGAAGCTGACGTCCTGGAGCGTGCCGCGGAGGTGGTTTGCGCCGGCGGTCCCGTCACCCAGGCTGATGCTCTCCGGCCGCAGGGCGACCGATACGATCGAGCCGGCGGGCCCCGGGACGGCACGATCGGTCCGGACGCGCTGGCCCTCGATCTCCAGCCCGCCTCCGGGCGGGTCGACGACCTTGGCGTGGAGGAGGTTGAGCGTCCCGACGAACGACGCGACGAAGGGCGTCGCCGGGAAGTTGTAGATCTCCGACGGCGTGCCGATCTGCTCGATCCGGCCCTCGCTCATGACGACCACCCGGTCGGACAGTGACAGCGCCTCCTCCTGGTCGTGCGTGACGTAGACCGTCGTGATCCCCAGCTGCCGCTGGATCGACCGGATCTCCTTGCGCAGCGCGACGCGGATCTTGGCGTCGAGCGCCGACAGCGGCTCGTCGAGGAGGAGGACCTGCGGTTCGATTGCGAGGGCCCGCGCGAGGGCGACGCGCTGCTGCTGGCCGCCGGACAGCTGGTACGGGTAGCGGTCGCCGCGACCCTCGAGGTGGATCAGCGCCAGCAGCTCGTCGACCCGCCTGGCGATCGCGTCCCCGGCGCGCTTGCGGACCTTGAGCCCGAAGCCGATGTTGCCGGCGACGGTCATGTTCGGGAACAGGGCGTACGACTGGAAGACCATCCCGACGTTGCGCTGGTTGGGCGGCTGGTTGGTGATGTTGTTGCCACCGATGCTGATGGTCCCCGCCGTCGGGTATTCGAAGCCCGCGATCATCCGCAGGGTCGTCGTCTTGCCGCAGCCGCTGGGGCCCAGGAACGACACGAACTCGCCGCGCTCGGCCGACAGGTTGAAGTCGTCGACGGCGTTCACGCCGGCGAACTGCTTCCGGATGCCGGACAGCTCGAGGAACGTCATGGCTGGACTCCTACCGGGCGCCGGTGACCTGGACGCGCTGACGCGAGTCCCGGCCGAGGAGGGAAATGAACCCCATGGCGATCCAGGTCAGCCCGAAGCTGACCAGGGCGACGGCGGCCTGCTCGTACGGATCCTCATCACCAAGCAGCCCCAGGAACGGCGCGAAGGCCGGCCGGGCGAGGAAGTTCGCAATCGTGAACTCGCCGACGACGATCGCCAGCGTCAGGAACGCCCCGCCGAGGATCGCCACCCGGAGGTTCGGCAGGATCACCTGCCAGAGGATCCGGAACCAGCCCGCCCCCAGGCTCTGGGACGCCTCGGTCAGGGTCCGGATGTCGATCGAGCGAAGACCGGTGTCGACCGACCGGTACATGTACGGGAATGACAGCACGACGTAGGCCGCCACCAACAGGGCGTCACTCCCCGTCTCCGAGTTCGTCAGGGCGATCGGCTGATGGCCGTAGGTGCTGATC
>JBGPDX010000071.1:0-11274 GCA_041482475.1 Candidatus Limnocylindria bacterium | reverse complement strand
CGACCCGGACAACGATCGGGGACCGGATCGCGTTCGAATCGGGACGTTGAGGGCCGCGGCCGGGGATCGCCCCGCGTCGCGATCTCCCCTCCCCTTCGTTTCACCGGCCGAACATTTCGGGAATTCGTTTCGCGCGCTGAGCGAAACGGCACAAGAGGTGGGGCTCCCAACCGCGATTCGCGGATCCAGGCGGGCCGTGGCGCGCTCCACGACGGACTCCTTTCATCTGGTGACAGATACAGCGCACCGCGCGAAGCCCCGAGAGGTCATCTGCGTCCGTTCGTTCACCGGGTGAAATCCGGGCGGGGGGGGCCGCGGGGGGCCGCGGCGATGAGCCTCGCCTGACCGGGGCCGTGATCCTGCGATGAGCCTAGGGTGATCCGGCGGTGACGCCGCATGCAGGAAACGCGGCGATCATCCGACGATGGCATTCCCGGCGCTCGCCCGGGCCCTGGACCGGGCCATCGAGCTCGCCCTGCCGCCGCGCTGCGCCGGCTGCGGTCGGGAGGGCGAGGCGGTCTGCGGCGCGTGCCTGCCGGCCCTCGACGGGCGTCTCGACCAGCCGCCCGGGGTTCTCATCGGCCTGCCGGCCGACCTGCCCGCGCCGCTCGTCCAGCTCGAGTGGTGTGCGCCGTACACCGGCACGGTCCGCCGCGCCCTGCACGAGCTGAAATACGCCGGCGAGCAGCGGCTCGCCCGCCCGCTGGGCTCGGCGATTGCCAGGCGGTGGGCGCGGGCGGGCGCCGGCGGGGACCTCGTGGTGCCGGTCCCCGTCCACGCGGATCGCCTGAGACGGCGCGGCTACGACCAGGCGACGCTCCTGGCGGCGGTCGCAGCGGAGAGCCTTCGGCTGCCCTTCGCGCCGCTGCTGGAGCGTGCGCGGGCGACCTCGGCCCAGTTCGACCTCGACCGCTCGGCGCGAGCGACGAACGTCGAGGCCGCGTTCCGCCTGCGCGGCGTTGCGAGTCGTTCGGCCGAGGGGCGCGGGCGGCTCCTCGACGGCCGCTGGGTGGTCCTGGTCGACGACGTCGTGACGACCGGCGCGACCCTGGCCGCCTGCGCCGTGCCGCTCATGGCGGCCGGCGCCGTCGCCGTTTCGGCCGTCACCGTCGCCCGCGAACGCTGACGTCGCACGCGTTCCGGCGGACGGACGGCGTCCGGTCGCGACGGGGGCCACGGCTATACTCGGGCGGCGGACGACGAGCCGGATCGCCGACGGGCGCCGGGCCTCGGGCGTGGTTCATGCCAGGCGACGCGGGTGCGGTCCCGTCGGGGAGGTGATCGTGAGAACGATCGTCAAGGGCAAGAACATCGACGTCCCGGATCGCGTGCGGCGCTACGCGGAGAAGCGATTCCATCGCCTCGAGCGCGTCCTCGACGATCGCAGCGACGCCGTCGTCGAGCTGTCCGTCGAGCATCACCGCAGCGCGGACGACTCGCACATCGTCGACGTCGGCCTCGTTATCGACGGCCGAACCCTGCGCGGCCACGCCGCCGCGCCGACCTACGAGGCGGGCATCGACACGGTCGTCGACCAACTCGAGCGGCAGGCCGTCGATCACAAGGCCAAGCCACGGATCCGCGCCCGACCGCCGGAGGAGAAGGCGATCCTTCGGCGGATCGCCGACGGGACGGCCGAGCCGACCCGCGACTCGCGGATCGTGAAGGTCAAGCGCTTCTCCATCGAGCCGATGTTCGAGGAGGACGCCCTCGCCCGGATGGACGAGCTTGGCCACACCTTCTACGTCTTCGTCAACGCCGAGAACGAGCGGGTCTCCGTCCTCTACCGGCGGACCGACGGCGACTACGGCGTGATCGAGCCCGTCATCAGCGGCGGGTACACGTCCGGCGGGGGCCGGCGTCGCCGCGCCGACGGTCGCCGCTGAGCGACGGCCGCCGCCGAACCCCGGGCGGCCGTCAGGCGGCCGGCGCCTGGGCCCGCCGGTACTGGCCGGCGTCGCGGGTCATGAGCTTCCCGTCGATGAGGTAGCGCCGCAGCGACGCGACGTCGGGGTGGTACAGCGCGAGGCGCTGATTGACCTCCTTCTCCGGATACACGCGGTCCTCCGCGAAGCACCTGGCGAGGAGGAAGCGGAGGATGACCTCGCGCTTCTTCTCCTGGGCAGGGATGGAGGCCAGTCGGCCGCCGACGAGGAACGCCCGAAGGACCCTCGCGTCGTAGGCGGGCAGCGCCTCCCCGTCCGGCCCCGGCAGGCTGGCGCCCTGCTCGTCGGTCGAGCGCTCGAGCTCGTCGAGCTTGCGGCCCAGCTGCTGGAGCGCGTCGATGCGGAGCGAGTACTCGACGTACGGATGGGCCGGGCGGGCGTCGACGAGCCCGGCGGCGCGCAGGCGCTTGAGGTGATGGACGACCGTCCCGGGCGCCAGCTGGAGGGCCGCCGAGAGCTGCTCGACGGCGTACGGGCGCGCGGCGAGCAGCCCGATGATGCGGAGGCGGGAAGCGTCGGACAGGGCCTTGAGGGCGGTGAGCAGTTCGCGATCCATGATCCGCGCAGGATGCCCCTTGATTTGATGCCTGTCAAATCGTCAGCCGCTCGGCTACCATGGCGCGAATGCCTCCCGACGGCCTCCGGCTCGGCCCCCACATGCCGCTCGGGAATGGCATGGTCAAGGCGGTCGAGCGGGCGCACGCGATCGGCGCGACGGCCATCCAGATCTTCGGCGACAACCCCACGGCGTGGCGGCGTCGTGCCGAGCCGCCCGCCGAGCAAGCGGCCTTTCGGAAGCGCCTGGCCGCCTACGGCATCGGGCCGGTGGCGATCCACGCGGCCTACCTGGTCAACCTCGCCGGCATCGACGAGGACTTCTTCGAGCGGTCGGTCGGCGTCCTCCGGCGTGAGCTCCAGGCGGCACCAGGCCTGGGAGCGGCGTTCGTCAACGTCCACACCGGGTCGCACCGGGATGCCGGGGTCGAGGCCGGCATCCAGCGCCTGGCCGACGGTGTCGCGCGGACGCTGGCCGAGGCGCCCTCCGGCAATGGCGCGGCGACGCTCGTCCTCGAGAACTCCGCCGGCGGCGGGTTCGGGGTCGGGGTGACGATCGAGGAGCTGGCGGCCATCGCCGACGCCGTCGCCGCCCGCGGCGTAGACACGTCGCGGGTGGGGTTCTGCCTCGACATCGCCCACCTCTGGTCGGCCGGCTACTGCCTGTCGGAGCCGGACGAGACCGACGCGCTGCTCGAGCGGTTCGACACCCTCCTGGGCCTGCGGCGGCTGCGGATGATGCACCTGAACGATTCGAAGAGCCAGCTCGGCTCGCGGCTCGATCGCCACGAGCACGTCGGGGCGGGGGCGATCGGCGAGCGCGGCATGGCCCATCTCCTGCGTCATCCCCGCCTGGCTCACGCCGCCTGGTACCTCGAGACGCCCGGCATGGACGAGGGCTACGACGCGGTCAACGTCCGGCGGGCGCTCGACCTGATCGACGGCCGACACCTCGAGCCGCTGCCGCCCGAAGCCTTCAACCTCCGAAGCCGATCGAAGGCAGCCGGCACGGCGGGCCCGGCCTGACCGCCGTGGACCCGCCGCCCGAACCCGCCGCCGAGAGCACCGTCCGTTCGGCCATCGACGTCCGCGAGCTCGGCGGGCTCGCCGCGATCCTCGTCGTGGCGACGCTGGTCCGTTTCCTCGACCTGCCGACCCGCGGCACCTGGGACGCCGACCAGGGCCACGACATGCTGGTCCTGCGGGCGCTCGTCCAGGACGGCGTCTTGCCGCTGCTGGGCCCGCCGACGTCGATCGGCGCCTTCCACCACGGGGTCCTCTACTACTACCTCCTCGCGCCCGCGGCAGCGTTCTCCGGGACGGATCCCGTGGCGGTCGTGGCGGCCATCGCGGCGGCCGGCGTGGCGGCGGCCGGCGTGACGTGGTGGCTGGCCCGGTCGATCGGCGGGCCCGTCGCCGGGCTGGTGGCGGGTGGCCTGATGGCCGTGTCCGCCGCCGCCATCGAGGAGTCGACGTTCATCTGGAACCCGAACCTCATCGCCCTGTCGAGCGCGATCGCCTTCGCCGCCGCCTGGCGCGCCTGGACGACCGGCAGGGCACGGTGGTGGGTCGTCGCGGCGGCGGCCCAGGTCGTGACGATGCACTGCCACGTCCTGGGCGTCGTCCTGCTGGTGCCCCTCGGCGGGCTGCTGGTCGCGGACGCGCGGCGCCGGCCCGCCGGGGATCCGGGGCGGGCGCGCGTCATGCGGGCGGCGGTCGCCGGCGTGGGCCTCATCCTGCTCAGCTACGTCCCGCTGGCCCTGTCCGAGCTGCAGACGGGCTTCGCCGAGACACACGCCGCGACCGCGTTCCTCGCCGGGGGTGGCGCATCGGCGCCCGCGCCGCTGCCGGTCCGGCTCCTCATCGTCGCGCTGCGGATCGTCGCCTGGCCGCTGGCCGGGCTGGTGACCGACGCCCCGGCAGCCGCGGTCGTGGCCGCCGCGGCGGTCGTGGCGATCCTGGCCTGGCGCTCATTGGCCGCGCCGCCGCGGGAGCAGTTCGCGGTCCGCTGGTTCGCGCTCACGCTGGGCTGGAGCGCGGTCGCCCTGGCGGTCGGCGCGGCGACCCTCGCCACGGTCGTGCCGGGGCTGCCGAACGACCACTACCACGCCTTCCTCGATCCGCTCGTCTTCGTCACCGCCGGGCTCGGCGCGGCCGCCGCGTGGCGCTCCGGCCGGCCGGCGCCCAGGGTAGCCGCCGGGCTCGCCCTCGCCGCCGTCGCCGCCTTCAACGTCCTGATCTGGCCGCCGGCCGTCGCGCCGGATGGGGGCTGGCCGGCGGCCGACGAGGCGGCCGCGCGGATCGCCGACCGCACCGCCGGCAGCAGCTACATCCTGGTCGGGCTGCCCTCCTTCAAGCCGACCGACGCCTACGGGTTCCCGCTCATCCGCCGCGGCCATCCCCCCGGCCCGCCTGGCGCGGCGACGGGCGCGGGCCCGGCCGTCGTGGTCGTCTGCGACCGGCTGTTCGAGACGGCGATCGGCGCTCCGTGCGGCGGACCCGCGGAGGACGCCGCCGCGTCAGTCAACGGCCGGCTGCGCCTCACCGACCGTTTCGACGCCTCGCCACGGACGTCGATCTCGATCTACGCGATCCGCTGATATGGCGAACGCCGGCCCGAAGGCCGGCGTTCGCTGTCCCCGAGACCCGGACGTGGAGGGCATCCGGGTCGTGCCCTGGTATGCGGTTAGAAGCGGCCCGGGCGGCCGGACGACCGGCTGACTGGCCGCGCGGGCCCCATCCGCGGCGCCGTCGAGACCCCGGCGACGACGGGGCCGGGAGCCCCGTTGTCACCGCGGCCGACGGCCCGTTCGGGGGTCCGGTCGGGCATGGATTCGGTCGGCTGGAAGGCGCGCCCGAAGCGGCGCATCCGGACGGCCAGGTAGTACTCCATGATCTGGCGGACCTGTGGCTCGCTGAGGAGGTCGTCGGCCCGCAGGGCGTATTCGACGCGAGCGGTCGGGTTCGTTGCGCCGGCGGCGACGAGGCCCAGGTACTGGGGCGTGTCGGCGTCGTCGCGGAGCTCGCGCAGGCCGCGGGCCAGCTTGGTGGCCGTCCCGAGGGAGGGCATCCGGTCGCCACGGATCAGGCGCGAGATCGTCGAGTGGTCCACGCCGGATTGCTGGGCAAGCTGGCGCTGGGACATCTTCTTGGCCTTGAGCTGGGCTCGAAGCCACTCGTTGAAGGCTCGGCCGTTCTGGCTCGTCATCGTCTGTGGGGCGCTCCGTGACCCTCAGCGGGCGGTTGCCGCGATGCCGAAACTATCCCGTGGCGGGCCCCTCGCCTGTATCACCCGTTCGTACGGCCGAGCCCTGGAGGGGCCTCCGAAGGCCCGGTCGGAGGGGTGCGCTGCCTGCCGGTTGGGGCGGGAACGGCGGAGAACGGCGGCATTCCGGCGGTAGTACGGCCGGTGGCCCCGGCGGGCGCCCGACCGCCTCCGGGGAGCACGCTCGCGGCCCCTGGCCAGCCGGTCGGGGGGCCCCTGGCGAGGCCCGTCGCGGGGCCCCTGGCGAGGCCCGTCGCGGGGCCCCTGGCCCGGACCCGTCGCTGGGCCCTGGCCGGGCCCGTCGCGGGGCCGTGGCTCAGGTCGTCGGCGAGGCCTCGACGGCGGAGTTCGCCAGCCCGCCACCCCGCCGCTTGGACGAGAGCGCGTAGGCGATCGAGCCCAGGACGATGATCGACAGGACGCTGATGACGCGGTCGACCAGGGCGATCGTCGTCGCCTCGGTGACCGGCACGCCGTAGGCGCCGCTCAGGACGCCGACGACCCCGGCCTCGACGATTCCGAGCCCGGCCGGGCTGAGCGGCACCGCCGTCAGGAGCGACCCGATCAGCGCGACGAAGAAGGCGCCGGAGATGCCCAGCTGGACGCCCGGCAGGCCCAGCGACTGGACGACGAGGTAGAGGCGCATCGCCTCGGTCGCCCAGATGAGGCCCGTCAGGACCAGGAGCGGCGGCAGGCCGCGCAGGCCGATCGCCCCGAAGACCCCTTCCTCGAACCGGTCGTAGTAGTCGACGACCCGGTGCGGGACGGGCAGGCGGACGAGGATCCGGCGGCCGAAGTTGCGGAGTGTGAGGAGGGCGACGGCCAGCAGGCCGACGACGCCGACGGCGATCCCGAAGACCACCTGGATCTCGGTCGGGAGGCCGTTGCGAAAGCTCCAGAAGCCGGCCGCCAGGCCCAGGATGGAGATGGCGAACAGGTCGAGGACCCGCTCGATGAAGACCGTCCCGAAGGTCCGGCTCAGCGAGGCGGGACTATTGATCTTGAGGAGCCAGGCGCGGTAGAGGTCGCCCAGCTTGGCCGGGACGAGGCAGTTGACGAGCCACGACAGAAAGATGATCTCCGTGGCGTCGCGGACGCCGATCCGGAGGCCGGTCCCCCGCAGCAGCAGCGCCCAGCGGTAGCCACGCAGCGGGAAACCCACGTAGAAGACGACGAAGGCCGCGACGAAGAGGGCCGGATTCGCCCGAAGGATCAGCCCCGGCAGGCGGTCGAGCTTGAAGCCCGGCAGGTTGACCAGGACCAGGACGAGGACGACGATCGGGATGACGAGCGAGGCGATCGTCCGCGGCTGCCGGAGGCGGCGGGCCAGGGAGAGCTGCTCGTCGCTGACCTCGCGATCGTCGGGGTCCCGGGACGCCGGCGGCGGTGGCGCGCTCATCGGGCGCCGGCGCGTCCGGGAGCACTGGTGGCGCGGCTGACCCGGCCATTGCCACGGGCGCGCTGGATGACCTTGGCCAGCGGCGTAAGGACCCTGACGACGACGGATGCCCGACCGGGCACGAGCTCGACGCTCGACAGCGCGGCGAGCAGGCCGGCCGGGGTGGACGGGTCGCCACCCAGGATCGTGTAGGCGACACCCACCTCGAGCACCGCATGGGCGTCGGAGACGGCGACGCCCGGCAGGCCATTCGCCCGGGCGAAGTCGGCGGCCAGGTCGTTGCCGCCGCCCAGGAGGCGGGCGTTGTGGGCCTCGACCCAGTCGACCAGCGGCGCGAGCGAGGTCATCCGCGCGTCGCGCAGGAGCGAGCCACGGAAGCGATCGAACGGGTGCGGGATGCCCACCAGGCCGCCCTGCTCGCGGACGGCGGCGATCGTCTCGGTCGCCGACAGGCCGGGCGGCACGGCGCGCTCGATGAAAGCCGCGATCAGGTCGCCGTCAGCCGTGCGGACCTCCTCGCCGACGATGACGGTGAGGCCGGCCGGGGCGTGCTCACGCGCCTCGAGGGCGCCCTCGATCCGGTCGTGGTCGGTGATCGCGAGGTGGGTCAGGCCGCGTTCGGCGGCGGCCCGGACGACGGCGCGGGGCGAGGCGAGCGAATCGAAGCTGGCCCTCGTGTGGCAGTGCAGGTCGACGAACGCCAGATCCCCGCCGGAGCGAGCCACCCCGTTCAGAGGGCCTGCACGAGCGACTTCCTGAAGAAGTCAAAGTGCTCGAGGGCGAGACCCGTCCCCAGGGCGACGCAGTTCAGCGGGTTCTCCGCGACGTGGCACGGGACGCCCGTCACCTGGGTCAGCAGCTTGTCGATGTTGCGCAACAGCGCGCCGCCGCCGGACATGACCATGCCCTTGTCGATGATGTCGCTCGACAGCTCCGGCGGCGTCTGCTCGAGGACGACGCGAACGGCGGCGACCAGCTGCTGGAGCGGCGCCTCGATGGCCTCCATGACCTCCGAGCTGGTGATCGGGATGGTCCGCGGCAGACCGGCGATGAGGTCGCGGCCGCGGACCTCCATCGACAGCTCGTGTTCGAGCGGCAAGGCCGTGCCGATCTCGATCTTGACCTCTTCGGCCGTCCGCTCGCCGATCATCAGGTTGTACTTCTTGCGGATGTACGTCGCGATCGACTCGTCGAACTTGTTGCCGCCGACCCGCAGCGAAGTCGAGACGACGATGCTGCCGAGGGCGATCACCGCGATCTCGCTCGTCCCGCCGCCGATGTCGATGACCATGCTCCCCGTCGGCCCGCTGATCGGGACGTTCGCCCCGATCGCCGCCGCCAGGGGCTCCTCGATCAGGTAGGCGTCCTTGGCCCCGGCCTTGAGGGCGGCATCGCGGACGGCCCGCTTCTCGACGCTGGTGACGCCGGCCGGGACGCTGATCATGACCTCGGGCTTGCTGAAGCGCATCCGGCCCCTGGTCGCCTTGCCGATGAAGAAGCGGAGCATGGCTTCGGTGATGACGTAGTCGGCGATGACGCCGTCCTTCATCGGCCGGATGGCGTGGATGTTGCCGGGTGTCCGGCCGATCATCTCGCGGGCCTCCTCGCCGACGGCGACGATCCGGTTGTCGTCGCTGACGGCCACCACCGACGGCTCCTGGATGACGATGCCCTTGCCCTTGACATAGACGAGGACGTTGGCCGTCCCGAGGTCGATGCCGATCTTCATCAGGTCGTCGCCCGCTCCCCTTCGGCGAGGCGTTGGATGCTGGCGCCCAGATCCAGGAACTTGCGCTCGATGTTCTCATACCCCCGGTGCACGTGATGGGCGCCGTGAATGGTCGAGCGGCCCTCGGCGGCGAGGGCGGCGAGGATGAGCGACGCCCCGGCCCGCAGGTCGCCGATCTCGACCTCGGCGCCGCGCAGCCGGGACGGACCGACGATCCGGGCGTGGTGGCTGTCGAGCATCTCGACCTCCGCGCCCATCCGTTGCAGCTCGCCCAGCCACTCCAGGCGGTCCTCGAAGATCGTCTCGTGGACGTTCGACCGACCGTTGGCCTGGGTCAGCAGGACGCAGGTCGGCGGCTGGAGGTCGGTGGCGAGGCCCGGGTACGGCGCGGTCTCGATGTCGCACGGCCGGAACGACCCCGGGCCCACGGACGTCGCATCCACGTCGATCCGGTCCCCCTCGCAGGTGATCCCCACGCCGACGTCGGACAGCACGTCGAGGAACCTGCCGAGGTGGTCGCAGGCCGCGCCCTGCAGGGTGATGCTCCCGCCGGTGACGGCGCCGGCGACGACGAACGTGCCTGTCTCGATCCGGTCGGGGATGACCCGGTGATCGGCGCCACGGAGCCGGCGCCGGCCGTCGACCTCGATCGTGTCGGGGTAGGTCCGCCGCACCTGCGCCCCCATCTTCTGGAGGAAGGCGATGAGGTCGTCGACCTCCGGCTCCTGGGCCGCCGGCCGGATGACCGTGTGGCCGTCGGCGAGGGTCGCCGCCAGCATGGCGTTCTCGGTGCCCATGACCGACACGATCGGAAAGCGCACCTCCGCGCCGCGCAGGCGGCCGGGGGCCCGGGCGAAGTAGTAGCCGTTGCGGTAGACGATCTCGGCGCCCATCGCCCGCATGGCGTCGACGTGGAGGTCGACCGGTCGACGCCCGATCCGGTCACCGCCCGGGTTGCTGATGATGACCTGGCCGAAGCGGGCCAGGAGCGGCCCCAGGAGCATGAAGCTCGCCCGCATCCTGGCCGCCGCCTCGAGCGGCACGAACAGCCACTCGACGTCGCCCGACGCGACCTCGTAGCTGTTCGGCTCGGGATGATCGACGACGACCCCCAGGTCGCGAAGGGTCTCGGCCATCACCCGCACGTCCTCGATCTCGGGGACGTTGCTGAAACGGCACCGCTCGCCCGTCAGGGTGGCCGCGGCCAGCATCTTGAGGGCGGCGTTCTTGGCGCCACTGATCCGGACCTCGCCGTGCAGCGGGCGGCCGCCGTCGATCCGGAAGACCTCCCGGGTGACGGCTTCGGGGACGTACTCCCAGTGAAACGGACGGGCATCAGCCATGGGTCACGTCACGATCATGAACTGGCAACCTCGATGCCGTGACGCCCATCGCCCAGCGAGGTCCGAGGCGGAGCTCCGCGACGCCATCGGCCCGAGGTCTTTGCTAGCCGCGATGCCGCGGCCCCTCGTGGCGACGCCGCTCGGCGACCCGGATGCGGAGAAGCGCCCGCTGGAGGGCGGCCCGCGCGGCGGTCAGGTCGGCTGCCTCGTGGAACCCCGTCTCGAGGGCCTGCTCGGCCCCGCGACGGGCCTGCTCGGCGCGCTCGAGGTCGATCTCCGCGGCCAGGTCGGCCGATTCGGCCATCACCACCACCCTGTCCGGGCGGACCTGGACGAACCCGCCAACGATGGCGAACGACTCCTCGCTGCCGCCCGTGCGGATCCGCAGCTCGCCGGTCCCCAGCATCGACACGAGCGGGGCGTGGTGCGGCAGGATGCCGAGCTCGCCCTCGCTGCCGGGCACCTGGACCGAGTCGACGGTGTCCGAGTAGGCCAGCCGCTCCGGGGTCACGATCTCCAGCAGGAGTGGCATCGTCAGGCCTGCAGCTTCCCGGCGTTCTTGCGAACGTCCTCGATCGTGCCGGCCAGGAAGAAGGCCTGCTCGGGCAGGGTGTCCGTCTTGCCCTCGAGGATCTCCTTGAACGAGGCGATCGTGTCCTTGATCGCGACGTAGACGCCTGGCCGGCCGGTGAAGACCTCGCCGACGAAGAACGGCTGGCTCATGAAGCGCTGCAGGCGGCGGGCCCGGGACACCGTCGCCTTGTCGTCCTCCGAAAGCTCATCCACGCCCAGGATGGCGATGATGTCCTGGAGGTCGTTGTAGCGCTGCAGGACGCGCTGTGTCTCGCGGGCGACGTCGTAGTGCTCCTGGCCGACGATGTTCGGGTCGAGCACCCGGGACGTCGAGGTCAACGGGTCGACCGCCGGGTAGATCCCGAGCTCGGCGATGTTGCGCTCCAGCCGGATCGTGGAATCCAGATGGGCGAAGGTCGTGGCCGGGGCAGGGTCGGTGTAGTCGTCGGCCGGCACGAAGACGG
>JBGPDX010000070.1:0-11293 GCA_041482475.1 Candidatus Limnocylindria bacterium | reverse complement strand
GAACCGGTTCTGTCCCACGTCGCCGATCCACAGGTCGTTCGTCGCCCGGTCGAAGGCGATCCGCCACGGGTTGCGGACGCCGGTGACGAAGATCTCCGGGCGTGCCGCCGAATCGCGCATGAACGGGTTGTCGGCGGGGATGCCGTAGGGCCGACCGCCGGATGGGTGGTCGACGTCGATGCGGAGGATCTTGGCCAGCAGCGTGTCGAGCCGCTGGCCGTTGCCCTGCGGATCGCCGGCTCCGCCGCCGTCGCCGAGCGAGATGTACAGGTCGCCGTCGGGGCCGAAGACGGCCGCTCCACCGTTGTGGTTGGCGAAGGGCTGGCTGACCGTCAACAGGATGCGTTCGCTGCCAGCGTCCGCGCGATTCGCGCCATCCGCCGAGACCCGCCACTCCGACACGACGGTGTCGCCGTGGCGGTTCGTGTAGTCGGTGTAGAAGCGTGGATCCCCGGGGTAGCCCGGGTGGAATGCGAGGCCCAGCAGCCCGCGCTCGCCACCGGCGCTGATCCTGTCGGACAGGTCGAGGAACGGCTGGGCCTGCCGCGCGCCGCCCCTGACGATCCAGACGTGGCCGCCCTGCTCCGCGACGAACAGCCGGCCGCTGCCGTCGTGCGGGGCGGCGATCGCCAGCGGGTTGCCGGGGATCGCCGTCACGGGCTCCAGGTCGACCGCGACGCCCGCGGGATCGAAGCCCGGGACCGCCGAGCCGGGACGCGGCGTCGGCGAGACCGATGGGGACGGAGCCCCGGTCGGCGCGGGGGGCGAAGCCGCCGGCCTCGGCGACGAGGACGACTCACAAGCGACCGCCAAAACGGCGGCCCCGATGAGGAGCAGCGACGCGACTCGCCGGCGCACCGGAACCATCGCTCCATCGTAGGCGAGGGCGGGCCTGCGGCCCGCGACGCCCTGCCCGGCGGCCATCGTCCGCTGCTACGCTCGCCCGCCAGCCATGGTTCCGGAGGATCGATGACGGCGTTCGAGCTCGCCCGGCTGCTGGAGCGTCGCACAGACTCCGGGCGCCCGTACCTCGAGTTCATCCGAACGGAATCGCTGTCGGTGGGCCTTTACGTTCTCGCCGTCGGAGCGACCGACCGCCAGCGGCCGCACACCGAGGACGAGGTCTACTACGTGATCTCGGGGCGGTCGCGGATGACGGTCGGCGACGAGACGCGCGACGTTGGCCCGGGGTCCGTCATCTTCGTCGCGGCGACGGTTCCGCATCGCTTCCATGACATCGCTGAGGAACTTCGCATCGTCGTCTTCTTCGCCCCGCCGGAGGGCTCGGCGGCGGGCGGGGACGGCTAGGCGGCGGCCCGTTCGACGGCCGCCCGGAGCTCGGCAGCAAGCTCGGGCGCCCGGCCGGTCTCGTCGTGGCGGAAGAAGACGAAAGCGTCCGTGCCCGAGGCGAGGAACGGGACCAGCCGCCGCGCCCAGGCCGCAACCTCGGTGGGTGGGTAATCGTCCCGCCGGAGGCGGAGATAGAGGAACGAGCCGGTCAGCCGGAGCGACGGCGGTTCGGGACTGTCGGGCAGGTCCGTCGCGACCAGCGCAGCGCCGGCGTCGCGGAGGCGTTCGAAGACCTCGTCGACGTGCCACGAGGCGTCCTGGAACTCGAGCGCCAGCGGCACCTCCCGCGGCCACGCGGCAAGCAGCCCGGCCAGCCGGGTTTCGTCGACCTTGACGTTGGCCGGAACGCGGAAGAGGACCGTCCCGAGGCGCTCGCCGAACGTGCCCAGACCTTCGGTCAGCCACGGCACGCTGCCGGCCGGATCCTGGAGCAACGCTCGCATCGAGCCGCCGCGCTGGCCCTTGATGGCGAAGCGGAAGGACGCCGGCGTCGCGGCGAGCCAGGCCCGGATCTTCGCTTCCGTGGGCCGCTGATAGAAGGTGTTGTTGAGCTCGCACGCGGACAGGTGCGCGGCGTAGAACCCCAGCAGCGCGTCGGCGCGGAGGCCGGCTGGGTAGAAGCGGGGCGACCAATCCGGGTAGGCGAAGCCGCTGGTGCCCGCGTACAACCGCCCGGCGGGCGCTCCCGGGGTCAGCTCGGCAGGCCGTCCGGGACGGGGTCGCAGGCCTCGCCGGCCGCAGCGTCGGAACCGGCGCGGAGCGAAACCGCCTGCATCGTGCGGGCCAGCGTGTCCAGCTCGTCCGCCCCCAGCGCGGAAACGAAATAGCGGTCGATCCCGCGGAGGTGCGTCGTTGCCGCGGCCCGCAGCCGTTCGAGACCCGCCGGCGTCAGGACCGCCTCGGCGCCACGGGCGTCGTGGCTGCACGCCGACCGTTCGACGAAGCCGTCGGCGACGAGACGGTCAATGAGCCGCGTCACACCGCTCTTGCTCAGGAGCACCTGCTGGGCGAGGTGGCTCATCCGGACGCGCCGCTCCGGCGCCCGGCCGATCTGCACCAATGCCTCGTACTCGGGGAGCGACAGGCCATGCTCCTCGCGCAGCTCCTCGTCGAGACGGCGGAACAGGCGGGCGTGGGCCTGGAGGAACGTCCGCCAGACCTCCAGGCGCGGGTCGGACGCGGTCAGGTTGCGACCGGTCGTGACGGATTCGGTCATGGCGCGATGATACACGACCACTTGTTGACGATGCAACGACCTTCTGATATGGTTGCGTTGTCAACGACATCAGACGCCGGGCCAGGAGCCGCGGCGACAGGAGGAACAGCTACCGTGACCACCTGGAAGATCGATCCGGCGCACACCGACGTGTCGTTCTCCGCCAAGCACATGATGATCACCACCGTTCGCGGCAAGTTCGCCCGCGTCGAAGGGAGCCTGGAGCTCGACGAGGGCGAGGCGCGCAATTCCGGGGGCGAGATCCGGGTGGAAGCGGCGAGCCTGTCGACCGGCTTCGAAGCCCGGGATCAGCACCTTCGGTCGGCCGACTTCTTCGACGTCGAGGCCCACCCCTGGATCGTCTTCCGGGCGACGAGGATCGAGCCGAACAGCGACCCGACCTACACGGTCACCGGCGATGTCACCATCCGCGGCGTGACCCGACCGGTGACCTTCGACGTCGAGTTCCTCGGCACCACGCCCGGCCTGCGGGGCGGTCGCCACGCCGGCTTCACGGTGCGGGCGACGATCAACCGCAAGGACTGGGGCCTGAACTGGAACATGGCCCTCGACGCCGGCGGCTGGCTCGTCGGCGAAGAGATCAAGCTCGACATCGATGTCGCGGCCGACGAGGTCGCGGTGACCGCGGTTGGCGCCGGCCCCGGGCCGGCAATCGCCGCCGCAGTCGCCTGATGCTGGCGGTCCGGAGCGCGGACGAGATCCACCGGACGGAGGGCGGCTGGTTCTCCGCCCGGTGGCATTTCTCGTTCGGCGACTACGTCGACCCCGAGCAGATGGGATTCGGGCCGCTGCGGGTCTTCAACGACGACCGCCTCGTTCCGGGTGCGGTCTGGCCGCTCCACCCGCACCGGGACATCGAGGGCATCACCTGGACCGTCGAGGGGACGTTCGAGCACGAGGACTCGATGGGTAACGGGGGGATCCTGCCGCCCGGCTCGCTGCAGCGGGCGACACTCGGGTCCGGCATGTGGCACTCGGAGAAGAACGGCTCGCCCAGCGAGCCGCTGCGCTTCCTCCAGTTCTGGATCCTGCCCGACACCGCGAACCTTCCGCCATCGGTTGAGCAGCGGACCTTCCCGGTCGCCGAGCGCACCAACCGGCTCCTCCGCGTCGCCGGCCCGGCCGTCGACGACCGCGTGAAGATCCACCAGGACGCGTCGGTCCACGTCGCGTTGCTCGAGCCCGGTCAGGAAGTCCGGCACGAGCTGGCGGCAGGCCGCGGCGCCTACGTCTATCGGATCCGGGGCGGCGGGGCATTCGACGACACCGCCGCAGGGGAGGGGGCCGCGGCGCGGGTCTGGGCGCAGCCCGACGTCCGCATCTCGGCCACGGAACCGTCGGAGATCATCCTGGTCGACGTGCCGCTCAGCTGGACGCCGGTCGGGGTCTGGGCGGGGACCGCCGGCTGACCCGGGCCCGCAACGGCCTGGGATGTGCCGTCGGAGGCGCTAGCATCCCCGGGTGACCACGTTTGACGTCGCGGCGCTCCGGCGGCGTTTTCCGGCGCTGTTGCTGACCCATGACGGCGCGCCGATGGCCTTCTTCGACGGCCCGGGCGGGACGCAGGTCCCCGACACGGTGATCGACGCCGTCGCCCGCTACTACCGGGAGTCGAACGCCAACGCCGGCGGCGCGTTCGGGACGAGTGAGCGGTCCGACGCGATGGTCGCCGCCGCCCACCGGGCGATGGCCGACCTCGTCGGCGCGGCTAGCCCGGACGAGATCGCCTTCGGCGCCAACATGACGACGCTGACGCTCCACGTCAGCCGCTAGATCGTGGCGACCATGGAGCCGGGCGACGAGATCGTCGTGACCGGGCTGGACCACGAGGCAAACGTCGGCCCATGGCGATCGGCGGCCGGCGACCGCGGCCTCCGCATTCGGACGCTCGGCGTCGACCTCCGCGACTGCACCCTGGATCTCGATGACCTCGATCGCCTCCTGGGCCCCAGGACCAGGCTCGTCGCCGTCGGCTGGGCGTCGAACGCGGTGGGAACGCTCAACCCGATACGCGAGATCGCGCGACGGGCCCACGCGGTCGGCGCCTGGGTCTACGTCGATGCGGTCCACTACGCGCCCCACGTCGGGATCGACGCGCCGGCCGCCGACGCCGACTTCGTCGTCTGCTCGAGCTACAAGTTCTTCGGTCCGCACGCCGGGGTCCTCTACGGCCGCCGCGACCTTCTCGAGCGCTTGCCGTCGTACAAGATCCGCCCCGCCCACTCGCGGCTCGAGACCGGAACCGCCAATTTCGAGGGATTGGCCGGCGCGCTGGCGGCGGTCGAGTACCTCGCCGACGTCGGGCGATCGCACGGCGACGCGGCCGCCGGCGCGACGCGCCGCGAGGCCATCCTGGCCGGGATGCGCGCCATCAGGAGCTACGAGATGGGGCTGTATCGCCGGCTGGCGGCGGGCCTCGAGGCGATCCCCGGCGTTCGCGTCCACGGCATCCGGGACCCGGCACGCTTCGACGAGCGGACGCCCACCGCCGCCCTGACGATCGGCGGCGTCGCACCGCGAGCCGCCGCGGAGACGCTGGGGCGCCAGGGCATCGCCGCCTGGGACGGCGACTTCTACGCGACCGGCCTGATCGAGCGGCTGGGGCTCGCCACCAGCGGCGGGGTCCTTCGGATCGGCCTGACCCACTACAACACTTCGGCCGAGGTCGATCGTCTGCTCGAGGCGCTGGCGGCCATCGCCCGCCGCAGCGCTCGCCCGACCGCCTCCGCCGCCGTCTAGCGTGACCGTCGGGCCCGACGTCGTCGTCGTCGGCGGCGGGATCGTCGGGACCGCGACGGCCGCCTTCCTGGCAGAGGCGGGCGCGACCGTGGTGCTCGTCGAGAGCCAGGCGATCGCCGCCGGCGCTTCGGGCCGTAACTCGGGGGTCATCCAGCACCCGCTCGATCCCGTTCTGGCGGCCCTCTACCGGGACAGCCTGCCGCTCTACCGCCGGCTGGCCGCGGAGTCGGGCGGAGCCTTCGCGATCGACAGCCAGCCCGCCGGCCTGCTCTACGTGACGCTCGACCGCGACGTCGCGGCGGCGCTGACGGCCGAGCTTGCCGCGTCGCACCCGCAGCTCGCCCCGATCCTGCTGGACGGCCGGGCACTGCGCGAGCTCGAGCCGGGCCTCGCCCCGGAGGTCGCGGCCTGCCGGCTGGCAATCGGCTTCCCGGCCGAGCCAGGCGCGGCGACCCGGGCGTATGCGGCGCTCGCCGCGCGGCGCGGCGTCGAGCTGCTCGTCGGCGCCGCGGCGGCCGTGCTCCGGCGCGGGGAGCGGGCGGTGGGCGTGGTCGTCGACGGTCGGGCGATCGAGGCCGGATCGGTCGTCGTCGCCGCGGGACCGTGGACTCCGGAGCTGGTCGAGCCCGGTGGCGCCTGGCGACCGATCCGCCGCCTGTGGGGCGTCATCGCCGAGCTGGCCCTCTCGTCGCCGCCCCGCCACGTCCTCGAGGAAGCCGACATCGACGCCACGATCGAGCCGTCGGATGACGACCGGCAGGGCGGCCCCGGGGCAGACGCGGGATTCGGTTTCAGCCTCGTCACGGCGAGCGGCCGATCCGCCCTTGGCTCAACCTTCCTCGACGACGAGCCGGACCCCGCTCCGCTCGTGCCCCGCCTCGTTGCCCGGGGATCGCGGTTCGTGCCGGGGATCGCCGGCGCCCCGGTCATCTCGGTCCGGTGCTGTGCCCGACCGCTGAGCGCGGATGGCCGCCCGCTCATCGGCCGGGTGCCGTGGCTCGACGGCCTGTGGGTCGCGGCCGGCCACGGGCCGTGGGGAATCTCGACCGGACCGGGAAGCGCCCGGCTGGTCGCGGATATCGTGCTCGGCCTTGTCGCGGCGCCTCCGGCCGCCCTCGATCCGGGGCGGTTCGGCCGGCCGCGCTAGGCGTCTACCTGGCGGTCCCGACGATCCGGTAGATCGCGCCGCCGGTATGGTCCACGACGTAGAGCTCGTTCTTGTCGTCGCGACCGAACGACGAGATGTTGAAGCCGCTGTCGAGCAGCTTGACCTTCGTCGCCGGCGAGCCGGCCGCGGCACTGATAGTCCAGATCGTCCCGCTGCAGTAGTCGGAGAAGAAATAGCCGCCCTGGAGGACCGGCTGGGCGGCGCCGCGGTAGACGTAGCCACCGGTCACGGCGCAGCCCTCCGTGTGGCTGTACTCGACGATCGGCAACACGGTCCCGGTTGACGAACAGCCCGTTACAGGCCGGTAGCAGTGGCGGCCTTCGAGCGCCGGCCAGCCGTAGTTCGCGCCACGACCGCGCCCCGGCGCCAGCGCCCGATCGACCTCCTCGTAGCTGTCCTGCCCCACGTCGCCGATCCACAGGTCACCCGTCGCGGCGTCGAACGAGAAGCGCCACGGGTTGCGCAGGCCTCGAGCCCAGATCTGGTCCAGGCCCGTTCGCCCGACGTACGGGTTGGTGCTCGGGATGCGATACGGAAGGCTGCCGGTCGTGCCATTGATGTCGATCCGGAGCAGCTTGCCGAGCAGCGTGCCGAGGTTCTGGGCGCGATTGCCGGGATCGCCCGCCGACCCGCCGTCCCCCATCCCGATGTAGAGGAAGCCGTCGGGGGCGAAGGCGAGCATCCCGCCGTTGTGGTTGGCGTAGGGCTGGGCGATCGTCATGAGCCGGCGGCCGGAGTGACCTTCGACCAGGTTCGGATTGGTGCGCGACTGCCGGTACTCGTTGATCACCGTGTTGCCGTTGGCGTCGGTGTAGTCGATGTAGAGCCGGGGATCGGTCTTGAAGCCGCGATGGAAGGCCAGCCCGAGGAGTCCCTGCTCGGACCCCTTCGACACGTATCGCGAGATGTCCATGTACGGCGTGGGCAGGATGGCGCCGTTCTTGACGATCCGGATCCGCCCGCCTTGCTCGACGACGAACAGGCGACCCAGGCCATCCTCCGACCCGGTGACGAAGAGCGGGTTGCTGAACCCGGAGGCGACCAGCTGGAGTGAGAGCGCAACGCCGTTGGGGTTGTAGGCGGCCGGTGCGGCGGCGACCGCCTGCCGCGGGCTCACCGCGATGGTTTCGCCGCCCACGACGCCGGCCGACCGCGAGCCTGGGCCGATGCCGGCGCTGCCCGCCGCCGGACCGGACCCCGCGACGACCGCCATGGCGACGGCGAAGCTGGTGGCCAGGGCGGCGGCCCGACGCCGCAGGGGCGGCCGTTCGATCACGTCGTCGTTCCTCCGGGATGGCGGTTCCGAACAGTTCGGCGATCGTCTGCCGCCGGCAGCCCGGGCGCAAGGGCCCGATCGGGGCAACGCCGGGGGGACATGCGTCAGCGCCAGCCCTCGGGATTGAAGAGGTACCACGTCGTCTGGGCGAAGGCCGCGCGGAGCGCGTCCAGCCGCCCGGCCAGGGTCTCGTCGGCCTCGTCGCCCTCGATTCGCACGGCCGACTGCGCCTCGAGCGCGGGGCGGCCCTGGCGGAGCGACGTACCCGGCTCGTCGCGGCGGCCCGCGCCGGCCAACCCTAGCCGCGGCCTGCCGGCCGGCACGCGCTGGACGATGGCGTAGGCGGGCATGCGGAACAGCCTACGCCGGCCGTCGAGCGCCCTCAGCCGCGATCCGTCCCGGGGTTCGGGAACAGCACGAGCGGTCCCCCGGAACCCGGCGTCGTCGGGCCTCGCCGGGCGGGCTCGCCAGGGGCGCCGGGGGCCATCTCGACGAACCTGGCGAGGGCGTTCGCCAGCCGCATCTGGTGTGGCGTCCTTGCCCGAACCCTCAGGAGCTCCGGCGAGGCCACCACGACCGCCACGCAGCGAGCTCGCGAGGTGGCGACGTTGAGCCGATGGCGGCTGTAGAGGAAGTCCATCCCGCGCGGAGCGAGCTCCGGCGTCGACGTCGCCATCGAGTAGACGCTGATCGGCGCCTCCTGGCCCTGGAACTTGTCGACCGTTCCGACGCGCGCCGACCCGGGCAGCAAGCGCTTGATCGCCCCGACCTGGGCGTTGTATGGGGCCACGATCAGGATGTCCTGCCAAGTAAGGGGACAGATACGCCCCCGCTGGTCGACCCACGTCGATCCGCCGGCGACGAGCGACTCGGCCAGCCGCGCGACCACCTTCGCCTCCGGCGGCGACTCGTTGTCGTACCCGACGGTCAGCAGCGACACGTATCGCGGGCCGACGCCGTGGATGGGCGGCTGGCCGTCGATCCGCTGGGCGGCCAGGCCCGCCTGCGATGCCAGCCGGTTCTCGTAGAAGACCTCCGAGGTGAACGCGCAGAGATCGGGGTGCAGCCGCCAGGTCTTCTCGAGGAAGAGGCCGCGCTCCGGGGCGATCGTTGCGTCGTCGCCAAGGACATGGGCCAGGGCGGACTTGTCGGCGCCCGGCGGGTGGGAGCCGTTGAGCGGCTGATCGAGTTGTTGCGGGTCGCCAAGGAGGACCAGGCTCGCCGTCGCCGGCGAGATGGCGACGACGTTGGCCAGTGACATCTGGCCGGCCTCGTCGACGAATAGCACGTCGACCGCGTCCGCCAGCTTGTCCGACGCCCACAGCCAGGCGGTCCCGGCCGCCAGGTTGGCGCGGCCGTCGAGCAGGCGCGATCGGACGTCCGCGGCATCCCTGCCCCGCGCGACGCGCTCGTCGTCGAGGATCCGCTCCTTGTCAGCCTTCTGCACCGGCCTGACGTCGATGCCCTCGGCCGCGGCGGCGGCCAGCACGTTCTCCAGGAGGTTGCCGATGACCTTGTGGCTGTTGGCGGTGATTCCGACCCGTCTCCCGGCCGCCAGCAGTGAGCAGATCATCCGCGCCCCGGCCCAGGTCTTGCCCGAGCCCGGCGGCCCCTGGATCGCCAGCGTCGAATGGTCGAGGGCGAGGGCCAGCCGGCGCGCCGCGTCCAGGTCCGATTCGCCGGCTCGCCGGAGGTTTCCGCCGGTCGCCTGCCCGGCGCGCGGCGGCGTTCCGAGGAGCAGGTCGCGGGCGGCGCGGTAGCTCCCGTCGGCGTCGATTCCGTGATCCCTGACCCATTCGCCGATCGTGATCAGCGCCTTCTGGAGGTCCGCGGTCCGGACCCAGTTGAGGGCGACGATCGCGTCCGGGTGTCGATCCACGGCGGTCCGCCGGAGGTCGACGGTCCGGGCCGCCACATCGACGGCGACGATGTCGCCGGCGCGCCAGCTGAACGGTGAATCGCCGGGCGCGGCCTGTGCCTTCGCCGGGTCGTACACCTCGCCGTTCCCCAGGTCGAAGTCCTGGGCCGGGAAGCGATAGCGCCACGTCTGCTTGTTCCTGGTCACCTCGTCGAGCGGTTCGATCGGCTCGAGGTGCCCGATCGCCGCCGACTCGTCGACGAGCTCGTCCGCTGTGAGCCCCATCAGGCGGAAGAACTCCCACCACATCGACTTGTCCTCGCGGCGATGCCAGCCCAGCAGCTGGGCCAGCAGCCAGGTTGCCTGCTGCTGGGCGGAGCGCTGCAGAAGGTCGGTCGGCACGTCCGCCAGGGTGTTCGCCAGCGCCTGGACGTGCGCCTGGGCCTCGCTGAGGTCGGCCGGCAGCTCGCCCTGGCGGGCCGCGGGGCGTGGCACGGGCCGGCCCGTTTCCCGCTCGAGCTGTGCGCGCAGCGTCTCCAGCCAGTCGCGCAGCCTGGCATTGCTCGTGACGTCGTCGCGGTTGTAGCGCTCGATCCGATCGAGGTGCGTGGCTGCCGGCCGCTCGCTGTCGCCGAGCTCGAGCCACTCCTCGAAGGCGACGATGCTCGACCCGGCGTCGCGCAGGTCGACCTCGCGCTCGAAACCGTAGAGCGGCTCGATTCGCTTGATGGAGTAGCTCTCGACCGACGCCCGCACGGACTGCCGGACGGC
The DNA here is from genome assembly GCA_041482475.1 of Candidatus Limnocylindria bacterium. Lineage (GTDB taxonomy): Bacteria > Chloroflexota > Limnocylindria > Limnocylindrales > CSP1-4 > JACDAV01. The sequence continues at coordinate 894 of JBGPDX010000070.1, read as the reverse complement.
GCGCAGCAGGTCGACGAGCACGCCACCCCGCAGTAGCCGATCGACCTCGTTCTCCCGCGTGGCGTAGCGCCCCATCAGCCGCTTCAACGCCGTCGGCTCGTAGGCGGCGTAGTGGTAGACGTGAAGCGACGGATCGCGATTCAGTCGTTCGATGACGAAATCGATCAGCTGCTCGAACGCAAGCCGCTCGGCGTCGAGGGTGAACGTGCCGCCGGCATCGCGGGACCAGAAGGCGCGGAAAGCGCCGTCCGTGTCGAGGATTCCGAAGAGGTAGTCGAGCCCGTCCTCGAGGGCGTACGGATCGCCTTCGATGTCGAAGAACAGGTCGCCGGGAGACGGCGGCGGCAGCGTCGCGAGGCCGCGCTCGGGATCGATGGGCTGGCCCGCGGCGGGCGACAGGAGCTCGTACTTCAGCCGTCGCTCAAGCCGGCCTTCGAGCTGGATCCGCGCCTGGTCGCGGACCCGCTGCAGGGCCTGCTCGCTGACGCCGTCCAGCCGGGGCTCGAGCGGGAGTGCCAGCCGGCCAAGGTCGGCGAGCGTCGCAACGGACCGCTCCCCGAGCGCCCGACGCTGCCGGGACGAGATGCCGGCGACCAGGCTGAGGTGATCGTCGGCACGACGGCGGGCCGCGCATTCCATCGCCCAGCGGCAGACGTCGCAATGGTCGACCGGCTCCGGGTAAGTGTCGACCGGCGGGAAAGCCGGAGCCCCGATCGTGGCGGCCAGGAAACGGTCGCGCGACGCTCGGTAGTAGGCCATGAAGTCGTCGACCCGGAGTCGCTCGACGGCGCGGGCGCTGCCGCCGAGCGCCACGTACATCCACTCGGGACGGACCCGCTGGATACGCTCGAGCTGGTCGACGTAGCTGCACAGCTGGAGCACCGCGCTCGCCTT
>JBGPDX010000069.1:0-11353 GCA_041482475.1 Candidatus Limnocylindria bacterium | reverse complement strand
GGTTCGGGCAGCGCCGTCGGGTTGTTCGGGCTGCACAGCCAGACGAGCTCAGCGGCCGTGGCGGCCTCGCGTACCGCCGGCAGGTCGAGCGCCCAGCCCGCCGACGCCGGGAGGCGCGGGACGGCGAGGCCGCGAGCGCCGCGCTGCTCCGTGATGACGCGGTACATGGCGTACGTGGGCGTCGGGAGCACGGCCGCGCCACCGGGCGGCAGAAAGGCCTTGCCGACGAGGTCGAGGATCTCGTCCGCGCCCGCGCCGACGAGCAGCTCCTCCCGCGCGACGCCATACCGGGCCGCCGCGGCATCGACGAGCCGGCGGTAGTCGGACGGCGGGTATTCGGACAGCGGCGAGGCGAATCGCCCGCTGGCGAGCACCCGGGTCGCGAGGTCGGGCGGGGTGGGGGAGGTGTTCAGGTCGAACCGCGCGATCCGCTCGATCGGCAGGCCGTAGCGCGCGGCGACCTCCTCGTCCGTGGCCTCCCAGCTGTACGAGGCGGGCGCGCTGGGCGGCGTCCAGCTGACCGGGGTCGGGCTCATCGAATCGGCCTCCGGCCGCGCGAACCGGATCTCGACCGCGTCGCGGTGGGCGAGCAGGCCCTCCGCCGTCGCGAGGGTCCCGATCGTGGCGCGGATGCCGGCGAGGCCCTGTCGGCTGATCCGCTGGACCTGGACGTACTTGCCGAAGGTGTCGACCGACAGCGGGCTGCAGGAGCGAGCCAGGCCGCCGGTCGGGAGGACGTGATTGGCGCCGGACGCGTAGTCGCCGGCGGACTCCGGGGCCCACGGTCCGACGAACAACGAGCCCGCGTTGCGGAGGCGCGCGACGGTCGGCTCGAGCGGCTCGACGTCGACGGACAGGTGCTCCGGCGCGAAGTCGTTGATGAAGGCGATGGCGGCGTCGAGATCCGGGGCGAGGACGATGGCGCCGCGGGTGGCGAGGGCCCGGTCGAGGATCGCCCGCCGGGACGTCCGTGTCAGCTGCGCGGCCATCTCCCGCTCGACCGCGTCGGCGAAGGCCGAGTCGGTCGTCACGAGGATCGCCGGGGAGTCGGGCCCGTGCTCGGCCTGGGTGAGGACGTCGGCCGCGACGCGGGCCGGATCGGCCGGCGGTGCGGCCAGGACGAGGCCTTCGGACGGCCCCGCCGGCATGTCGATGCCGACCTCGCCGACGAGCTCCATCTTGGCTGCCGTGACCCACGCGTTGCCGGGACCGACGATCCGGTCGACCGGCACGATCCCCGCGCCGGGGAGGCCGAAGGCGAGCGCGCCGATGGCCTGCGCGCCACCGGCCACGACGAGAGCGTCCACGTCGAGGAGACCGGCGACGCCGAGCAGGACCGCGTCGACGGAGCCGGTGGCCGAGGCGGGCGACGCGACGACGATCGCGCCAACGCCGGCCACGCGCGCCGGCACGACGGTCATCACGAGCGAGGACGGATATGGCGCACTGCCGCCCGGCACGTAGCAGCCGACCCGGCCGAGTGGCGACCAGCGGCGCTCGATCTCGATCCCCTCCGCGATGCGCGTGGTCGACGTCGTGGGCAGCTGACCCTCGGCGAACCGCCGGACGTTGTCGATCGCCTGATCGAGGGCGGCCCTGACCGGCTTCTCGAGACGCTCACGCGCCTGGCGCAGCTCACCCGGCTCCACGACGAGGCGCCCGTCGGCAAGCCCCCCGCCATACGTCGCGTTGGCGTCGCGGACCGCGCCGTCGGGATCCCGGCGAACGGCCTCGAGGATGGCCCGGGCGCCGTCACGCACGGCGCGGTTCGGGACCGCGCCCCGGCGGGTGAGGGCGCGAACGGCCGCGGCAACGACGGATTCGTTGCCGGCCGCGGCCAGGTCGATCCGGCGCAGCGAGAGGCCGGTTGGGGCGACGGTCACGGCACGATCTTCTCGATCGGGAGGACGAGGATCCCGGACGCGCCGGCCGACTTGAGGCGCGGCAGCAGGCCCCACACGTCGTCGCTGCCGACGACCGAGTGGATGGCGATCATCCCCTCGTGGGCGAGCGGGATGACGGACGGCGACTCCAGGCCGGGCAGGAGCCGTTCGAGCTCCGCCAGCCGCGTCGCCGGGGCGTTCATCATCAGATACTTCCGGCCTCGCGCGGCGATGACGGCCGAAACCATCGTGTCGATCGACTCGACTTCGCCACCGCGCAGGCGGTGCGCGTTCGGGTTGGCGACGAGGACGGCCTCCGAGGCGAGCACGTCGCCAATCGGCCGAAGGCCGTTCATCACCAGGGTCGAGCCCGTCGAGACCAGGTCGACGATGGCGTCGGCGAGCCCCAGCCGCGGCGCAACCTCGACGGCGCCGGAGATGGGGATGACGTCGACCGGGATCCCCTGTTCGGCGAAGAAGCGGCGAGCCGTGTTCGGGTGCGCGGTGGCTACGCGCAGTCCCGCCAGCTGGGCGAGCTCGCGGACCGTGGAGTCGGCCGGGACGGCGGCGGCCAGCCGGCAGCGGCCATAGCCAAGCTCGCGGATCCGGGGCAGCTCCGCGCCGGTCTCGACCAGCAGGTCGATGCCGGTGACGCCGAGGTCGGCGACGCCGTCGCCGACGAACTCGATCACGTCGTTGGTCCGGACGAACAGGATGTCGAGGTCCATGTTCTGGACCCGCGCCACCAGCGAGCGGTCGTGCTCCTCGAAGATCATGCCGGCGTCGCGCAGCAACTGGACGGTCGGCTCGACGAGACGGCCCTTGTTCGGGACGGCGAGGCGGAGGCGCTCCATCATCGCTCCGGGCCGACGGGGTAGGGACGCCGGTCGCCACCGGCCTCCTGGAGCCGACCGAGGACGAGGCGATAGCCGCCCTCGCCGTGGTTGAGCCATGAGGCGATGCGCGTGATCGTGGCCGTGCTGGCGCCCGTCGCCCGCGAGATCTCCGCATAGTGGCGACCCGCGTCGAGCTGGCGCACAACCGCCCAGCGCTGGGCCATGTCGCGCAGCTCGCCGAGCGTGCACAGGTCCCGGAAGAAGCGGGAGGCTTCCTCCGGGGTCTTCAGCCTGAGGATCGCGGCGAACAGGGCGTCCGTGTCGTCTGTTCGCCAGGTTTCGTCAACCGCCATGGCCCTGTCGCCCCATCGGTTCGAGCGTGCTACTATGCTAACGTGCTAACACGCTATCACGACAGCGCTGCGGACGCAAGCTTCGCCGTGATCCCGGCCATCGACCTGCGGGGCGGGCGAGTGGTGCGCCTGGCAGGTGGCGACTTCGGTCGGGAGACGGCCTACTCGGACGATCCGGCCGGGGTGGCCTCCGAATTCGCCCGGGCGGGGGCAGCCTGGATCCATGTCGTCGACCTCGACGGGGCACGGCAGGGGAGGCCGGTCCAGGCGGATGTCATCGCCACGATCGTTCGAGCCGTTGGCGAGGGCGTGCGCTGCGAAGTGGCGGGCGGTCTCCGGACTGTGGAAGCCGTGGCCCAGGCGTTCGCGGTCGGGGCGGCGCGCGTCGTGGTCGGGACGGCCGCCCTGCTGGACCCTGGGTTCGCCGGCCGTCTCGCCGCCGTCTACGGCCCTGCCAGGATCGCCGTGGCCCTCGACGTCCGCGACGGACTGGCGCTCGGCGAGGGCTGGCGAACCGGAGCGCCCGGGATGCCACCGGAGGATGCCCTCGGCGTGCTTGCCGACGCGGGCATCACCGTGTTCGAAGCGACGTCGATCGCGAGGGACGGCCTCCTGGGCGGGCCCGACCTCGGCCTGCTGACGCGTCTGGTTGCGCTGGACCGGGGCGCGGTGATCGCGTCGGGCGGCATCCGGTCCGTCGACGATGCGGTCGCCGTCCGTTCGGTCGGCTGCCGCGGTGCCATCGTGGGGCGGGCCCTGTACGAGGGCGGCCTCGACCTGGCGGCTGCCATCGGGGCGATGGCGGATCAGAGCGCGGAGCCGCCGGAACTCAGGCGCGGCCGAGCGCCCGCTTGATCGTCGAGCGGAGCGCGAACGGCAGCCGTCGCCAGGCGGCGTTCCTCGATCGACGAAGCGCCCCGGCGAGGCGAACCCCGGAGCGGCCAGCGGGGTTGAGCCGGGCCCGCCCCCGACGGACGAGCTCGCGAACCCGGTAGCCGACCATGAACCGCTGGATCTGGCGGTCGGTGATGTCGTGCTCGCGGCGGCCGGTCAGGATCGACACCAGCGCGACATCGGGAGTGCGCTCGACGAACGTTTCGGGCCGGCGGGCGAGGACGAACACGCCGGCGGCCTCCGGATCGGGCTCGACCGTGAGGAGCTCGAGGTCGGCGAAGATCCGGCGCATGTCGGCCGGCTCGTAGCGCCAGAAGTCGTGCGGCCAGGCGTGGTAGGCGAATCCGGGCGAGCGCGTGGTCAGGAGCAGGTGGCCGCCGGGACGCAGGACCCCCTTGAGGTTGCTGACGACCGTCCGCCAGTCCCGGGTGTGCTCGACCATCTCGGTCGTGATGACGAGATCGAACGACTCGCGCCCGAAGTGGCCGACGAGCTCTGTCGCGTCGACGAGCTCGTCCACGCCCGGTCCCTCGACCAGGTCGACACCCACGTAGCGCGCCGGCCCCAGCGATTCGACCCACAGACGGAGGGAACCGTTGACATCGTGGGCGCCTACCTCGAGGACGTCCCGGCCGGCGACGAGCGCCGGACCCAGCGATCGCTCACCGAAGGCGATGCACGACCGATTGCACATCTAGTGGCTGGCCGCTTCGGCCTCCTTGCGGTGATCGGCGATCACCTTCTCGGCGATGTGCGACGGCACCTCTTCGTAGTGGTCGAGGGCGGCGCTGAACGTGCCGCGCCCACCGGTCAGCGAGCGCAGCTCCGTCGCGTAGCTGAACAGCTCGGCCTGTGGCACGTGGGCGGAGATGACCTGCATGCCGTTCGACATGTCCATCCCCATCACCCGGCCTCGACGCCCGTTGAGGTCGCGGTTGACCTCGCCCATGTACGCCTCGGGGATGCGGACCTCGACGGACATGATCGGCTCGAGCAACGCGGGTTTGGCCTGCTGGACGCCCTCCTTGAGAGCCATCGAGGCGGCGATCTTGAACGACAGCTCGTTCGAGTCGACGTTGTGGAACGAGCCGTCGTAGAGGGTCGCCTTGAAGTCGCTCAGCGGATAGCCCGCCACGACGCCCTCGGCGGCCGTCTCGCGGATGCCCTTCTCGACGCCCGGGAAGTACTGCTTCGGCACCGATCCGCCGACGACCCGTTCGGCGAAGGCCACGCCGCCGCCCGGGTTTGGCTCGAGCTCCAGCCAGACGTCGCCGAACATCCCGTGACCGCCGGTCTGCTTCTTGTAGCGGCCGTGGACCTGGGTCTTGCCGCGGATCGTCTCCCGGTACGGCACCCGCGGCGTGCGGGTCACGATCGCCGACCCGAACTTCCGCTTGAGGCGCTCGATGATGACCGCGGTGTGGGCCTCGCCCATCGTCATGAGGACCTGTTCCCCGGCCTCGGTCCGGGCGACCCTCGCCGTCGGCTCCTCCTCGAGCATCCGCTGGAGCGCCGGGCCCATCTTGTCGAGGTCGGCCTTCGACTGTGGCTCGATCGCCAGCATCAGCGACGGGCTGGGGAAGTCGAGCGGCGGCAGGACGAGCGGCTTTTCCCTGGACGACAGGGTGTCGCCCGTCTCCGTCACTGCCAGCTTGGCCACGGCGCCGATCTCGCCGGCCCGCAGCTCGCCGATCGGCTCCTGCTCCTTGCCGTGGAGCAGCAGCAGCTGGCCGATCCGCTCGTCCTCGCCCCGGCTGGCATTCCAGGTGTGGCCCTGGGACTTCAACGTCCCCGACAGCACGCGCAGGTAGGTCAGGCGCCCGACGAACGGGTCGGCCGCGGTCTTGAAGACGCGGACGAGGAGCGGGCCGTCGGGATCCGGCGGGACGCTCACCTCGGCGCCGGCCTTCGGGTCGAGGGCGGTGGCCGGGCCCTCGTCGGCGGGCGAGGGGAGATAGCGGACGATCGCGTCGAGGAGGGCCTGCAGGCCAATACCCTTTGCCGCGCTGCCCACCAGCACGGGGGCCAGGATCGATTCCTTGACGCCCTTGCGAAGGCAGGCCTCCAGCTCGGGGTCCGAGATCTCGTCGCCGTCCAGGTACTTCGTCAGGACGCCGTCGTCGGCCTCGGCGGCGGCCTCGAGGAGCTGGTCCCGGCGGCGCGCGACCTCGTCGGCCAGCTCGGCCGGGATCTCGATCTCGACCTCCTTCGTGCCGTCCCAGCGCCAGGCCTTCCGGTGGACCAGGTCGACGTAGCCGGCGAATGCTTCGGCCGCCCCGATGGCCACCTGGAGGGGTGCGATCTTGTGGCCGAATGTTGTCCTGAGGGCGTCGAGGGCCGCCGTTGGGTCGGCGTTCTCGCGGTCGGCTTTGTTGATGAAGAAGCACGCCGCGGAATTGGTCGATCGGGCCAGCGACACCGCCTGCTCGAGCCCGGCCCCGATGCCGCTCGACGCGTCGACGGCGATGATCACGCCATCGGCGGCATTGAAGCCCTGGATGACCTCGCCCACGAAGTCGGGGTAGCCCGGCGTGTCGACGACGGTGATCCGGGTCCCGTCGCTCTCGAACGTGGCGACCGCCAGGCTCAGGGATTCCCGCCGCTTCTGCTCCTCCGGCTCATAGTCGAGGTGGGCGGTGGCGTCGTCGACCCGGCCAAGACGGGGGATCGCGCCGGCTCGAAAGAGGAGCTGCTCGGCGAGCGTCGTCTTGCCGGCGCCGGCGTGGCCGGCCAGGACGACGGTGCGGACATGGGGCAGATCGACGCTCTTCATCGTCATCGACTCGTCGGTCCTCCTGCTCCGGGACGGCACCGCGTGGCCCTGGGCCGGGGCGCCTGGACGGTCGTGGATCGTGCGCGGAGCGGGGCTGGAATCCCGCGGTCGGGCCATCATAGTCGGTATACTCCGGCCCGATGTCAGGTCACTCCAAGTGGTCCACGATCAAGCGCCAGAAGGGCGCCAACGATGCCAGGCGGGGCGCCCTCTTCACCAAGGTCGCCCGCGAGATCTCAGTCGCCGCGAGGACGGGCGGCGGCGATCCTGACGCGAACTACCGACTGCGCCTGGCGATCGACAAGGCACGCTCGGTGAACATGCCGGCCGACAACATCAAGCGGACGATCGACAAGGCGACCGGCGGCGGCGAGGCCGAGCAGTTCGAGGAGATCGTCTACGAGGGCTACGGCCCGGGCGGCGTGGCGGTCCTCGTCGAGACCCAGACGGACAACCGCAACCGGACGGCGGCCGAGGTCCGCTCGATCTTCACCAAGGCCGGCGGCCAGCTGGCCGGCTCCGGCGCGGTCGCCTGGCAGTTCGAGCCGCGCGGCCTGATCACCGTCCCGCGCGACGGCATCGACGCCGACGAGGTCGCCCTGGCGGCCATCGATGCGGGCGCGACCGACGTCGACACGGACGACCCGAACGCGATCGAGATCTACACCGACCCGGCCCATCTGGAGGCCGTCCGACGCGGACTCGAAGCCGCTCATGTCCGGATCGACACGGCCGAATCGACCATGGTCGCAAGGCAGACCGTCGGGCTGGATTCGACCAGGGCCAGACAGGCCCTCCGGCTGGTCGAGCTGCTCGAGGAGCTCGAGGACGTCCAGCGAGTGACCGCCAACTTCGATATCCCCGAAGACGTCTTCGCCGAGGTCGCCGGGTGATCGTCCTCGGGATCGACCCGGGGACCGCCGCGCTTGGCTACGGGATCGTCGAACGGACGGGAGGGCGCCTCCGGTCGATCGACTATGGCTGCCTCGAGACCAGCGCCGACGTCGCGCTCCCGGGGCGCCTGTTGACCATCCACCGTTTCGTCGGCGACCTGATCGCGCTGTACCGGCCGGATCTCGTCGGCGTCGAGCGGCTGTTCTTCAGCCGCAACGCCCAGACGGCGTTCGCCGTCGGCCAGGCCCGCGGCGTCGTCCTGCTGGCCGCCGCCGAGGCGGACGTCCCGGTCCGCGACGCGACCCCGAACGAGGTCAAGGTCGCCGTCGCCGGCTATGGCGCGGCCGACAAGGAGCAGGTCCAGCGGATGGTCCGCACCGTCCTCGAGCTGCCCGAGCTGCCCACCCCGGACGACGCCGCCGACGCGCTCGCCGTCGCCATCTGCGTCGCGAATCGCGAGCGGGCCGGGGAGCGCCTCAATGCCGGGGCCCTCGACCGCGCCGCAGTGGCGCCGATGGCTCGCGGCGAGTCGCCCTACGACCGGGCCGTTCGCGAGGCGCTCGCCCGCGACCGCGCGACCGCCCGCCGCGGCTGACCGGCCCAGGGTGCTGGCCTCGGTCGAGGGTTCGGTCGGCGCCGTCACGCCAGACTCGGTCGTCATCGAGGTCGGCGGGCTTGGCTACCGGGTGTTCACGCCCCCATCGGTCATCGCGTCGGCCACGCCCGGCGCCCGCCTCAAGCTGCACACCCATCACCTCGTACGCGAGGACCAGCAGGCGCTGTACGGCTTCCGAACCGTCGAGGAGCTTGGGTTTTTCAACCTGCTGCTGACGGTCACCGGGGTCGGGCCGAAGGTCGCCCTGGCGATCGTCGGATCGCGCCCCACGCCCGACCTCCAGCTGGCGATCATGCAGCAGGACCAGGCCGTGCTCGTCGCTATCCCCGGGATCGGCCGGAAGCTCGCCGAGCGCGTGATCTTCGAGCTCAAGGAGAAGGTCGCGGCGGCTGGCGTGGCAGCATCGACGTCGGCGGCGCGGGGAGGCGGGGCGGGCGAGGGCGAGATCGCGGCCGCGCTGCAGGCCCTGGGCTATTCGCTCGGCGAGGCGCGCGAGGCGTCACGGGCGGCGCTGGCGGAGGTGGGCGTGGGTTCGACCCTCGAGGACCGGGTCAAGGCCGCGCTTCGGAGCCTGCTCCGGGAGTAGCGCGCCGGCGACTCAGGGACGGCGCCCCGCGAGGGCGTCGGCGTGGCGGCCGCGAGGGTCGATCGAGGCGCGGCCGCGGCGAGCGGCGAGCTGGGCGAGCGTCTCGCGGTCGAGGATGTCGAGCATGTTGTCGCGGACGTCGAGCATCACGTCGCGCAGCGCACAGGTGGCCTCGTCCGGGCAGGAGCACGGCTCGTAGTAGCGCAGGCTGACGCAGCCGAGTGGGGCGAGGGCGCCGTCGAGGAGGCGGATGACGCGCCCGACGGAGACGCGGCCGGGTTCCTCCGCTATCTCGTAGCCGCCATGGGAGCCCAGCGTCGTCCGGACGATCCCGCCGCGCTTGAGCGTCGCCATGATCTGCTCCAGGAATTTCGGCGGAAGGTTGTTGCGCTCGGCCAACGCGGCCAGGGAGATCGGCCTCGTGTCCCCATGTCGGACGAGGTCGATCAGGGCGCGAAGGCCGTACTCGGAGCGGCGGGACAGGCGCATGCCGCCATTCTGTCAGGAACTCCTACCTCCGGGGTGGGCATTTGGCACGCCTCGGCCGCCGCCCATACGTCGTCCGGGTAGGTTAGAACATCCGTACGAAAGCACCGTTCGGATGCTAAACTGCCGCCGTGAGCGACGACCTCTCTCGGATCCTCGCCGCCGACCTCGTCGACGACGCCGACATCGCCGTCGAAACCACCCTCCGGCCGCGGACGCTCGACGAGTACGTCGGCCAGCGCGAGGTCAAGGCCAACCTGTCGGTGCTGATCGCGGCGGCACGGGGCAGGGAGGAGGCCGCGGACCACGTCCTGCTGTACGGCCCGCCCGGGCTCGGCAAGACGACACTGGCGACGATCATCGCCCGCGAGCTGGGCGTCAACGTCCGCTACACGAGCGGGCCGGCGGTCGAACGGGCCGGCGACCTGGCCGCGATCCTGACCGCGCTCGACGAGCGCGACGTGCTGTTCATCGACGAGATCCACCGGCTCAACCGGGCCGTCGAGGAGATTCTCTACCCGGCGATGGAGGACTACGCGCTTGACGTCCTCATCGGCAAGGGGCCGTCGGCGCGATCGCTGCGACTCAGCCTCAAGCCGTTCACGATCGTCGGGGCGACGACGCGCGCGGGGAGGATCAGCTCCCCATTGCGCGACCGCTTCGGCGCGACGTACCGGCTCGACTTCTACAGCGACGACGAGCTCATCGCGATCGTCGAGCGATCGGCCAGGATCCTCAAGGTGGAGGTGGACCCGGGCGCGACGCGGGCGATCGCCCGCCGCGGTCGCGGCACGCCGCGGATCGTCAATCGCCTGCTCAAGCGGGTTCGCGACCACGCCCAGGTCCACGGCGACGGTCGCGTCGACGAGTCGACCGCGCGCGAGGCGATGCGGGCGATGGAGATCGACGACGAAGGTCTCGACTCGACCGACCGGAAGCTGCTCGCCGCGATCGTCCAGAAGTTCCAGTCGGGACCGGTCGGCGTGGCGGCCCTGGCGGCCGTGCTGTCGGAGGAGATCGAGACGATCGAGGACGTCTACGAGCCATTCCTGCTTCGGCTGGGATTCCTCGATCGCACGCCGCAGGGTCGCATCGCGACCGAGGCCGCCCGGCAGCACCTGTCGAGGCTGGGTTTCGAGGTCCCACCGCCGCGGCGCCCCGAACCCGACATGGTCGGGCTGTGGGAGGACCCGACGGGTGGGCCGGCCCAGGATGAGTGAGCCTCGCCAACGAACTCGTGAATCACGGGTGACGAACGGGCCCTCGTTCGGGGGCCGCGCCGCCCGGTTCGACACGATCGTCCCGGCCGCCGCGGACGGCTCGACCCGGGCGCGGCTCGGGCGCCTGGAGCTGCCACACGGCGTCGTCGACACGCCGCAGTTCATGCCGGTCGGGACGAATGCGACGGTCAAGGCGCTCGACCCCGACGACCTGCGTGGAGCCGGCGCGACGATCATCCTGGCCAACACGTACCACCTCTACCTGCGACCCGGTCACGAACGGATCGCCCGGCTCGGCGGCCTCCATCGATTCATGGCCTGGGACCGGCCGATCCTCACCGACTCGGGCGGCTTCCAGGTCGTGTCGCTGGGCGACCTGCGCGTCGTCGACGACGACGGAGTGACCTTCCGCAGCCACCTCGACGGCTCGGTCCATCGGTTCACGCCGGAGCACGCCATCGCCGTGCAGGAGGCGCTGGGTTCGGACGTCGCCGTCGCGTTCGATCAACCCGTGTCGCCATCCTCGCCGCGCGACGTGGTCGCCGACGCCACCGCCCGGACGCACCGCTGGGCGGAGCGCTCGCTGGCGGCCCACACGCGTCCCGATCAGGCCTTGTTCGGGATCGTCCAGGGCGGGCTCGACCCGGAGCTGCGGGCGGCGTCGACGGCGTTCATCGCCGACCTGCCGTTCGACGGCATCTGCCTGGGCGGACTGGCCGGCGACGAGACGCCGGCCGAACGCGAGGCCACCCTCGACCTCGCCGTCGGGACGCTGGCCGCCGATCCGCGGCCGCGCTACCTCATGGGCCTCG
>JBGPDX010000068.1:0-11624 GCA_041482475.1 Candidatus Limnocylindria bacterium | reverse complement strand
GGGATCAACCTGAACTTCGCTCCTGTCGTCGATCTCGACGTCAACCCGAGCAGCCCGGCCATCGGCGCGCTCCATCGGTCGTTCTCGGCCCATGCGGACGTCGTCGTCGAGATGGCCACGGCGGAGATCGAGGCCCATCACGCCAGGGGGATCCGGACGACCCTGAAGCACTTCCCGGGGATTGGCAGCTCGACCACCAACACCGACTTCGGCGTTGCAGATGTTACCAAGACGTGGACCCGGAACGAGCTGGAGCCGTTCCGTCGGCTGATCGCCGCCGGCGTCGCGGATCTCGTCATGGCCGGTCACGTCGTCAACGGCCAGCTCGACGCCCATCACCCGGCCTCGCTGTCGAAGGCCGTCGTGACCGACCTCCTCCGCGGCGAGCTTGGCTGGGGCGGGATCGTCGTCACGGACGACCTCCAGGCAGCCGCGATCGACACGGCCTTCGGGCGGGACGAGGCGATCGTCCTGGCCCTCGAGGCCGGCAACGATCTGCTGCTGTTCGCCAACCAGCAGTCGTACGAGCCGAAGATCGTCGGGCGGGTGGTCGACGTCGTGGTCGCCGCCGTCGCCTCCGGGCGGCTTTCCGAGGCGCGCATCGACGAGGCCTGGGGACGGGTCCAGCGCCTGTTCGGTGGTTGACCTCCCGCGGCCTCGACCCCGCGGGTAGAGTGCTGGGAGCATGAACGCGAACGGCAGTGCCCCGTTCGGCGGAGGTGGGCCGGCCATCCGGGCGACCGGCCTCGTGAAGGTGTTCGGTCCGATCCGGGCGGTCGACGACATCACCTTCGAGCTTGCGCCCGGTCGGATCTATGGGCTGCTCGGCCCAAACGGGTCCGGCAAGACGACGCTGATCCGCCTCCTGATGGGCCTGACGAAGGCGACCTCGGGCCGGGCGGAGGTCCTGGGGGTCGCGATGCCGTCTCGTGACAACCTCGGCCGGATGGGCTACATGACCCAGAGCGACGGGATCTACCCCGCGCTCACCGCCGGCGAGAACGTCCGGTTCTTCGCCGCTACGTATGGCGTCAGCGGCGCGGACCCTGTCCTCGACGCGCTCGGCGTCGTCGACCTCGCCGCTCGTCGCGACGCCATCACGAGCACCCTGTCCGGCGGACAGCGCCGTCGCCTGTCCCTCGCCTGCGCGATCGTCCATCGGCCGCCGGTGTTGTTCCTCGACGAGCCGACGGTCGGCGTCGATCCCGTCCTGCGCGTAGCGTTCTGGTCGCATTTCCGGACGCTTGCCCAGGCTGGCGTCACGATCGTCGTCTCGAGCCACGTCATGGACGAGGCCGACCGCTGCGACGAGCTCCTGTTCGTCAGGTCAGGAAAGGTCATCGCGCGGGGAACCGGGCAGGAAATTCGGGCGCGGGCCGGGACCGACGACCTCGAGCAGGCGTTCCTCCGGCTCGGCGGCAACCTGGAAGAGAGTCGATGAGCCGCCGGCGCGTCGCCGCCCTCTTCCGCCGGCTCGTCGAGGAGATCCGGCGCGACCGGCCCTCCCTGGGGCTGCTGTTCATCGCTCCGCTCGTCATCACCGGCCTCGTCACCTTCATCCTCCGCGAGGGCCAGACACCGCCGATCGACGCCGTCGTTGTCAACCGGGACGGCCCGGCCGGTGAGGTCGCCGCGGGCGTCCTGGGCACCGCGCTCCAGCGTCAGGGGGCCACCGTCATCCGGGCCGCGGACGACGCGGCCGCACGGGCCCTGCTCAAGGACGGCACGGCGTCCGTCGCGATCGTCCTTCCGGCCGATCTGGGATCGGGCGGCGCCACGACCATCACGGTGGTCACGAACGGCCTCGATCCGTCGGGCGAGGCGAACCAGCTCAGCGCCCTCCAGAAGGCGCTGCTGTCGGGGGTGGCGTCGGCGGCGGGGAGGCCGCTGCCGACGATCGAGCACCAGACGCTCTACGGCACGCCGAGCAACGATCTGATCACCAACTTCGCGCCGGCGCTGGTCGGGTTCTTCATCTACTTCTTCGTGTACCTCCTGACCGGCGTCAGCTTCCTGCGCGAGCGAACTGGCGGGACGCTCGAGCGGCTGATGGCGACGCCGGTCGCCCGGGGCGAGATCGTGGCCGGCTACACGTTGGGCTTCGGGTTGTTCGCGATCATCCAGGTCGCCGTGCTCATGAGCTGGGTCCTTGGCACGGTCCACCTCCAGGCGATTGGACCGCTCCCAGCGTTCTCCGTCGGCCTGGGGGTGCCGGTCGCCGGGAGCCCGCTCGTCGCGTTCGTGGTCGTCGTCGTCCTCGCCATCGGCGCGGTGAGCCTGGGCATCTTCTTCTCGGCCGTCGCCCGGACGGAGCTCCAGATCATCCAGTTCATCCCGATCGTCCTCGTCCCGCAGTTCCTGCTGTCGGGCGTGCTCTTCCCGGTCAGCAGCCTGCCGGCGGTCATCCGGCCACTCGGGTCGATCATGCCGCTCACCTACGCGGTCAACGGCCTGCGCCAGGTGTTCATCGCCGGCGCGGGCGTCGACGCGCCGGGACTCCAGTTCGACCTCATCGTGCTGGCGGTGTTCGCGGTCTTCTTCGCCACGATCGCATCCCTCACGATCCGCCGCGACGTCATCTGAGGACGCGCCCGCCCGCATCGCCTCCGGATGGTTGGGTGGCACGCAGGCGCGTGGTAGCGTGCCGCCCATGTACCAGCCCGCGCACGGCCGCTTCACGGTGGTCGATCCGGCGGCGCTCCTGACCGAGCTCGCCGGCCACGTGCCCGCGACGCTGGTGACCCTCGGCGCGGACGGTCTCCGCGCGTCGATCCTGCCGATGATGTTCGATCCCGACGACGGCCCGCATGGCACGCTTCGCGGACACCTCGCCCGGCCCAACCCGCAGTGGCGCGACCCCTCCGCCGAGGTCGAGGCACTGGCGATCTTCGACGGCCCCGACGCCTACGTGTCGCCGGCCCTCTACGAGGAGAAGCGGCTCACCGGCAAGGTCGTTCCCACCTGGAACTACGTCACGGTACTCGCCCACGGGACGCTCGTGGCGCGACCCGAGCCCGAGTGGCTGCTTCCGCACGTCCGACGCCTGGTCGAGCGCCACGAGGGCGGACGCAGCGAACCGTGGTCCATCGACGACGCACCCGAGGGCTATGTCGAGACCCAGGTGCGCGCCATCGTCGGGCTCGAGCTTCGGATCACCCGCCTCGAGGCCAAGCGGAAGCTGAGCCAGAACCGAAGCGCGGCGGACGTCGACGGCGTCATCGCGGGACTCGCGGAGGGGTCGCCGCGCGAACGGGCGCTCGCCGCCGAGATGCGCCGGGAATCGCCCCGCAAGGACTGACACGATGGCCGGCTCGCCTCCGCGCGTCTCGTCTCGCCTGATGACCGTCTTCCTCGTCCTCGGCATCCTGTTCTTCGGCCTGGCCGTGATCGATCGGCTGGTCACGATCGCGGCCGGCTTCAGCTCGATCCTGCTGGTCGTCTTTCTCGCCTGGCTCCTGTCCTTCCTCGTCGCGGCGGCGGCCGGCGCCATCCACCGGCGCGCCGGCATCGGTCGGGGCAAGTCGATCGCGCTGGTCTATGTCGCGGTGGTGGCCGTTGTCGGGTTCCTCGTCTTCGCGACCGTCCAGGTCGGCGCCCGTGACGCGGCCGACATCCTGGGCCGCAGCGACGAGGTCACCGCCCGAATCCACGGGCTCCTGGTCGGGGCCCAGGCGTCGCTTGGGCTAAGCAGGGGCACGATCGACCTGGCGGCGACGTTCGACCAGGGCCAGCGCGAGCTGTTCGCAACGATCAGCGCCTCGCTCAACGGCGAGGTCCAGGCCATCGCCGGCACGACGTTCACGGTCGTCGGCAGCCTGTTCCTGGTCGTCGTCCTCTCCCTCTACGCGGTCGTCGACGTCGACGTGATCCTGGGCGCGTTGAGCCGCGTCGTGCCGAATCGCTACTCGGAGGAACTGACGCTCGTCGAGCGCACGGTCGGTCGAGCCTTCGGCGGGTTCCTCAGGATGCAGGTCATCCTGGTGATGGTCCAGGTGCTCCTGACGATCGTCGTCGGGCTCGTCTTCGGCCTTCCGTACCTGTTCCTGACAACCGTCGTGGTTGCCCTGGCGATGTTCATCCCGTTCTTCGGGCCGCCGCTCGCCGTGCTGCCCCCGTTGCTCGTGGCCATCGCCTTCCGACCCGAGGCGGCCATCCCGGTCGTGGTCGTCCTTCTCGTCGTGCAGACGGTGCTCGTCAACGTCATCCAGCCGCGGCTGATGAGGGAGAGTGCCGGCCTCCATCCGATCCTCGTCCTCCTCGCCCTCGTCGTCGGGGCCCAGGTCGCCGGCCTGTGGGGCGCCCTGTTCGGCATCCCGTTCGTGGCTGTGCTCAGCCTCCTTGTGCGTTACCTCATCAATCAACGCGCCGTGGACGAGGTCGAGGGGATCGACCTGGCCGACGCGGTCGCCGAGGTGCGAGCAGCCGATCCCGGGATTCCGCTCGACGACGCCGTCGCTATCGCGGCCGATCAGGCCGAGGCGATCACGGCCGACCAGTCAGAGTCCTCCGACCAGGTCGAGACGCTCCCTCCCGAACCTCCCTCGGAGCGTACGGTGGGCAGATGACCGGCCCCGCGTCCAACTGCAACGCAGGTGTCACGCCCGCGGGGCCAGCCACGGGCGCGCCGCCATGTGCCGCCATCGTAAAGTCAGCTGGCTCGAAGGAGCCACGAACATCTAATGATCTGGCCCTTGTTTACAGGGGCTGGAACATTTAGTGATCGACGGTTCCTTCGGGCGTTTCTTGTGATGCGAATGGAAGACCAATGAACCAGCTCATCGTCATCGCCTTCGATCATTTCGACGACGCTCGCTCCGCGATGCGCGACCTGCGCAACCTCGAGGGCCAGGGCCAGATCCGGTTCGAGGACACGGCGATCGTCCAGCGCGACCCCGACGGCACCGCCCACGTCAAGAACGAGGTGAGCGGAACGACCGAGACGGCTGTCGTCGCCGGGGCGCTCATCGGCGGCCTCCTGACCTTCGTGTTCCCGCCGCTCGGCCTGGTGATCGGCGCCGCGGTGGGAGCTGCCGTTGGTGCGGCCCTGGACACCGGCGTCAGCGGCGCATTCGTCGACCAGGTCAAGACCACGCTCCGACCCGGACGATCCGCGCTGTTCCTTGTCATCAAGCAGTCGCAGCTCGACCCCGTCCTCGCCGCCCTCCGACGCTACCGGGGCGACGTCATCCAGACCACTCTCGACAGCGAGGCCGAAGAGGCGCTCCGCCAGGCCCTCGCAGCCGCCAGGTAGCTGCACGGCGGGGAACGCCGGATCACCGCCCGAGCTGTCCGGCCGGTCTCCCGCCCTTAGCGGGGGGACATCTGGAGGAGGCCGAAGAAGGCGCCCTGCGGGTCACTGACGATCGCGAAGCGGCCGCCCGGGAAGTCCTGCGGCGCCAGCATCTCCCGCGCGCCGGCGCCGATGGCCGTCTTGTACGCCCGGTCGACGTCATCGACGCCGAAGTACACCATCCAGTAGCTGGGCGTCTGGGCGGGAACCATCGGGTTCATCTCCATGGCGCCGCCGATGCTCTGACCATCGACCTGGAACTCTGTGTACGGCTGGGCTTCGTTGCCCGTCGACTTGGCGGTCCACCCGAATACCTTCTTGTAGAACGGGAGTGCCTTGTCGAGGCCACGGGCGTTGAGCTCGGCCCAGCTGAAGGCGTTCGGGCCCTGGGTCTTGAATCCGCCCATGATGCTCGGCTGCCAGCCGGAGATGAAAGCACCTGACGGATCCTGGTACACGGCCATCTTGCCCTGATCGCCGACGTCGAAGGCCGGCGCGACGACGGTGCCGCCGGCAGCCTTGACCTTCTGCCCCAGCTGCTCGGCATTCTCCGTGCCGATGTAGAGCGCCCATGCCGTCGGCTGCTCGGGCGACTGCGTGCCGCCGATGCCGGCGACGTCCTTGCCGCCAATCTTCGCCAGCGCATAACCACCGTACTGCGGGTCGGGATTGACCTGGATATCCCAGCCGAAGAGCTTCTTGTAGAAGTCCCGCGATCCCGCGGGATCGCCGCTCGCGAGATCGACCCACGCGGGCTTGTTGGCTACTGCGATCGCGACATCAGCCATGTCTACTCCTCCGCTGATTTGGAGCGCCCTCGCGCGGTGCGTGAGCGCCAGGGGAACGCCTATTCTCCCACCGAGATCGATCAAGCGCCGGCGGGGATCGTGTAGACCGCGGACTCCTTGATCTCGGCGTCCTCGAGCTCGCGGCTGGTCCGTACTCGGTAGGCGGCCAGGCGCTCCAGACCGGGCGGCAGGTACGTCCTGCCCGGATCGCCGACGAGCACACGTATGCCGCGGCGCGCGGCCAGCCGGAGCCAGTCGAGCATGCGGCTGGCCATCGTCTCCTCGTAACAGACGTCGCCGGCAAGGATGACGTCGCAGGGCGGGGGAGGGCCACCCAGGAGATCCTGCCTGCTGAAGCCGATACGGACGCCGTTGGCCCGGGCGTTGACGGCGACGGCTGCCTCCGACAAGGGGTCGACGTCGACGGCGTGCACCGAAGCGGCGCCCGCCCGCAAGGCGACGATGGCACACAGGCCCGAACCCGAGGCGATGTCGAGCACCCGCCGGCCGGCCACCTCGTCGGGGTTGTCCGCGAGGTAGCGGGCGATGGCGAGTCCGCCCGCCCAGGCGAAGGCCCAGAACGGCAGGGCCGGGTCCGACTGTCCCAGCTCGACACCTGCCAGGCGGCAGACCAGCGTCACGTCGTCGGCGAGCTGGAGGCGCACGCCCGGAACGTCCGGCACCGGCAGGAGTCGGGTATGCCGCCGGACGAAGGCCCGCAGATTGGCGGGCGACGGCGTTGCCATCGGACGTGACCGGCGGATCAGGCTCCAGGGGCCCGATACTTCGGGCTCCTGGCCGCGCCTGCGTCCATCTCGCCGGCCGTCATCAGGACGGTCGTGGTGACCCGGAAGCTGCCGGTGCGGGCCAGGGCCAGCGACAGGCCCGTCGCCGTGGCCGCGTCGGGCAGGTCGACCACGATGACGATGTCGTCGTCACCGTAGGCCCAGTAGGCGGCCTCGGTCTTCCCACCGAGGCTCGCCACCCGCTCACGAAAGAATGCCTCGCGCTTCGCGAACCCCTCCTTGATCGTGCCCTCCAGGCCAGTCTGCGTATACCGCAGGCGATAGAGGAACTTCGCCATGGTGCACCTCTCCTTCACGGGCGAGCGCCCGAGCAGACGGATGGCGTCAGGTCACTTCGTGAGCCACGGCCTCGTGCTGGAAGTACGGAGATGACGAGACGAACCGTGCGATGACCGCCACGACCAGGCAGGCGACCACGAGACTCCCGGCGACGACCTGAACCTCGAATGGCTGGGTGTACATGCCGTACAGGAAGATCGCGGCCATGGCGAGCCCGCCGATGAGCGGGATGATCCCGTGCATGAACAGCTCGCGCGTCCCGGTCGAGAGGATTCGCCGGTAGTACCAGACACAGGCGAGCGTGATCACGGCATACATCGCGAGGTACAGCAGGCCATCGGCGCTGATGACGTAGCCGATCGCGGTCCGGGCGCCCTGGCTCCACAGGTAGGGGATGAGGGCAAGTGGCGGGATGATCCCGAGGGCCAGGCCGGCGATGATCGGCGTTCGGAAGCGCGCGTGGACGCCTGCCAGACTCTTGGGTAGAAGCCGCTCGCGGGCCATCGCGAACACCACGCGGCTCGACTCGGTCAGCTGCATCTGCGTCGTCGCGAACACCGCTGACAGGACGGCGACAGCAAGGAGTCGACCGGCGGGGTCGCCGAGGAGCAGGCCGCCGGCGTACTTGAGGATGTCCGTCCCGTTGGCGGCGATGTCGCCCGGCGACGCGACGCCCTGGAAGACGAGGATGAGAAACGTGTACCACACGGTCAGGAAGGCCATCCCGAGGATCGCCGCCCGCCCGGGATTGTAGTGGGGCGCGGTCGACTCCTCGCCCAGGACGAGTGGGGCCTCCCAGCCGGCGTAGAGGAAGCCGCAGATGACAGCCGCACTCACCAGCCCGCCGATCCCGGTCGGCCCAATCGTGAACGCGGACAGCGACGGGGCGGTCGTGCCGACCGCAGCGTCGATGAATTCGCGCTTGAGAGCAAGCAGGACGAACAGCACGACGATCGTGTACTCGAACACGATGACCGCGGTCTGGAACTGGATCGACGGCCGGATGCCGCGGATCGCGATGTAGATGACGATCCCCATCATCGCCGCCGATACGATCCAGACAACGACGTTGTCGAACGTGGAGGTCGGGTTGATGATGCCCAGGAGGTATGTCCCGAACAGGGTGATGTTGCCGACGTTTGCGACGGTCGCCGCCAGGATCGCGAGGATTCCGGTCGCGTAGCCGAGCCACGGCGAGACCGAGTGACCGACCCAGATGTAGGGGGAGCCGGCGTGCGGCTGCCAGGCGTTGAGCCGCGCGTAACCGACGGCACAGAACGTCATGAGGATCCCAACGCCAAGGACCGCCAGCGGGGCCTGCAGACCGGCAAAGCCAACGAGCAAGGCCAGGGTGAAGGCAACCGTGCTTGTCGGCGCGACATTCGCGACCGAGGCCACCCAATCGTTGACCAGACTGAGGGCATCGGCCCGCAGGGTGTGATGCTCTGCCTGTCCGCTTTGCACGGGTCCTCCTTCGACCGGCTCAGCCGGTCATCGATCGCGGAGCGAGCTGCTCCACGCCCTTTCGCCAGCTGCCGCGCAGGCGACGTCCTGCTCGACCGCACCACCGCTCACCCCCACCGCGCCGACGATGCGGCCATCGCGACGAAGCGGGATCCCGCCGCCGAAGATCACGTACCGACCACCGGCGTTGGCATGCAGACCGAACAGCGGACCGCCGGGCGCGGCCAGGACCGCGAGCTCGTGTGTGGGGGCGCTGTTGGTAACCGCCGTGTAGGCCTTGTCGCGGGCGAGGTCGATCCCGGCAAGTTCCGCGCTGTCCATCCGGACGAATGCCCGCAGGTTGCCACCCTCGTCAACCACGGCGATGGACATGCCGACGCCGATGCGCTCGGCTTCGCGCTCCGCAGCAGCGATGATCCGCCGTGCCATGTCGAGTGGGATCTCGACCGCCACGAGACGATCTCCTCCGAGCCCTCACCCCCTGCGGCGCACACGCTAGATATGGCGGAGGATCACGTCAATGGGCGACCGCCCAATTACGAGCGATGGCGCCTCATGTCCTCGCCGGAGCCGAACGTGGCGCTACCATTGATTGGATGACGACCAGCCTCGCCCCCACCTTCATCCGCCAGGACGGGCGGGACAAGGTCACAGGCGCCGGACGGTATACCGCCGACCTGACGCTGACCGGGATGCTGCACGGCGCCTTCCGCTCCGCCGGCGTGCCCCATGCCCGCATCCGGCGGATCGACACGGCCAGGGCGCAGGCCCTGCCCGGCGTCCACAAGGTGATCACGGCGGCGGACGTGCCCGTCACACGCTACGGTCCGTTCATCAAGGACCGCTCGCTGTTCGCCCGCGACGTGGTCCGCTGGGAGGGGGAGCTGATCGCCGCAGTCGCGGCCGCGACGCCGGAGATCGCCGATCGCGCGGCCGCCCTGATCGAGGTGGAGCTCGAGCCGCTACCTGCCGTGACCGACCTGGAGGCGGCCATCCTCCCCGGCGCGCCCCTCGTCCATGCCGACTGGGCCGACTACGACGCCGAGGAGGGCCTGGTCCGGGAGGGCAACGTCGCGTCGCGCTCGACGATCGTCAAGGGCGACGCGGCCCGGGCGCTCGCGCAGGCCGAGGTGGTTGTTCGGGGCCGGTACGTGGCCGACGGGTCGCACGCCGTCCCGATCGAACCCCGGGCAATCGTCGCCGAGTGGCACGGCGATCAGGTGACGATCTGGTCCTCGACACAGGTGCCCTTCAACGCTCGTTCCGGCGTCGCCGAGACGCTCGGTTTGAGCCTTAACCAGGTCCGCGTCATCGTGCCGCATCTCGGCGGTGGCTTCGGCGGCAAGTGCGAGGTCCACTTCGAACCCCAGGTCGCGGCGCTGGCCCGGGCGGCGGGGCGCCCGGTGCGGGTCGTCTTCTCGCGACGCCAGGAGTTCCTGCTCCCGGACCACCGCCGGGAGCGGATGATCGTCGAGCTCGAGACCGGTGTCGGCCGCGACGGGACGATCGCCGCGCGCCGCGCCCGGTTGCTCGTGGACAACGGGGCCTACGGCGCGGACGAGCCCTACCTCGCGCAGATGGCCGCCATGTTCGCCGTCGGGCCCTATCGCGTCCCTGACGTCGAGGTCAGCGCCGAGGTCGTCTACACCAACACGCAGCCCTCGGGGTCGGTCCGCGCGCCGACCGGCCCGACGGTCTGCTGGGCCGTCGAGCAACACACCGATGTGATCGCCGAGGCGTTGCAGCTCGACCCGGTCGAGTTCCGGCGCCGGAACCTGGTCCGCGAGGGCGACGAGGGACCCACCCGCCAGGTCTTCGAACGGATCGGCGCCCTCGAGACGCTCGAGCAGGCGGCCAGCGCCGTCGGGTGGGGCCGGGAGCTGCCGGCGGGCGAGGCCATCGGGATCGCCTGCGGGTTGTGGCCGTCGTTCCCGGGGCCCTCGGGCGCCCATCTGCGCCTCAACGCCGACGGGACCGGCACGATCGTCACGGGCGCCCAGGAGTGCGGGACCGGCGCGGTCATGGCGCTTCCGATCCTGGCTGCCGAGGTCCTGGGGATGCGCCCCGACGACTTCCGGATCCTCTATCAGGACACGGACGCCGGTCCATTCGATGCTGGAGCCAGCGGCTCGCAGACGACCTTCAACAACGGCCGGGCCGTGGTCGCCGCTGCCACCGACGTCCGCGAGCAGCTGCTGGACCTGGCCGCACAGTTCCTCGAGGCGAATCCCGGCGACCTGGAACTCGTCGACGGCGTCGCTCGCGTCAAGGGCAGTCATGCCGCATCGGTGCCGATCAAGGAGCTGGCGTCGCGGGCGGCCGGCGCGGGCCTGCTCCTGGGTCGCGGCTCGGGCGATCCGCCCCGGTCACCCACGGTCGATGCCGCCAGTTGCGTGGGGCGGCTCGGCGCGGAGTCGTTCGCCGCACCCACCTTCTTCACCCACGCCGCCCGGATCGCGCTGGACCGCGACACCGGGGTGGTCCGGGTCCTGGAGATCGCGGCGGCCCACGAGTCAGGGGTCATCATCAACCCGGTCGGCGCGGCCGGGCAGATCTATGGCGGTGTAGCGATGGGGATCGGCCAGGCGTTGAGCGAGGTGACGCTGCTGTCCGACGAGGGTCGCCAGCGCAACCCGTACCTCCTCGACTACAAGCTCCAGACGATGGCGGATGTGCCACCGATCCATGTCAGCTTCGTCGACGCGCCCTCACCCACGGGCGGGCCGAAGGGCCTCAAGGGCATCGCCGAGCCGCCCTGCGTGCCGACGCCGGGTGCCATCGCGAACGCGATTGCGCGAGCGGCCGGGGTGCGCATCGACGCGTTGCCGATGACACCGGAGCGGGTCTGGCGGGCCCTGTCACGGCGTGACCGGGATGCCTGAGTTGGGCGGACGCTTCGTTGCGCCAACGAGCCTTGACGAGGCGCTCGCGGCCGTTGCCGCGGGCGCTCGCGTGGTGGCCGGCGGGACGGACCTGGTGGTCGGCACCCGGCAGGGC
>JBGPDX010000067.1:0-11709 GCA_041482475.1 Candidatus Limnocylindria bacterium | reverse complement strand
GTCAAGGTGGTCGCGGATGATCGACGCTTCCGCGACGAGCGCCGCGAGCGGCGTGCGGAGCTCGTGCGACACGTCGGCGACGAACTGTCGGTTCTGGGCCTGCGACTCGCGCAGGCGGCCGATCGTCTCGTCGAGCGCCGCGGCCATCCGGTTGAACCGCTCTGCCCACGCCCCGAATTCGTCCCGCGACGTGACCGGAACACGGGCCGACAGGTCGCCGCGCTCGATCCGTTCCGCCGCGCGGCCGGCGGCCTCGACGGGCGCGAGAATGCGCCGGGCGGCCAGCCGCGCGGCGACGAGGGCGAGCAGGGCGATGACGAGCGCGCCGGCGCTCAGCGCGAGCCGGAGCTGCCCCAGGGCGGCCTCGATGTCCGTGGCATCGTGGACGAAGTAGAAGTCCGGGCCGCCGGGGGGGAGGCGCCCACCCACGACCAGCCTGGGCTGGCCCCCGAGGCTCACCCACTGGTAGCCCAGCTGGCCCCGCGCGACGAGCGCCTTGAGCGGCCCCAGCGACACGAGCACCTGCGGCCCAGGCCCAAGCTCGAGCGGGGCGCTGACGACCGGTTCGCCCTTCCCGAAATCGACCACCAGGTCGACCTGCCGTTCCGAGAACGTCGACAGGAACGCCGGCGCCTCGACGTCTGCCGTCGTCGGGTTCTGCGGGAGGCGACCGGGGATCAGGACCGACAGGTCGAACCGCGCCTGGGACCTCGCCTCGTCGAGCAACCGCGCGTGCAGCCGGGCGTCGACGAACACGTACGACCCGACGCCCAGGACGCCGGCGGTCAGGACCACCAGCGCGACGAGCGTGACGGTCAGGCGGCCGCGAACCCCTCGCACGCCCGCCCTCAGCGAGCGGCCTTGTAGCCGGCGCCGCGGACCGTCAGCAGGAGCTCCGGACTGGCCGGGTCCGCCTCGATCTTGGCGCGCAGCCGCTGGATCGCAACGTCGACGAGCCTCGAGTCGCCGAGGTAGTCGTAGCCCCAGACGCGGTCGAGCAGCACGTCGCGGGTCAGGACCTGGCCCGGCCGCCGGGCAAGCTCGACGAGGAGGTCGAACTCGGTGCGCGTGAGCGGCACGTCGCGGCCCCCGCGGGCGACCGTCCTGCCTCCGACGTCGATCGCCAGCGGCCCCAGCCGCAGGCCGTCGTCGCCATCCTGGAGATGACCCGCCCGGCGCAGCGCGGCACGGACGCGGGCGACCAGCTCGGGAACCTCGAACGGCTTCTTGACGTAGTCGTCGGCGCCCGCCTCGAGCCCCACCACGACGTCGATCGTGTCGCCCCGGGCGGTCAGCATGACGACCGGCATTGTCGAGGTCCGGCGGATCGCCCGACACACGTCGAGGCCGTCCAGCCGCGGCACCATCACGTCGAGCAGGGCGAGGTCGAAGGGCTCGGACCGGAAACGCTCGAGCCCGTCGACGCCGTCGCTCGCGGTGACGACCTGGAATCCGGCGTTGCGCAGCCCGATCGCGGTCACCTCGCGGATCGACGGGTCGTCCTCGACCAGGAGAATCCGCTCGTCCACCCCGCTCCTCTCGCACCGTCGTCCGGCGCAGGATGGAGTATGCCAGCCGGTCGATCCACCTCCGGCGGGCGCCCTTCGGTCGTCGTTCGGGCTTCGGCCGTCCGAACGTTCGCCGTCAGGCGGGTGAGGACGTCTCGATCTGCCTGGCCGGATCCGGGGAGGCTGGCGCCGCGGAACCGCGGTCCGCGCCGTCGAGCTCGTCCGGATAGCGAGCCAGCGAAAAGCCGAACTCGGAGCCTCCGCCGGCCCGCGGGCGGGCCCACAGGCTCCCGCCCATCGCCCTGACCAGCTGATCGCAGACGAACAGCCCGATCCCGGCGCCGCTCGCCTGGGACGCCGTGCCCGGCGCCCGGTAGAACAGGGCGAACAGCTGCGCCGGGTCCGAGCCTCCGATTCCCGCGCCGCGGTCCAGGACCCGCACGGCGACATCGCCCTCGAGGTCCTCGGCGACGACCTCGACGTGGCCGCTGGTCGGGCTGTACTTCGCCGCGTTGCCCAGGAGGTTGCGGATGACCTGCTCGACGTAGCTCTCCTCGCCCATCACCGTCGCCAGGCGGCCGTGCACCCGGAGCTCGAACGTGACGAGCGGCCAGCGGCGCTCCTCGGACGCGACGACGCGGGTCAGGAGGTGCTTGAGGAGGATCGGCTCACGGCCCAGTTCCAGGTCGTGCCGCTCGAGGCGCGTGAGCACGAGGAGGTCCTCGGTCAGGCGATAGAGGCGGTCCGATTCGGCCTCGATGTCGGCGGCGATGTCGGCCTGCTCCGCGGCGTCGCCGACGCGCCGGTTGAGCAGCTTCGCCCCGGCGTAGATCGACGTGATGGGCGTACGCAGCTCGTGCGACACGACGCCGATGAAGGCGCGCCCGACGTCCTGGGATCGCCGCTCGACGTCGAGCTTGTGGGCCCGGTCGATCGCGCCGGCGAGGACGTTGACGACGGCGCGCAGGAACGTGACGTCGTCGGAGTCGAAGCGGCGCGGCAGCCGGCTGTGGACGGCGAGGACGCCCCACGGGGCCGTCGAGCCCGGTGATCCGGGGATCGCCAGGCTGGCGTGGCCGACGACCCCGGCCTCGACGAGCAACGGGATCGCACCGACGATGCGGTCGCCGCTCGACTCGTCGACGAGGACGGGCTCCGCCGACAGCAGCGGTTCGCCGGGCTGGCCGCGACCGGCCGGGATCAGCGACCCGATGACATCGTCGTTCCAGCCGCTCGCCGCCGCCATCCGCAGCGTGCTGGAGTCGATGTCGAGCTCGAGGAGGCTGGCGAGCTCGGCGTCGACGACGACGCTGACTTCGGCGACCGTCGCCCGGAAGAGCCGCTCCAGGTCCTCGTCGACGAGGGCTTGCTGGCCCAGGCGGGCGACCGCCTCCTGCTGCCGGACGCGCCCGTGCAGCTCGCGGCTCGTGGCCTCGCGCTCGCGGAAGAGCCGAGCGTTGTCGATGGCCGTGGCTGCGCGATGGGCGAGACCCTCGGCGAGGGCGCGATCCCGATCGTCGAACCGGCGCTCCGACTCGGCGGTCGCCAGGGTCAGCGCGCCGAACGTCCGGTCGCGGACGGTCAGCGGGACGATCAGCGCCGACCGGGGCCCGATCTGCCGTAGCAGCTCGAGCCGGTCAGGCTCGCCGCGTGCGCCTGCCTCGAGCAGCTCCGTGGTGATCCACTCGATGTGCTCCGTGGTCCCGCTGCGGATGACGGCGCCCGCCCCGTGCTCGTCGGCAAGGGTCGGCGGAACGAGCCCGACGTAGCGCCAGGCGAACTCGACTTTCGATGGGTCGGCGTGCTCGAGGGCGAGGATCCGGAATGTCCCGTCGGGGTCGATCACGTGGACGGCGCACCAGTCGGCGATCTGGGGGACCGCCAGCCGGGCGATGCCGCGGACGGTTGTCTCGTAGTCGAGCGACGACCCCAGGACCTCGCTGGCGTTGGCCAGGAACACGAGCCGTTCGGCCGCCTGCTGGGCGCTCCGCCGTGCCGCGTACTCGGTCTCGTACAGCCGCGCCCGCTGCAGGGCCGCCGCACACTGGCGTCCAAGGGCCATGAGGTAGCCCAGGTCGTCGGCGTCGAAGACGCGCCGGTCGCGGAACCGGAAATACAGCCCGCCGATCGCCCGCTCCTCGTAGATCAGCGGCAGCACCAGCGCCGTACCGCGGTCGGCGATGTCCTCGCTCAACGACGGATAGCGGGCCCGGATGTCCTCGGTCCCATCGAGGACGATCGGCTCGCGCAGCCGGAGCGACTCGCTGAGCGGCAACTGGGCGGCAATCGGGAACCGCCGGAACCGGTCGAGGACTTCCTCCGGGTAGCCCAGACCACTGACGACGGTGATGGTCGCGTCGTCATCGTCGAGGATGCCCACGACCCCTGAGCCGGCGCCGAGGGCCGCCAGCCCCTCTCGCAGCACCGCCTCGGCCGCCTCCTTCGGACGCAATTCGCGCCCGACCGCGATCGCGACGGCCTCGAGCCGGGACGCGCGGGACGCGTGCCCCTCGGCCACCTTCCGCGCGGCCTCCGCCCGTTCGCGACCGTTCCGCAGGCCCGCGGCGAGTCCCGCGACGATGATTCCGGCCACGAGATACGTCGCGATCGCCAGCTCGTCGGCGGGGTTCGCGAATTCGAAGCTGCCGATGGGCGTGACGAGCCAGACGGCGGCGATCCCGCCAGCGATGGTCGCGACGAGGCCCGGAACGAGACCACCGAACCAGGCGGCGATGGCCACCGCCAGGACGAACGGGACGTAGATGGCTCGATCGCCGAGCAGGGGATGGGCGGCGTAGCGCACGACGGTCACGGCGGCCACGGCCGCCAGCGCAACGGCGACCCTGGCGATCCCGTCGAGGAGCGCCGTTCTACGATTCAAGCGGTTGCGCCTCCGTCAGGGCGTTCGTCAGGACGAGCGAGAGTAGACGCGGCCCAGCCGCCTTGCCAAGGGTTGCGCGGCGCCGGCACGCACCGCGACGTGGGTTGAAACGGAGCTGCAACGGCCAGCCGCTTCGAGTTGCCCGTATCCGTAATCCCGCGGGCGCCGTCGCCGGACTCTCGTCAGCCCTGGCGCCGCCGGACCGTCGCCCCGGCGGCGCCGCGTTCGTGGCGCCCGGTCCCAGGATCGCGCGTCGCGACCTGCCAGGCGTACACGAGGGCGCCGAAATCGGCGGCGGAGAACGCATGCCGAAGGACGAGCGCGTGCGCAGTGCGCCGGAGCAACCGAGCGTCGCGTGTCGCGCTGGCGCGATCCACCGAGGCAAGCACGGTCGCCAGCGCGACGGCGTCACGTCCGGCCAGGGCGGAGGAGACGCGCAGGCCGTCGTCCTCGTCGGGGTCCAGGCCGCGCGGCCACGGGTCGGCGCCGATCCGGCCGCGGATCGCGCCAGCCAGCGCCCGTGCCTCCTCCTCGGTCAGGCGCGTCACGCGCTCGAGGAAGCGGCGGACCACCGCCGTGTTGGGGCCATAGCGCGGCTGATCGACGGCGGCCTCCCAGCCGCGCATGAGCCGGTCGCGGGCCCGGCTGCGGAACGGCTCCGACAGGTGCTCGTCGAGGAACCCGGCCAGGACGATCTCGAGGGCCGCGGCGACGATCGCGTCACGGATCGCGGGGTTGGCCCAGTCGGCCGGGGCGAGCCGCCGGCGGACCTCGCCCTCGACCGACTCGGCGGCCGCCAGGCTGTCCGCGGCGAGAAATCGACGGATGCTGGCGACGAAGGCGATGGACGTCGTCTCCGCCACCGACAGGCGATCGAGCTCGTCGCGACTGAGCCGCCCGACGCGATCGAAAAAGCGTCGAAGGGCCTCGGCCGCGGTGCGCGGGGCGCGGCGAACCGATTGCGGAGCGGCCCGCGGCGTCGTCGCCGCCCAGTCCGCCCGGTCGCGACGGACCTGGTCGCCGTGATAGCGCTCCGCGTCGTAGCGCGACCGGAGCTGCGTATCTCTCAGCCAGTCGTGCGCGACGTTGATGCGCTTGGCCAGCTCCAGCCCGTCGCCGCCCGCCACGTCCGGGTGATGCCGCTTGAGCAGCGCCCGCCAGGCGATCTCGATCGCCTCGAAGGTCGCGTCGCGGGGCACCTCGAGCCGCGCATACAGATCGTCGTCGGGAACGACCGGGCGGGGCGCCATCGGCAGATGCTAGCCGAGCGACCCTGCCAGGCCGGTCAGGCGGGGACCGGCTCCGAGCCCGTCAGCATGCCCTCGACGTCGTCGATCGAGCGGACCGTCGCACTGCCGGTGGCCCGGCCCTTGACCTCGACCCCGCCCGCGGCCAGCGATCGCGGGCTCACGGTCAGGATCGTCGGCATTCCCAGCAGCTCGGCGTCGGTGAACTTCACGCCGGGCGACTCATCGCGATCGTCGTACAGGATCTCGCGGCCGGCATCGAACGCCACCTCGTGGAGCCGATCGGCGACCTCGGTGACGCGGGCCTCGCGGGCGCCGCCGATCGACACGAGATGGGCGGGGTAGGGCGCCACCTCGGCCGGCCAGACGATCCCCTTGTCGTCGTGATGGGCCTCGACGATGCAGGCGACGTTCCGACCGAGGCCGATGCCGTATGAGCCCATGACGATGGGGTGCGCCTGGCCATCCTCGCCGAGGAACGTCGCCCCCAGGCTCTCGGCGTAGCCGGTGCCCAGCTTGAAGATGTTGCCGACCTCGATGCCGTTGCGGAGGGTGACGGGCTTGCCGCAGTTGGGGCATGGGTCGCCGGCACGAGCGTTGACAAGGTCGACGACGTGGTCCGGCGTGAAATCACGGCCGACGTTGACGTTGCGATAGTGATAGCCCTCGCGGTTCGCGCCGGCCACGAGGTTCGGCGACGCGGCCGCGATCTCGTCGACGATGACGACCGTGTCGTGGGCGCCGATCGGCGAGCCGTAGCCGGGCTCCATGCCCGCGGCCCGGATCTCCTCGACGTGCGCCGGTCGCAGGCCGCCGACGGCCCTCGCGGCGTTGACCAGCTTCGTCTCGTTGACCTCGTGGTCGCCGCGGACGACGGCCGTCACGAGGCGGCCATCGCCGGCCACGAAGAAGGCGGCCTTGGCGGTCCGTTCCGGTCCGATCCCCAGGTGCGCCGTCAGCGCGGCGATCGTCGTCGTGCCCGGGGTGGCGACTTGCTCGAGTGGCTTCGGCAGCTCGGTCGACGGTTCGGGCCGGGCGGCCGGCGCGATCTGCTGGTTCACTGCGTAGTCACCGGCCTCGCACAGGACGAGGGTGTCCTCGCCGAAGTCGTTGAGGGCCATGAACTCGTGGGCCAGGCTGCCGCCCATGATCCCGACGTCGGCGCTGACCGGTATGGCGTCGATGCCGAGTCGCCGGAAGATCCGCTCGTAGGCCTCGAAGTGCCGCTGGTAGGCGCGATCGAGGCCGGCCTGATCGACGTCGCATGAGTAGCTGTCCTTCATGACGAACTCGCGGACGCGGATCAGGCCGCCGCGCGACCGGGGCTCGTCGCGGAACTTGGTCTGGAAGTGGTAGACGATCAACGGCAGCTGGCGGTAGCTCTTGACGATGTCGCGGAGGAGGCTGGCCACGACCTCCTCGTGGGTCATCGCCAGGACCATGTCGCGCCCGGTCCGATCCTTGAACCGCACCAGCTCGGGTCCGATCTTGAAGTAGCGCCCGCTCTCCTTCCACAGCTCGGCGGGATGGACGACCGGCATCTCCATTTCCTGCCCGCCGATCCGGTCGATCTCCTCGCGGACCACCTGCTCGACCCGGCTCGTGACCCGGTAGCCGAGCGGCAGCAGCGAATAGATTCCCGATCCCAGCTGGCGGATATAGCCGGCCCGCACGAGGAGGCGGTGCGACGGCATCTCGGCCTCGGCCGGATCGTCGCGGAGGCTGGCGAAGAAGAGCTGGCTGACACGCATGCGGCGAAGGATAGCCGGGCAAACGGGATGACCTGCCAGCAGGCGGACAACCCTAGCCGCGAGCGGCGTGCTCCTCGAGGAGGCCGATCGCCCGGTCCAGGCGCGCGAGGGCGCGCTCGCGGCCCAGCGCGACGAGCGTGTCGAACAGCGGCGGCGTGGCGGTTCGGCCGGTGACTGCGACGCGGATCGCCATGAACAGGTCGCCGGCCTTCCAGCCCCGCTCTTCGGCCAGGGCGCGGAGCGCCGGCTCCAGCTCGTCGGCCTCGAAGCTCACTGGGCCGGTCCCGGCGATCGTGTCCCGCGCGGCGCGCAGGCCGTCGAGCGTCGTCGCGGCATCCCAGCGCTTCGGGACGAGCACGCCGCGGTCGAGCGGCACCTCGTCGACGAACAGGAATCCGACCAGGTCGCCGATCGCGGCCAGGGTTGGCAGCCGCTCGTGGACCATCGGCAGCAGCGCCCGCATCTCGCCGTCGGACGGCAGGCGTTCGATCCGACCGGCGGCCAGCTCGCGCTCGAGGAACGGCCGAAGCCGGTCGATGAGCTCCTCGGGCGGCAGCCGGCGGAGCCATTGGCCGTTCATCCACTCCAGGCGCTCGCGATCGAACACCGCGCCGCCCTTCTGGACGTGATCGAGCTCGAATCGCTGCTCCAGCTCGGCCAGCGACAGGATCTCCTGCTCGGTCCCGGTCGACCAGCCCAGGAGCACGAGGTAGTTGACCATCGCCTCGCGGATGAAGCCCTCGTCGATGTAGGCGGACAGCGCGGTCTGGCTCCTGCGCTTGCTCATCTTCGTCCGGTCCGGGTTGAGGATGAGCGGCAGGTGGGCGAACTGCGGGACGTCGTGGCCCAGGGCCTCGAACAGGAGGATGTGCTTGGGCGTGTTCGAGAGGTGCTCCTCGCCGCGGATGACGTGGCTGATGTCCATGTCGGCGTCGTCGACGACGACGGTGAAGTGGTAGAGCGGGGTGCCGTCGGCGCGGAGGATGACGAAGTCGCCGCCCAGGTTCGCGGCATCGATCTCCACCCGGCCTCGAACGAGATCGTCGAACGAGATCGTTCGATCAGCGACCCGGAAACGGGTCGCCGGCCGGCGACCCTCCCGTTCGAATGCGGCCCGCTCCTCCGGTGCAAGGCGGGCGCATCGGCCACTGTAGCGCGGCGGCTGGTGGGCGGCCTCCTGGCGCTTCCGTTCGGCGTCGAGCTCCTCCGGGGTGCAATAGCAGGGATAGGCGAGATCGGCGGCGAGCAGCGCGGCGGCCGCCTCGTGGTACCGATCCAGGCGCTGCATCTGGCGATACGGGGCGTACGGGCCGCGATCCACACCATTGTCCGGGTCGGGGCCCTCGTCCCAGCGCATGCCCGTCCAGTCGAGGCCGGTGAGGATGTCGCGCTCGTATTCCGGCGTCGAGCGCGCGACGTCGGTGTCCTCGATCCGCAGGATGAACGTGCCGCCTCGCCGGCGGGCGAAGAGGTAATTGAACAGCGCCGTCCGAAGGCCCCCGATATGGAGCGGACCGGTGGGGCTGGGCGCGAACCTGACCCGAACCCCCGAGGTCAACGGGCGATGGTCCCCGACGGCGCCTCGGCCAGGGCGGCGAGGCGCTCGAGCGACGTCTCGAATGACTTGCCGATCGGACCGGGAGCCATGACCCGAAGCATGAACGTGTTGAGCAGCGAGCCCGGGTCGGCCACCAGCCGATAGGTCACCCGCGAGCCGCTGCCGTCCGGCTCGATCGTGACGGTCGCCGTGGCGTCCTTGGCGTAGACCACCGACCCGGGCTTGCCGTCGACCCGCTCGGCCTCGTGGTGCCACTCCAGCCGGCGCGGCGGCTGGTAGACGGTGACGACCGAATCGATCTCGGTCGGCTTGCCGCGCGCATGGCCGTACATCCGCTGGCGGCGGCCCTGGCCGACGCCCGACAGGACCTCGCCGCGCTCGGCTTCGGTGAACCAGCGCGGCCACGCCGTGATGTCGTCGACGTACGGCCATATCCGCTCCGGCGGTGCCGCGATGCGCCGGGTTCGGGCGAACTCGACCATGGGTCCTCCTCTTGCCGGCGCCCGACCTGGGCGGTCGCGCCGGCGCTCGCTGTCCGTGTCGCGCGAACGATACGCTGCGGCCGGGCGATTCGGGTCGTCATCGGCGGTCGGCGATCGACGCGGCGACGGTTCCGGGGACCCGATGGAAGAGGGCTGGATCCGCTTCGCCGGGCAGGACCCGAACCAGCGCGGCCGGCCGGAGCCCCAGGGTGGCGCGGCCGAGCGGGCCGTCCAGTGTCAGCGAGTCGAGCGATTCGGACCGCGCCAGGACGGTGATGTGGGCGCCCGGCTGGAGCGCCCGTGCCTCGAGGTAGGACAGGAGCCGGGGGTCCTCCTCGGCTTCCTCGGTGATCCGGTAGATCGTCGCCCGCCGGCCGGCGTCGATCGTGCTGAGCGGCACGCCGGCCGGGCGCCGTCGGGCGGTCTCGGCGTCGATGGGATTGCCGTGCGGGCACGTCTCCGGATGGCCAAGCATCTCGTCGAGGCGCGCCTCGACCCGCGGCGAGATCGCTCCCTGCAGGCGCGCTGCCTCCTCGTCGGACTCGGCCCAGCCCAGTCCGACGACCGCGCTGAGCAGCCACTCGCACAGGGCGTGCCGGCGGAAGATGCCGTCGGCCGCGGCGCGGCCGGCGGGCGTCAGGACGAGCTCCCGGCCGCCTGCCTGCTCGACGAGCCCGTCGGCGCCCAGCCGACGGAACATCTCGCTGGCGGCCTGGGTCGACACGCCGAGGTGTCGCCCGACCTGGGACGCCGTGACCCGCGATCCGTCGCCGGCCATCACCCGCAGCGCGAGGAGGTACTCCTGCGCCGCGCTCGAGAGGTCGCTGGCGTTGCGGCGAGGGCTCACGCCCGAAGCCTACGCGAGCCACCGACGGCCGCGAAGAGGACACCGGCGAGGTAGGCGACGGTCAGGACGATGGTCAGGGCGGCGATCGATGCGGCCCGTTCCTGGGCTCCTCCGCCGATGCTCAGCAACAGGGTTGCCGGGACGGCGACGGCGAGTGCGGCCAGCGTCCCGACCGACGAGATCGCGGCGAGGCGCGGGACGGCCAGCAGGATCGCGATCACGGCCAGCTGCGTCAGCCAGATGGCGATGCCGACGCTGCCGTCGCAGCCGGCCGCGAACCGGCTGCAGCCGGTCGCGTCGCCGATGAGCCCGGCGAGGAGCGCGCCGAGCGGCGGCCAGCCGATCAGGGCGAGGGCGACCCGACCGGTGAGCGCGCCGGGCAATGGAGTGATCGGGCCGAACGGCGCGCGAGCACGTCGCGCGTCCCGGCGCATCGGCGGCGGCCCACCGACGGCCGGTTCGCGGGGCTCATCCGGCGGACCCGGATCGATCGGAACCTCGATCGCCGGCTCGTCGACGTCCCCGTCCACGTCGACGCCCGATCCGCGCCGCCGGCCCCGGGCCTGGTACTCCGGGCCATGCTTGCGCGGATCGGCGTACTCCTTCGGGTTGATCCTCCAGTAGGTGCCGCTGGTCGGGCCGTACCACGACGCCCCGGACCATTCCGGATCGAACGGCTCGCCCTCGGCGACGTCGTACGTCGTCGAGCCGGGCGTCGCCCGATCGGGTGCGCGATCGCGAGCGGCTCGCGACCGCGGGCCCGCGTCGCTTCGCCCCCTCGCCCGGCCGGAACGTGACGATCGCGCCCCGTCCGGGCGGCCTCCCTCGGCGGGACCGCCCTGAGCGCCGTCGCCCTCGGCGCGACCGCCGGCCGGGCGGTGGCCGGCTTCGGGTCCGGGACGGGTGGTTCCCCCGGAACCGCGTCCGCGCCAGCCGTCGCGCGTCGCCCGGGCGCGCTCCGGGTCCGCCCGCCACGCCCCCGGGCGCGTTGCGCGCCCCGAAGCGCGGACGGTCGTTCCGGTCAGCGTCTCATAGGCGGCCTGGATGGCGAGGAAGCGCGGGATGGCCGCCTCACCGGCCGTGTCGGGATGGAAGGCCTTGGCGAGGCGCCGGTAGGCGGCCTTGATCTCGGCCTGCGACGCGCCGTCCGTCAGGCCCAGGGTCCTGAGTGGGTCGCCGTTCAGGGCCATCGAGACGGCGCCGGTCAGCCGATGAGCTCGCCGACCGGCGCCAGCTCGAAGTCGGGGATAGCCTCCGCGGCCGGCCGGCCGTGCGGGTCCCGCGTGATGGGCCGGTGAAACGCGGCGAGGGCTCGAAGTGCCTGGCCGTCGATGACGCCCGCCTGTCGCAGGGCCTCGACGGAGGCGGCCCACGTCCCCCGCTCGTAGCCGTCGCCGTCCTCGATCTTCAGCGCCATCCCCGACGGACCCACGTG
>JBGPDX010000066.1:0-11760 GCA_041482475.1 Candidatus Limnocylindria bacterium | reverse complement strand
GCCTCGAGCTGGAGGATGACAACCTGCGGGCCGCCCTGACGTGGGTGACGAACGCCCGCCACGTCGAGACCGCCCTCCGCCTGGGAACGGCCCTCTGGCGGTTCTGGCAGATGCGCGGCTATCTCGACGAGGGACTCGACCGCCTCAAGGCCGTGCTGGCCATGCCGGAGTGCGCCGACTACGCCGAACGGCGGCTCGAGGCGCTCGATGCGGCAGGCGGCCTGGCCTACTGGCGTGGCGACTACGAAATGGCGCGAACCTATTACGGCGAGGCGCTCGAGGCGCATCGAGCACAGGGTGACCCGCGGGCGATTGCCGAGAGCCTCTACAACCTCTCGTTCCCGTACACGTTCGAGCTCGACACGACGAAGGGCCGGGAGCTCATCGAGGAGGCGCTGAAGCTGTTCGAGGAGGCCGGCGACACGACCGGCGTCGCCCGCGCCCGGTGGGCCCTGTCGAACATCCACTACACGTCCGGGCGTATGGAGGAGGCCCGAGCCCTCGCCCTGCAGGCGCTCGAGACGTTCGAAGCCATCGGCGATTCGTTCATGACCGGCTGGTCGACCTACACGGTCGGGATGGCCGAGATGCTCCTGGGGCAACGGGCCGAGGCCGGCCGTCGACTCCACGACGCCCTCGCCGTCTTCGGCCAGTCGGCGGACGTGTCCGGCTACACCCTGGTCCTCGACAGCCTGTCGGCCCTCGCCCTGTTCGAGGGCGATCGACAGCGGGCGGCCCGGATCGCCGGCGGCGTGGCGACGCTCGAGCGAACGACCGGGACCGGCCTCAACGCCTCGAACCGGGGATTCAGCGGCTTCGACCCGGCGCCGCTGAAAAGCGATCCCGACACGGCCGAGGCCTTTGCCGCCGGAGAGCGGATGGAGGTCGACGCGATCGTCGCCTACGCCCTCGGGACGGCTGGCCAGGATGCCGTCAACTGAGCGTTTAGCCGAAGGCCCGACTAGACTGCCCGGCATGACCGCCCAGCCAACCCCGGCCGGCCAGCCCGCCGGGGGCCAGCCGTCGCCCGCGCGGCGGGCGAGGACGGGCATCCCCAGGAACCCCGGTCGCCGGGAGCTGGGGATGAAGGCGACCCTCCTCTTCCCCGACCGCGACATCGTCGAGCGGTTCTACGTCCCGCTGATCTACACGGCCTGCCGGACCTGCTATTCCGAGCTCGTGCCGGAGGAGATCTTCCGGCGGGCGGTCGACGGCGAGATCGACGTGCAGAAGATGCAGAAGCTCATCTCGGGCGTCATCGAGTCCGGCCACGGGTCGACGATCGAGCACGTCGTCTTCACCTTCGGCATCAGCGGCGTGTCGCGGACGCTGTCGCATCAGCTGGTCCGCCATCGGGCGGGGGTGGCGTTCGATCAGCAGAGCCAGCGCTACGTCACCTTCAAGGGTCCCGCGACGATGCTGCCGGCGACGATCGAGGATGCCGACCCCGAGCTGCGTTCGCGCTACGAGGAGCAGGTCCGGGGGGCGCTCGACGTCTACGGCGACCTGGTCGGCGCCGGCATCCCGGGCGAGGACGCCCGCTTCGTCTTCCCCAACGCGACGCGCACGAACCTCGTCATGACGACGAACATGCGGGCCCTCATTCACATGTCCGGCCTGCGCCTGTGCACGATGGCCCAGTGGGAGATCCGACGGCTGTTCCAGCTCATCCGCCAGGAGATCTTCCAGGTCTCGCCGTTCCTCGGCAGCTTCCTGGCTCCCAAGTGCGTGCCGTTGGGCTACTGCGACGAGATGGGCAATCGCGACCAGCACTGTCCCATCCGGCCCCACAAGGACAACGTCCTGGCGGCGTGGGCCGAGAAGTCGAAAGCCGCGCGGGTCGCGGGTCGCGGGCTGCCGGTCGAGTAGGCGCGGCGCCGGTGGCTAGGCGAGCTCCGCGATGAACCGGCGGATGACTCGCGCGAGCCGCGGGCCGGCCTCCGCCCCGGCGGCCAGCACCTCCTCGTGGGTCAGCGGCTTGCCCGAGTAGCCGGCGCCGGCATTGGTGACGAGCGACACGCCGCACACGTCGAGCCCGCACCAGCGCGCCGCGATGCACTCGAGGACCGTCGACATGCCCACCGCGTCGGCGCCCAGCGTTCGCAGCATCCGCACCTCTGCCGGGGTCTCGTACTGCGGCCCGAGCAGGCCGGCGTAGATCCCCTCGGCCAGATCCACGGTCTCTGCCCGCCCGGCGGCATGGAGTCGCTCTCGCAGCCGCGGGCTCCACGCATCCACCAGATCGGGAAAGCGGACCCCGATGCCATCGGCGTTCGGACCGACCAGCGGCGTGCGGCCGGTCAGGTTGAGGTGGTCGGCGATGACCATCAGCGTCCCCGGCCCGAACGCCGGGTTGACCCCGCCGGCGGCGTTCGTCAGGACGACTGCCGTCGCGCCGAGTCGCCGGAACAGCAGAACCGGCTCGACGACGAGGCCGGGGTCGTTGCCCTCGTAGAGATGGAGGCGGCCCTGGAGCAGGACCACCGGCGTTCGGCCCAGCGTGCCGAGGAGCAGCCTGCCGGCGTGTCCGGGAGCGGTCGCGGCGGGCCAACCGGGGAGCTCGGCGAAGGGAATCGCGACCGGGTCGCCGATCTCGTCGGCCAGGCCGCCCAACCCCGAGCCCAGGACGACGCCTACCAGCGGCACGAGCGGCGTTCGCGCGCGGACGGCCGCCTCCAGGGCGTCGAGACGCGTGGGATGGTCGGCCGGCGCGATCGGTCGGGACGGGTCGATCACGGGCGCGCGGGCCTCCAGGAACGCGTCCAGGGGGTAGACGGCCGAGGCCCGCTGCTTCCTCCGCCCGACGGGCGTACCGACACCGGGATGCCGGTCGCGTCCCGCCGGGGGGAGACCCGCGGGCGGCCCGTGGGGGCTGCCGAGTGCGGGTAAAGAAGCGCCCGAAGCGACCGATCCGGATTGAAGAACCTTGATGCGATCTCGGTTGCCTCTGTCCCTGACGGCCCCTTCGGGCGAGACCTACGGTACGGCCGCCCGGCGAGCGCGGTCAACGCGTTTATCCACCAACTTCCGGTCCGCCGGCGCGTCGCCGTCCACGACTTCAGCAGGCCTGTGGACGGATGGTGGAAAAGGGCCAGCTATATGCCGCGGCCGCGGCGGTCGATCGACGCCAGCGAGTCGTTGATCCGGAACAGGACCATGATGAACTCGAGCACGATCCGCCACCACAGGTTGCCGATGATCAGGAAGAAGATCGCCGACAGCACCCCGCCCGAGGCGGCCGGCGCGGCGAGGGTGACGACCGCGGCCAGCGTGATGAAGATCGCGCCGATGACGTAGATGACGGTGATGAACCCGGGCGTGATCAGGTAGCGGAAGGCGAGGAACTCGGAGAAGTTGAACCCGCCGTCCGTTCGCGGTGCGGGCGGCGGAGCCCAGCTGACCGGCGGCTGGCTGGCTGGTCGGGGCGTGTCGTCCACGGGAAATCCCTCCTCCATCGGCCGGGCATTCGCCGGCCGCCGACCATCGTAGCGGCGGACCAGGCCCGCGGAACCTTCGTCAGCCGCCGATGGCGAACATCTCGATCTTCGGCAGCGCCGTGGTGGCCTCGCTGCGAAGATCCGAGTAGCGATCGGTCCGGACGCTCCAGACCCTGCCGACGAGCGTTCGCAGGTCGTCGTCGGAGGCGCCGTTGCGGAGGGGCTCGCGGAGATCGTGGCCATCGATCGCGAACAGACACGTGTACAGCTTCCCGTCGGCCGATAGGCGCGCTCGCGTGCAGTTGCCGCAGAACGGTTGGGTCACCGACGCGATGACCCCGATCTCGCCGCCGCCGTCGCGGTAGCGCCAGCGGTTGGCGACCTCGCCGCGATAGTTCGGGGCGACGATGTCGAGCGGCAGCTCCGCGTCGATCGTCGCCACGATCTGTGCCGCGGGCACCACCTCGTCGAGGCGCCAGCCATTGGAATGGCCGACGTCCATGTATTCGATGAAGCGGAGGATCAGGCCCTCGTCGCGCGCCCAGCGCGCCATCGGGACGATGCTGGCATCGTTGACGCCGCGCTTGACGACCATGTTGACCTTGATCGGGCCGAAGCCGGCGTCGCGCGCCGCGGCGATCCCGTCGAGCACGCCGGCGACCGGGTACTCGACGCCGTTCATCGCCCGGAAGACGTCGTCGTCGAGTGAGTCCAGGCTGACGGTGATCCGCCCCAGGCCCGCGTCGCGCAGTCGACCCGCCAGTGGCCGCAGGGCCGAACCATTGGTGGTCAGGGTCAAGTCCAGCGGCCGCCCGTCGGGCGTTCGGAGCGCCGACAGCATCGCGATGAGCTCGGGCAGGTCGCGTCGGACGAGCGGCTCGCCGCCGGTGATGCGGAGCTTCTCGACGCCGAGCCCGACGAACACCCCGGCCAGCCGCTGGATCTCCTCGAACGTCAGGACCATCGACCGCGGCAGGAACGCGAAGTCGCGGCCGAAGACCTCCTTCGGCATGCAGTACGTGCAGCGGAAATTGCAGCGGTCGGTGACCGAGATGCGGAGGTCGCGCAGGGGACGTCCGAAGCGGTCGTCGGCGGCCTTCGAAGGCGTTCGCCGAACCGCCGGCAGCGGCACGATCCGGGGCTCCATCGAGCTATCGTAGCGCGGGCCCGGAAAGCTCCCCGCCGCCGGGCTCGGGCGACGAGGGCCCCGAGCACGGTCCGCGCTCGGCCCGACCACCCGGGTGCAACGCTGCGCCACCCGCCGGTACCACCGCCGCGAGCCCGTGGTACCTCTAGCGGACTCCACCGCACCATCCACGGCTGGCAGCATGCGAACACGCCCTGGAACCCCCGTACGTGTCCACGTGGAGAGGACGACTAGAGCCGTATGGCGACGACCGACGCTAGAACGGGCTTCAGGCTCCCCTGGAGCTCGGACCAGCGACACAACAACGAGGAGCCGAGCGGGGACAGCGAAACGCCCCAGGGGACCACGGGGGCCGAGGGGTCGGCCGCCGCGGAGCTCGTCGAGGGCTCCGAACCAAGCCCCGTCCTGGAGACCACGACCATGAACGAGGGGACCGCGGAGATCGCCGCCGACGGTGGAGCGCCCGGAGCGCCCACCGAGCGTGCCGGCTCGCGCGACCGGCGCCAGTCCGCCGCGCGCGCACCCAGCAAGTTCATGGCCGACCTGACGAAGGCCATGCAGGCCGCCGCCGAGTCGGGCCGCGAGGAGGCGATGAGCCGCCTCCAGGCCGATGCCAAGACGGCCATCGAGCAGATTCACACCCGCACTGCCACCGAGGCCGCCGACCTCCGCCGCCAGGCGGACGACGACGTGGCCGCCATCCGGGAATGGTCGAAGGCGGAGATCTCCCGCATCCGCGACGAGACGGACGAGAAGATCGCCGGCCGGAAGCGTCGCCTCGAGGGCGAGATCGAGGAGCACGGCGCCCTCATCGAGCGCCAGATCCAGCGGGTCCAGGGGCAGGTCAGCGGCTACGAGGCCGACATGGCCGCCTTCTTCGCCCGCCTCCTGAGCGAGGAGGATCCCAGCCGCTTCGCTTCGCTGGCCGAGAACCTGCCGGAACCGCCCGCCCTCGAGCTCGCCGAGAGCAGCTGGACCGCCATTAGCCAGGCGTCGACCCGGAACGCCACTGCCGCCGCCGAGACGTCGCCCGCCGTCGCCACCGCGGAGCGGGAGGCCAGCCCCCCGGCCCCTTCTGATCCGGAAGCCGCGATGGCCGCCATCGAGGCAGCGGCAGCCGAGGCCGCCTGGCACGACGCCCGCAACGGCTCCAACGCCGCCCCGGCCGAGTACGGCAGCGGCCAGTTCGCCGCGGAGACGCCGTCGCCGTCGGTCGCCGAGAGGCTGCGCGTCGACGAGGCCGGCCCATCCCCCACCGCACAGGACCCGCGCCTGGCGGCCCTCGCCATGTCCCCCGACTTCGCGGCCGCCGAGGCGGAAGCCGCCGCCGCCGCCGGGAGGGCGGATGCCACCGAGGAGATCACGACGATCGGCGACGACGCCCTGGCCGCCCGCCTGGCCGGCCTGGTCGGCCCCGAGTCGGACGATGCCGCGCCGGCGCCGGCGGTGCCGAACGCGACCCAGGTCGTGGTCACCGGGCTCGTCAGCGTGGCCAGCATCGCCAGCTTCAAGCGCCATCTGGGCCGCCTGCCCGGGGTCCAGTCGGTCGGGGTCTCGTCGGGTCCCGACGGAGAGTTCGTGTTCGCCGTTCGCCACTCTCCGGAAGTCGTCCTTCGCGACGCGATCCCGTCGCTGCCCGCCTTCCAGGCGCGCGTGACGGGATCGAGTGAGGGGAGCATCCAGGTCACAGCGCGCGATCCCGAGTCCGAGGCCTGACCGGGGCCCCCGGTCGTCACCAGGAGCCGAGCGTGCCTCGCCAGGCCGTCGCCATCGCCCTTCCCGCGGAAGAGCGGGCGCCGATCGCGGCTGAGCTCAAAGGGGCGGGCTTCGAGACCATCCAGATCGGCCATCCGGATGAGCTCGAGGCCCTCCTGAGGAGCCGCCGCGACGTCGCTCTCGCCATCCTCGACGGCGAGAGCGACTTCGATACGTCGCTCGAGTACTACGGCATCCTCCACGACGAGGGGCGGTCGGTTCCGGCCCTCATGATCGTCTCGCCGCGGACGCTCGATCGGCTGGCGGCCGGCACGACCCGCACCGGGATCAACGACGAGTACTTCACCCGCCCCTATTCGCCGGACGCCCTCCGCTGGCGGGTCGAGGCCATGTGCATCCGGTCCCAGACGGTCGACGACGGCAGCGGGCCGATCATCCAGTCGGGCAACATCGACACCGGCGACTGGAGCCGCCGGGCGACCCTGATCGCGGTGTTCAACCCCAAGGGCGGCGTCGGCAAGACCACCATCGCGACGAACCTGTCGACGGCGCTCCAGGTTCTGAAGGGCCAGAAGGTCCTGCTCGTCGACGCCGACACCGTCACGGGCCACGTCGCCACGTCGCTCGGGCTCGAGCACATCCGGACCGTCGCCGACAGCTGGCGCGACCAGCTCGAGGGCGGGCCGGCCGAGAGCTTCACCGAGATGGCCGCCGCGCACCCGACCGGGCTGCGGGTGGTCTCGCTCACGGCGAGCCCGCTCCAGACGGAGCTGCTGGAGGCCGAACGGGTGGCCGACGCGCTGACCGCGACGCGCCGCAGCTTCGACTTCGTCATCGTCGATCTGCACCCCTCCTACAGCGGCCTCAACCAGGAGATCTTCGAGCGCGCCGATCGGATCCTCGTCCCGGTGACGCCGGACGTGCCGGCCCTGCGGGCGGCCGTCCAGCTCCGCGAGATCGCCGCCGAGCTGGGCATCCAGGATCGCCTGGCGATGATCATCAACCGCGCCAACAGCGGGGTGTCCGTGGCCGACATGGAGCGGACCGTCGGGATGACGGCGCTGGCCCTCATCCGCTCCGGTGGGCTGCTCTTCGTCCGCGCCGCCAACGAGGGCCGGACGATCGTCGAGATGTTCCCCCGCGAGAAGATCACCGAGGACTTCGACGCGCTCGCCGACCGCCTCGTCGGCGCTCCCAAGCCCGAGGCCGCTAACCGCCAACCGTTCCGGATCTTCGGCCGCCAGAAGGAAGTCGCCCGCGCCTGAGGCTCGGGGCTCTCCGCGATTCGTCGCCTGGCCGCCGACGCCCCGGATCAGATGCGGGGGCCCAGTCCGCCGCGCTTCGGGCGGCTGACCGACGGGTTGGGCTGCGGCGTCGGGGGATTCGGTCGGTCGACCGGTCGCGCCCCCGTTTCCTTGACCCCGCGCAGGTAGAAGCGATTGACGAGGATCGCGTCGACGCCCGGATCGCTGACCGCCCGATCGCCCAGGTAGGCGACCCCGCCGACAACCGGCACGAACATCTCCGCGGACCGGTCGAGGAGGCTGGCCGGTGCGACTCCGGGATTGAGGTAGACCGTCCCGACGATCCGCAGCGGAGGGGCTTCGAGGGCGACCTCGAAGCCCACCTTCTGGACGAGCAAGGCGGCCTTTTCAGACTCGCTCAGGCCCGGCTTCGACGACTCGCCGGCCAGGACGACGATCAGGTCGTACGGGTCGACGCTCTTGAGTCCGGGCACCGGGCTGAACGGAGCGGACCCGTCGATCGGCGCCCAGGACACGTCCGAGATGGCCAACGCCTCGCGCCGGTTGAGCGCGTCGGACAGGCGCGTGTCGAGATACATCCGCCCGATCAGGCGCCACTCCTCGGTGAGCCCGTCGAACGGCACGGGCGTGCCCGTCGGCTTGCGCTCGGGGCGCGCCGGCGGCTTTTTCTTCTTCGGTTCCGGGGCGCTCTTGCGCCGAAGGAAGTCGAACGGCACGCTATTCCTCGGCCTTGCCCGAGTTGGCGCGGATCGTGTCGACAACCGTAGCGTCGGCGAGCGTCGTCGTGTCGCCCAGCGAGCGGCCCTGGGCGATGTCGCGGAGCAGGCGCCGCATGATCTTGCCGGAGCGGGTCTTCGGCAGATCGGGCACGAACATCAGCGACTTCGGCTTGGCGATAGGGCTGATCTTCGTCGCGACGTGCTCGCGGAGCTCCTTCCCCAGCGCCTCGCTCGGCTCGAAGCCGACGCGGAGGATGACGAAGGCGATGATCGCCTCGCCGGTGACCTGGTCGGGCCCGCCGACGACGGCGGCTTCGGCGACCGCGCGATGCGACACCAGCGCGCTCTCGATCTCGGTCGTCGACAGGCGATGGCCGGACACGTTCATCACGTCGTCGACCCGGCCAAGCAGCCAGAAATAGCCCTCCTCGTCGCGCTTCGCTCCGTCGCCCGCGAAGTACATCCCCGGGAACCGACTCCAGTACGTCTGCCTGTAGCGCTCGGGGTCGCCGTAGATCCCGCGCAGCATCGCCGGCCACGGCCGCTTGAGGACGAGGTAGCCGCCACCGCCGAGGGGCACCGACCGGCCGTCGCCGTCGACGACGTCGGCGTCGATGCCGGGGAACGGGAAGGTCGCCGATCCCGGCTTGGTCGTCGTGACGCCGGGCAGCGGGGTGATGAGGATCATTCCCGTCTCGGTCTGCCACCAGGTGTCGACGATCGGCGCGCGTCCGCCACCGACGTGCTGCTGGTACCACAGCCAGGCCTCGGGGTTGATCGGCTCACCGACGCTGCCAAGGACGCGCAGCGAGCGCAGATCATGCTTCGCCGGCCACCGCTCGCCCTGCTTCATGAAGGCGCGGATGGCCGTCGGGGCGCAGTACAGGATCGAGACCTTGTAGTCCTCGATGATCCGCCACCAGCGGTCCCACGCCGGCGTGTCCGGCGTGCCCTCGTAGATCAGGCTGGTCGCCGCGTTGGCCAGCGGTCCGTAGACGATGTAGC
Source organism: Candidatus Limnocylindria bacterium (assembly GCA_041482475.1). GTDB lineage: Bacteria > Chloroflexota > Limnocylindria > Limnocylindrales > CSP1-4 > JACDAV01. The sequence continues at coordinate 2,471 of JBGPDX010000066.1, read as the reverse complement.
TGTGGCCGGTGACCCAGCCGATGTCGGCCGCGCACCAATACACGTCGTCCGGCTTGAGGTCGAAGATCATCTCGTGGGTGTAGCTCGTGCCAACGAGATAGCCGGCCGAGGTATGGAAGATCCCCTTCGGCTTGGCCGTCGAGCCCGAGGTGTAGAGCAGGTACAGCATGTGCTCGGCGTCGACCGGGAGCGGCGGGCAGTCGTCGCTCTGGCGGTAGACGATGTCGTGCCACCACACGTCGCGACCCGGCGTCATGGTCGCGTCGCCAGCGTCGCCGAGGCGGCGCACGACGACGACGTGCTCGATCGTCGACGACGCGGCGACCGCCTCGTCGGCGGCGCGCTTGAGATTGGCCGGCTTGCCGCGGCGCCAGCCGCCGTCGGCGGTGATGAGGACCTTCGCACCGGCGTCGTCGATGCGGCCGGCCAGCGCCTCGGAGCTGAAGCCGCCGAAGACCACCGTGTGCGGCGCACCGATCCGGGCGCAGGCGAGCATGGCGATCGGCAGCTCCGGGATCATCGGCATGTAGATCGCGACGCGATCGCCGGACTTGACGCCGAGCTCCTTGAGCGCGTTGGCCGCCCTCGAGACCTCGCGCCGGAGATCGGCGTAGGTGATGGTCCGGGTGTCGCCGGGCTCGCCGATCCAGTGATAGGCCACCTTGTCGCCGAGGCCGCGCTCGACGTGTCGATCGACGCAGTTGTAGGCCACGTTGAGCTGACCGCCGGTGAACCACTTCGCAAACGGCAGGTCCCACTCAAGGGTCGTGTCGAACGGCTTCGACCAGCTGATCCGCTCGCGCGCGACCCGCGCCCAGAAGCCCTCGAAGTCGCGCTCGGCCTCGTCGTACAGCGACGCGGTGGCATTCGCCTGCGCGGCGAATGCCTGATCCGGCGGGAAGGTCCGCCGCTCGGCCATGAGGGCTTCGATCTCGGGGCGCTGGTCGACGCTCACGCGGCACCTCCTGGCGGGCTCGTGGCGGCCCATTCTACCCGGCGCGCCGCCGCGCTCAGCCCTCCGGTGTCAGGTCGTCCTGGGTCGGGGCAGGGTCCACGACCGGCTCGGGCGGCCGCGGTCCGGGCGCGTCCCGGTCGCGGGCGAGGACGACGCGTTGCGGGCGAGGGATCTCGATCTCGTGGCGGGCGAAGGCCGCCAGCAACCGCTTGCGCAGCTCGCCGCCGGCGGCCCACTGATCGATCGCCCGGACCGAGCCCAGGATCTTCAGGGTGATGCCGTACTCGCCCAGCGCCTCGACGCGCTCGACCCGCGGTGGCTCGAGAATCCGCCCTTTCCAGGCCGGATCGTCGGCCAGCTCCCGGCCGACCGCGTCGACCACCTCGGTCGCGCGGTCGACGTCGGTGCCGTAGGAGATCGTGACGTCCTGGTTGATCCGGGCCCAGGTCCGGGTCCGGTTCGACGCGACCTTGATCTCCCCGTTCGGCACGGTGTGGACGACCCCGTCGAGGTCGCGCAGGGTCGTCCGGCGAAGGGTCAGGTCCTCGACCGCACCGGTCACCCCGGCGATCGACACCACGTCGCCGATGGAGAACTGGTTCTCCAGCAGGATCAGCGCCCCGTTGAGATAGTCGCGGACGAGGCTCTGGGCACCGAACCCGACGGCGATGCCGACCACGCCCAGGCCGGCGATGGCAGGACCGATCTGGAGTCCGGCGGTGTCGAGGACCATGAGCACGGCGATGACGAGGACGAACGCCTGGATGACGCGCGACCCCAATGTTTCGATCGTGTCGCGGCGCCTGGCGATCTCGAGGGCGGTGAGCTCCTTGGCGGAGCCTTCGGCCGTCTCGCGGTCGAACAGCGCCTTGACCACGCCGTGGACGAGCAGCCGCGCGCCCCGCACGGCGAGGATCGCCAGGACGACGACCAGCAGAATCGGGCCGATGGTCTCGCGGAACGGCGCGACCCAGTCGCTCCAGGGCGGCGCGCTGAAGTCGGGCATCGCCCTCTAGCGTAACGAGTCCGGGACGGACGCCCGCGCTGCGGCCGCGGGTCAGGCGGGGACGGCGGCGGGCGCGGGACGAACTGGTTGCGCGGGGCTGGCCGTCCCACCGAGGCGGACGGAGATCGCGGCCGCTGTCTCGCGGGCATGGGCGGCGAGCTCCGGGATCCGGCGCGGCGTGAGCCGGAAGCCCGGACCCCAGATGTCGACCGCGGCGATGACCGCGCCGCGAGCGTCATGGACCGGCGCCGCGACCGCATTCAGTCCGATCTCGTATTCGCCCAGGGCGGTCGCGTAGCCGCGGCGCCGGATGCGTGCCAGCTCCTCGAGGAGTGGCTCCAGCTCGACCAGCGTCCGCTCCGTGTAGGAGACGAGCCCGCGGCGGACGACGCCGAGCACCTCGCGTTCGGCGAGGGCCGCCAGGAGCACCTTGCCCGACGCGACGCAGTGGAGCGGCACGCTGCGGCCGGTCCAGTCGCCGACGGCGATGAGATTCGGGCCGTCGGCCTG
>JBGPDX010000065.1:0-11963 GCA_041482475.1 Candidatus Limnocylindria bacterium | reverse complement strand
GGACGAGCGACCGAACCTCCTCCCCAGCCCGATCGGTCTCAACGGCCTCGAGCTGGCGCACTTCGCGCCGGCCACCGCGTCGCTGCTCGACGATCTCCGCTCCGATCGCGGCATGAGCTGGATCCCGACGAGCGGCTGGCTGACGAAGATCGCCATCGACGCCAGCGCGTCGCAGATGAGGTTCGACCTGGCCATCGATCCCACCGGCAAGGATCGCCCGTCGCGCGTCGACGCCGGCCTCGCTCTCCCGGCGCCGCCCTCGGCGCCGATCGACGGGACTCGCGCCGGAGCGGCGCTGTTCGTCATCGCCCTCGGACTGGCCGCGGTCTGGGGGACGATCCTGGGCCATCGTCCTGCGACGCCGCTGGGCTAGTCGGGTGACCCGGTTCCTGGGTTCTGCTCGCGGCGCCCTGGCGGTCGTCACGCTTGCCGCGGGCGCCGTCGGCGCGACCGCGCTGGCCGTTGGTTCGGCGGCCAGCGGCCCGCTGACGATCGAGATCCGGATCCATTACTCGCACTACGAGCCTTCGATGGTGACCATGCCGGCGGGCCGGCCGGTCACCTTCGTCATCCGCAACGATGACCCGATCGACCACGAGTGGATCGTCGGGGACGCCGCGCTCCACGAGCGGCACCGCACCGGCACGGAGCCGTATCACAACTCCCGACCAACGGAGATCTCGATCGACGCGCTGACCACGAAGCGGACGACCATCACGTTCGCCGCGCCGACGACGCTCACCTACATCTGCCACCTGCCGGGCCACGAGGCGTACGGCATGGTCGGCACGCTGGTCGTCGCCGCCCCCTAGCCTGGACCGGCCGCCGTGGACCGGACCCTGGGCCCCCCAGCGGCGCCTTGACGCGGCCCGCCGGCCGGGACCACACTCAGGGGGTCGAGTCCCCGCCGGACGAGCCGTCCGCGCCCCTCCCGTCACGCCCGAGTCGAGGTGGTGGTGCACACCGCATGGGCCTGATCGTTCGCGACGCGCGCCTCCATCCGACCGCGGGCGCCCACCCGGAGCCCGTCGACGTGCTCGTCGAGGGCGGTCGAATCGCACAGATCACCCCGCGGGGACGCCTTCCGGCCAAGGATCGCCGTGAGCTCGACGCCGGCGGGCGGCTCGTGTCGCCGCCGCTGGTCGACCCCCACGTCCATCTCGATGCCGTGCTGACGGTCGGCGAGCCGCGCCACAACGAGTCTGGCACGCTCATCGAGGGAATCCTCACCTGGGCCGACCGAAAGCCATCCCTGACCCACGACGACGTCAAGGACCGCGCCCGCGAGGCGATCCGCTGGGAGGTCGCCCAGGGAACCGGGCTCATCCGGAGCCACGTCGACGTATGCGATCCGAACCTCGTCGCGCTCCGCGCCCTCATCGAGCTGCGCGACGAGGTCCGCGACATCGTGGAGCTGCGCCTGATCGCCTTCCCGCAGGACGGCATCCTGTCGTTCCCCAACGGCAAGGAGCTGATGCGCGAGGCGATGCGCCTGGGCTGCGACGTCATCGGCGGCATCCCCCACTACGAGTGGACCCGCGAGGACGGAGTCGAGGAGGTCAACTTCCTGTTCGATCTGGCGCACGAGACCGGCGCGCCGATCGACCTCCATTGCGACGAGACCGACGACGAGCAGTCGCGCTTCCTCGAGGTCGTCGCGGCGCGAACCATGCGCGATGGGATGCAGGGGCGAGTCGTCGCCGGCCACACGACGGCGATGGGGTCGTACAACGACGCCTACGCCTTCAAGCTGCTGCAGATCCTGCGCCGGGCGGGCGTCACGATCGTGGCCAACCCGCTCGACAACATCGTCCTGCAGGGTCGCTTCGACACGTACCCGAAGCGGCGCGGCATGACGCGGGTCAAGGAGCTCGATGCCGCCGGCGTCAACGTCGCCTGCGGCCACGACTCGATCATGGACCCGTGGTATCCGCTGGGCCGCGGATCGATGCTCGACGCGCTGTCGATGCTCGTCCACGTCGCCCAGATGACCGGGCGGACGGAGCTGTATCGCGCCTACGAGATGGTGACAACGAACCCGGCCCGCGCGGCCGAGGTTCCGTGGGGGGTGAAGGAGGGCCTGCCGGCGAACTTCGTCGTGTTCGACTGCGAGGACGAGGCGGAGGCGATCCGCCTCCGACCGGCCGCCCGCTGGGTCGTTCGCCAGGGCCGGGTCGTCGCCGAGACGGAACCGGCGCGGAGCGTCGTGTTCGAGGGAGACACGCCGCGACCCGTGACCTTCACCAGGGAGAGAGCAGGCAAGATGGAAGGAGTCGTTGCATGACGGCCAGCGTCCTCACCCGCGACGGCATGCCCACCCACGAGGGCGACCTGTCGATCGAAGCCCACGGCTTCGAGCCCATCCCGGAAGACGCCCGCTACGGGTCCGTCGGCCGGGTCTTCACCGTCTGGTTCACCCCGAACCTCGTCCCGGCGGCCTTCTTCATCGGCACGCTCGCGGCAGCGGACTTCCTGAAGGTCGGCTTCCTGACCGGCCTGCTGGCGATCATCGTCGGCAACCTCATCGGCTCCGTCCTCGTCGGCGCGCTGTCGACGATGGGACCAGCGACGGGCATGGCCCAGATGCCGTTGGCCCGGCTTCCGTTCGGCAAGAGCATCGTCGTGCCGGGCGTCCTCAACTGGCTGAGCTGCATCGGCTGGGACGGCGTCAACAACGTCTTCGGCGCGGCGGCCATCAGCCTCCTGACCGGCCTGCCGTTCGTCGTCTCGCTCCTGATCGTCGTCGTCGCCCAGGGGCTCCTCGGGATCATCGGCTACGAGGCGATCCATACGTTCGAGAAGTACATGGCGATCGTGCTGGGGGTCATGTTCGCGATCCTCACCGTGTCGATCCTCGGCCAGGCGAGCACCGGCAGGACAGACGGGTTCACCGGCCTCGACCAGCTCGGCGCCTTCGTCCTGTTCGCGGCCATCGCCGCCAGCTTCGTCCTCGCCTGGGGCCTGTACGCGTCGGACTACAGCCGCTACCTGGCGGTCGACTCGTCCCGCTCGAAGGTCTTCTGGTACACGGTCATTGGATTGACCCTGTCGGCGGGCTGGATCGAGACGCTCGGCCTGCTCGTCGCCGACAAGGCGACCGGGGCGGCCGTCGGGACGATCGACGATATCCTGGGCAAGGGCGTGCTCGGGGCGCTGGCGATGATCGCCATCGCCATCGGCACCGTCGCAGTCAACGCCATGAACGACTACACGGGCTCGCTGTCACTGCTCGCCGCCGGGGTGCGCATCAGGCGGGTCTACTCGGCGGCCGCGGTCGCCGTTCTGGGGTTCCTGTTCACGCTCTTCCTCAACAACGGCAACCTGCAGGCCAAATTCGAGAGCTATCTCCTGTTCATCCTCTACTGGGTCACGCCGTGGGCGGGTGTCGTGCTCGTCGACTGGTGGCTGCGCGGCTCACCCCGCCGGCTCGACGCGCGCCATCTGACCGATTTCGGCCGACTCCCGTCCGGCGCGCTGGCCCTCGTCGCGCTCGTCGTCGGCTTCGTCGTGTCGCTGCCGTTCCAGACGTCGTCCTTCGGGGCCGACATCGCGACCGCGACGGGGCTGCCGATCAACGCCTGGGCGGCGAACCTCCACTACGCCGATATCGCCTTCCTCGTCGGTTTCGTCGTGTCCGGGCTCATCTACTGGATTGGGGCGCGGGCCGGCGCAGGACGGCCGACCGGAGAGGTTCCGGCGACCGCCTGATTCGACCCAATCGCTCGAGGGCCCCGGCGCCAGCCGGGGCCCTCGCCTGTACAGCGCGTGTGCCGGTTACTCGACCGGAATCTCGCGGAACGTCGCCTCCAGGCTGATGCCGCTCCGGTTGCGGTACCAGCGACTGACCTCGTAGATGACGAGGCCGGACAGGACCGTCAGGCCGGCGATGACCAGCCGGACGAAGTCCTTCGTTGGCGCGCCGTCCTTGGCGAAGAATCCGTTCGTCAGCACCCCGACCCCGGACAGCGGATCGGACAGGTAGGCCCACTCGGCGACGAGGCAGGCGATCAGGCTCAGGATGCCGACGATCGTCACGACCGGCACGCCGGCCACCACCTGGGCGACCGGCGAAGAGGCCCAGACGTCGCGCCGGCGGTACGGGAAGAAGATCGCGGCGAGCGACACGATCATGAAGCTCACGATGAAGGCGACGATGCCGACGAGCGTCGTGAAGTCCGGGTTCGTGGCGTAGACGATGAGAGCGACGAAGCTGAGGGCCCCGACGACGACGAGCGAGAAGACCGGCGTGTGGTAGCGCTCGCTGACGCGGCCGAACCGGGCCGGCAGGACCCCGTCGATGCCGTAGGCGAGGAGGTTGCGCGAGGCATTGAGGATCTGGCCCGGCAGCCACGTGTAGCTCCAGAACACGAACCCGACACCGAGCAGCACGGCAACGAGTCCGTTGCCCGCGACGTAGGCCACGATCTCCGTGAACGGCATGGGATAGGGCTGGCCAAGGACCGACGCGCCGGCGAGGTACGGGTCCCAGCCAAGCGCGCCCAGCGTCGTCGTCCCCAGCACGCCCTGGAGCAGCGCCGTCAGGACGATCGCCACGGCGACGGACACGATCGCCGCGATCGGCATCGACCAGAGCTGGATTCTCGAGGCCCGCTTGACCTCGCCGCCGATATAGGCGCTCGACTGGTTGAAGACGAGCTCCAGGTAGATCCAGGTGATCGGGATCAATGTCCAGTAGAGGTCGGACGGCGCCTGGGCGAAGCCACCGTCGGTGGCGGCCTTCACGACGGCCGCCTGTGTGTCGGGTCTTCCCGTCACGGGCTGCCAGAAGTGGTTGAAGTTGGCGACGAAGCCGTCACTCGAGCCCGTCAGCAGGACGATCGCGACGACGCCCAGGCCGAGCATCGCGATGGCGAACAGGACGTTCTGGATCCGGAAATAGGCGCCCAGGCCCAGGCTGAAGACGAGAACCAGCGCACCGATGAGGAGCCCGCCGGTGATGATCGTGCCGGTCGGCGTGACGAACCACTCGCCGATGCTCACGAGCGAATGGTTGGCGGTGATGAGCCCCAGGCTGCGGAACAGCGGCCCAAGCCCGTAGCGGGCGAGGAAGGCCGACGGAACGCCGCCGTAGATGAACCACCAGATCGTGTTCGTCCAGCTCGACGTCATGCCCAGCCGCGGCCCGAGGATCCGGCTGACGTAGACATAGTCGCCGCCCGAGCGCGGCATGGCCGCGGCGAGCATCGCGAAGGCCAGGCTCGTCGGCAGCACGATCAGCAGTGCGAGCGCGTAGCTGCCGATCATGTCGCCGCCGGGGTAGAACGACGGCTCGAGCTGGATGACGAACATCATCATCAGCCCGATGCTCACGAAGTTGATGTTGTAGATGAGCGTGCTCCACGTGCCCGCCTCGCGGACGAGCCCCGTCGCCTTGCGCTCGAAGAACGTTCCCGCCGTGACCGCCATCGAACCCTCCTCCCGAACCCCCCGCTCGCGCCCTCGACAGTACGGGGGGCGTCAAGCCGTCAGCCGGACACGAACTGGTGGCTCTTCACGCGGTCGCCGTCGAGCGTCACGAGCACGCCCTGCAGGGTGCCCTCGCCGTAGGACGAGCCGGGGTTGACGCAAAGCGTCCGGCCGATCGTCGCCGCCGCCCGGGATTCGTGGATGTGCCCGTGGAGCGACAGGACCGGCCGGACGCGCTCGATCGCCTCGCGAACCGCTCGTGACCCGACTGGCTCCCGCTGCGGTTCGCCGCCGGCGGTCACGACACGCAGGTCCGGGGTCAGCTTCAGGGCGAGGTCCAGACCCGAGCCGCGGGGCGGGTCATGGAGGTTGAAGATCGCCGGGCGCTCCGGGTCCAGCCGGCCCAGGAGGCCATCGAGCGCAGCCTTCATCCCCTCTTCGGTCACCTCGCGTGGTGAGTGCCATGGCGTCGTCGTCGAGTAGCCGTACGACGCGACCTGGTAGCCCTCCAGATCGACGATCCGGTCCTCGGCGTCGACGATCCACGAGCCCTGGGCGAGGATGCGCTTGACCGCCGGCTCATCGTCGTTGCCGGGCATCATCAGCGCCGGGACGCCCGCGGCCCGAAGTTGCTCGTCGGCCAGCGTCACCCAGCGCTCGGCCGTCTCCGCCATCACCCGGCCGAAGGCCTCGCGCAGGTAGGCTGGATCGGTCGACATCCGGGTCACCTCATCGCCGGTGGTCCGGTAAGGGTAGAAGCCGTTGGCACGGATGCGGGACTCGACGTCGTCGAGCCCGGAGCCTGTCTCGACCTCGTAGGTCTGGCCGAACAGCTCCGCCCGCCATCGACCCGGGCCGGTCGCGATGACGGGCACCAGGCGCTTGCCGGTGATGTCGCCCCCGAAGACCACGGCCTGTGCGCCGTAGAACGGGGCGGCCTTGAGGAACTTCCGGAAGACGCGCTCGGAACCGTGGATGTCCGCGGCGTAGAAGAGCGTCAGGCGCCTGGCCATCGTCGCGACCCGTTCCGGTCAGGGCACCCGAATCACGGGCGGTGGCTCGTGGACAACCGGCGGCAGGTCCAGCGTCGCCGTCCACGCGGCGATCTCGCCCGCCGTCGCGACCCACATCCCGTCGATCGCTCGTGCCCGGCCGATGAGCGTCTCCAGGGCAGCCGCCCGGGACGCCCGACCGGACACGAACGGATGATTCGTCAGCATGAACAGGCCGCCCTCGCGGGACAACGCTTCGAGCTCGGCGGTCCACATCTCGAGCACGACCGATGGCGATGTGATGACGCCGCTCCCGGCCAGACCCGGCAGGTAGTTGTAGCGGCCCCAGTCGTCCAACGCCCAGTGGCCGGGCAGCTCGATGATCGTCGCGGCCCCGGGCTGGGCCGAGACGGCGAGTCGGTACGGCCAGTCGCTGTCCATGAGGCCCGCGTCGTAGCTGAAGCCGTGCCGAGCCAACAGCGCCGGCAGGCGGTACGTCATCTCCCAGTTCGGGGCGCGATACCCGAGTGGCCTAATCCCGAGCACTGTGTCGAGCGCCTCGAGGCCGCGCACCAGCCGGGCCTCCTCCGCGGCCTCGTCAGCCGCGATCCCGCCGGCCCGCGAACCTTCGTGCATGAAGCCGTGGTGGCCAATCTCGTGACCGGCATCACGGATCGAGCGAGCGACCGCCGGCCATCGCTCGGCGGTGTAGCCGGGGATGAAGAACGTGGCGCGGATTCCCACACGGTCCAGCAGCCGCAGGAGCCGGGGCACCGCCGTCCGCGGGCCATACTCCTGGTGGGTCATGACGTCCAGCTGGTTTGCGGATTCCGGATACTCCGCCAGCATCGCCGCCTCGGCGTCGACGTCGAACGTGAAGCACGCCGCCGCGTGAACGCCGTCGGGCCAGGAGAAGCCCGAGGGCAGGTGCGCTGACACGTGCGCAGCGTAGGGGTGTCAAACGGCGGCGCGCAAGCAGTGGGCCGCACTACGATCACGGCAGGAGGAGGCCACGATGCGCGCCGCCGTCATCGATCGTCCAGGCACGCCGCTCGTCGTCGAGGACCTGACCCTCGACGAGCCGCGCGACGGCGAGGTCCGGGTCCGGATGGTCGCGTCCGGCGTGTGCCACTCGGATCTCCACGTGCGCGATGGCGACTGGGAGCGGCCCGGGCCCATCGTGCTGGGTCACGAGGGCGCGGCGATGGTCGAGGCCCTCGGTGCCGGCGTCACGGGCCTCCAAGCGGGCCAGCTTGTCGCCCTGACCTGGTACGCGCCGTGCCTCCACTGCCCGGCCTGCCAGGCCGGCCGGCAGTGGGCCTGCTCCGGTTCGGCCTCGGTGCGCCATCGGATGGCCGATGAGACGACCCGACTCCACCGCACCGACGGCGGCGAGGTCCTCGCCTACCTCTCGATCGGGACGTTCGCCGAGGCCCAGGTCGTGCCCGCCACGGCCGCCGTCCCGATGCCGGAGGGCACGCCGCCTGAGGTCGCCGCGCTCATCGGCTGCTGCGTGTCGACGGGCGTCGGCGCGGTGGTCAAGACCGCCCGTGTCGAGCCCGGGTCGTCCGTCGTCGTGTTCGGCCTCGGCGGCGTCGGCCTGTCGGTCGTCATGGGCGCCGCGCTCGCGGGAGCGGCGCGGATCGTCGCCGTCGATCGCGTCGCGGCAAAGCTCGACGTGGCTCGCGAGCTGGGGGCGACGGATGGCATCGTGGCGCGCGACGCCGCGGAGACGCTGGCCGCGATTCGCGACGCGACGGACGGCGGCCCCGACTACGCCTTCGAGGCGATCGGCCTGCCGGCTACCGTCGAGCAGGCGATCGAGGTGCTTCCGCCCGGCGGGACTGCCGTGCTCGTCGGCCTCACGCCGTTCGGGGCGCGGGCCTCGTTCGAGGTCTTCCCGTTCGTCGACGGGAGCCGCCGGATCCTCGGCTCGAACTACGGCTACGCGGTGGCGGCGATCGACTTCCCGCGCTACGCGCGGCTCCACCTGGCGGGCCGGCTGCCGATCGACCGGCTGATCGATCGGCGGATCACGCTCGACGGAATCGAGGATGCCTTCGCCCGGATGCGGCGCGGCGAGGGGCTGCGGTCGGTCGTGACGTTCTAGGCCGGCGGCTCGGGTCGCTCAATCGGCGGCAGCAGCGGCTGGCCGGTGATGAGCCTCGAGCTCCGGCCGTGGGTGAAGAAGCTCCACGCCCAGCGAACGATGACCACGATCCGGTTGGAAAAGCCGATCAGGTAGGCGATGTGGATTCCCAGCCACAGGATCCAGGCGGGAAAGCCGCCGGTCCTGCCGAACGGTCCCAGCCACGGGATGTTCGTCACTCCCGCCAGGCGCCCGATGACCGCGACATCGCCGTGGTTGCTGTAGCGGAACGGCCGGATCGGCTCGCCGCGGAGGCGGCGCAGGACCGTCTTGCCGGCGTACTGGCCGCCCTGGATCGCGCCCTGTGCCACGCCGGGCACGGGCAGGGCCTCCTTCCACGGCTGCACGGCCGCGTCGCCGACGATGAAGATCTCGGGGTGGCCGGGCACCGTGAGCTCGGGGCCCACGATCAGGCGGCCGGCCCTGTCGGCGGGTGCGCCGGTCGCCTCGGCGACGACGTGGGCGAACGTCGTCACCAGGACGCCGGCGGCCCACAGGACGGTCCGCGCCGGGAGGCGCTCCGTACCACCTTCGACCTTGACGGTGACCGATCGATCGTCGATGTCGACGACGGGCGTCTTCGTTCGGACGGTGACGCCCAGGCGCTCGAGCTGCCGCCTCGCGGACACCGAGCGGTCCGGCGGATAGGTCGGCAGGACGCGGTCCATGGCCTCGACGAGGAGAATGCGCGCGTCGTGCGGATTGATCGCCCGGAAGTCGCGCCTGAGGGTGTCGTTGGCGATCTCCCCGAGTGCGCCGGCGAGCTCGACGCCGGTTGGCCCGCCGCCGACCACCACGAACGTCATCCACTCGGCGCGGCGTTCGGGGACCGCCTCCCGCTCGGCCGCCTCGAAGGCGATCAGGATGCGGCGCCGAATGTCGAGTGCATCGTCGATCGATTTCAGGCCGGGCGCGGAGCGGGCCCACTCGTCGTGGCCGAAGTACGAGAAGCGCGCGCCGGTCGCGACGATCAGCGTGTCGTACTCGATCGGTCCGCCATCCGACAGCACGATCCTGCGCGCGTCGACGTCGATCCCCACCGCCTCGCCGAGGAGGACGGTGATGTTCCACCGCTTCCGGAAGATCGATCGCAACGGCTGGGCGATCTCGCCGGGCGACAACGCCCCGGTGGCGACCTGGTAGAGCAACGGCTGGAAGAGGTGGAAGTTGCGGCGGTCGACGAGCGTGACGTCGACGGCGGCCGATCGTGACAGCTCGCGGGCCGCGTAGAGGCCGCCGAATCCTCCGCCGACGATGACGACGCGATGGAGGCCGGCCGGCGCGGTTGTCATGCCCGGACTCTACGCGCTGGGACAGGCCGGCGGTCACGACGAGCTTGTGGGACAACGCCGTCCCGGAGCGCGGAGGTGTCGGCTGTTTGGCTCTGGACATGGGAGGAACCGCGCGGCACGATAGCGAACATCGGTGGGAGGGGGAATTCCACCGCTCCGGCCAGCATCGGGCGGCAGGGTGCGGTTGGGGCCGGGCGCGACCCCAACGACCGCTCACCGCGCCCCGCGCGATCCGATGTACCGGTCTCAGGGGTCTCGCGTCCAGCGAGGAATCGGCAAGCCCGTGGCTCTCGTCGCCGCGCCGTCGCACCTTCGCCTGAGCATGCTGGGCGGCTTCTCGTTGACGGCCGGCAGTGACGTCGCCCGCCTCCCCAGAAACGCCCAGCGGCTCCTCGCCTACGTGGCCCTCCAGCGGCGGCCTGTGTCACGTGACCGGATCGCCTTCAGCCTGTGGCCGGGCGGGACCGAGGCCCATGCGCTCGGGAGTTTGCGCACGGCGCTCTTCGAGCTGCGCCGGCCGGGCCACGACGCCGTCGAGGCAACCGACGGGCACCTCCAACTCAGCCCGGGACTCGCCGTCGACGTCCACGACCTGTTGTCGCTCGTTGACCGGATCCGCAGCGGCTGGGCCGGCGGTGGCGAGCCGCTGGTTCCTCGTGAGTTGCTCGAGGCCGAGCTCCTGCCGGAGTGGTACGACGACTGGGTCCTCGTCGAGCGGGAGCGCTACCTCGAGCTCCGCGTCGAGGCGCTCGAGACCCTGTGCCGGGCCCAACTCAAGGCCGGCAGGGCCGCCGAGGCGGTCGCGACTGGCCTGGCCGCCGTTCGCGTGGATCCGACCCGCGAGAGCAGCACGCGACTGGCGATCGCGGCGCAACTGGCGGTCGGGAACCGCGCCCAGGCGATGGCCCACTATCGCCGCCTCGAGGAGGCGCTGCGGGAGCTCGGCCTCGCCCCATCCGCGGTGACGTCGGCGCTCGTGAGCGGCCTCGCGACGTCACTAACGCTCGGCTAACGGCGCGGCTCCAGACTCGCCCGACCAGCGGCGCTCGATTGCCGGCCGCAGTCCGTCGGGAGGGGAGTCCCATGTCCAAGGTTCTCGCCGCCATCGCGACTGCCGTCCTGTTGATGGGGCTCGTCACCAACGGGGTAATGGCCGCGCCACCCGACGTCGTGCCCGGCAGCGATCCGGGCCCGGACGTCCTCGGTCAGGGGCCCACGCACTGGCAGGGACCTGGGGCGTTCGGGACGTGGGGCACTCCCGAACTTCGGCCCAGGACGAGGTTGAGCCTCGCAGTCGTCGACAACCTCGTGAACCCTGGCAACGGCGAGATCATGCCGACCACCCATACCCACCTGATCTTCTGGCTGCCCGCGGGCCTCCATTTCAGTGGCGGCACGGACGCCGCGAGCGACCTCGCCTACGAGACCCAGATCACCAGGTACTTCGATGACGTCGGCGGGTCGCAGATCCTGAACACGGCGACGCAGTACTCGGGCAACAACGGGACACCGGCTGACACGTCGGACGTGGCCAGCTCGACCGTCGACACGGCGGCCTACCCGCACGCCGGCACCTCCGCGGACCCGGTGACGCAGACCGACCTGAACAACAAGGTGTTCTCGTATGTCACGTCCACGACCAAGGGCATGAGCCACATGTACTTCGTCTTCCTGCCCAACAACGTCGTCGACTGCGACCATGCGCCGCCGAGCGCGAGTTGCAATACGAACACCTACTGCGCCTACCACACCTACGGATGGAGCGGCTCCGATACCCCGGCCAACGATTTCATCTGGGCGGACATCCCGGACAATCGGAGCACCGCGACGATCGGGGGCTGCGGGAACTCGACCGTCACCGGCAACAACTCGGCCGATACGACGCTGAGCTCCGTCGAACACGAGCACCTTGAAGCGATAACCGACCCGAGGCTCAACGCCTGGCAGGACTCGACCGGGCTCGGCGGCGAGAACGGCGACAAGTGCAACCGCAACATGGGCGTCGCGAACGCCACGACCGCCAACAACTACCTGGGAGCAGGCAACACCGACCTCTTCCGGATCCAGCGCGAGTGGTCCAACGCCGCCGGCGGCGGCGGTTGC
>JBGPDX010000064.1:0-12112 GCA_041482475.1 Candidatus Limnocylindria bacterium | reverse complement strand
TCAGCCTTGCGGACGGCATCCGCCGCGCTTCGCGAGCCCAGCCGCACATCGGTGATGCGGAGGATGGTGTGGTTCTGGCGATGGCCCTTCTTGACCCGCCGGCGGGCCTTGGGACGGTACTTGAAGACGATCACCTTGTCGCCACGTTCGCGGCGGACGACCTCGGCTTCGACGGCCGCATCCGCGACGAGCGGCCGGCCGATGGCCGCCTCGTCCCCGTCGGCAACGAGGAGCACCCGGTCGAGGGTGATGGCCTGACCTGGCTCGGCGTCGAGCGTCTCCACCTCGAGCTCGGTCCCGACCTCGACGCGGTACTGCTTGCCGCCCGTCTCGATGACTGCGTACATGGGATTCCTTGATGCTGGGCTTGAACCTGCGGCGGCCGCGATGCGACCGCGTGAAAGACACGGAAAAGGCGCCCGACGTGGCCGGGGCGCGAATGCGGAGTGTACGGTCAGGCGCGGAGCAGCGTCAAACCTGGCCGCTCGCCGTCGATCCCAGCGTGACCTCCGCCAGGTCCTCGGCCAGCAGCACCCGCTGTCGCACGATTTCGGCCGGCTCGAGCGGCGTTCCCAACGCCTCGCCGAGGGCCGCGAGCACCTCTTCGGGACGGCCGGCGCCTCGTTCGGGATGAAAGCGGGTGCGGACCCGAATGACGATCGGCGGCCCTTCGGCGACCTCGATCGCCGCGAGCAGCGGGCGGAGGTCGTAGGCGACCGAGTCGCCGCCACGCGGCCGGCGCCGCTCCAGCGTCGACGCGGCGAGCAGGCGATCCGCGGCTTCCCGGATGGCGTTGGCGCCGGGGCTCGCGCCGGCGACGAGGGTGACCCGGTAGTCGGCGGCGGCAACGGCCGCAGTCAGTGGAGGGGCGCCAAGCCAGACGTCGTGGACGTTCGTGACGGCGATTCCGCCCGGCGCCGCCGCGCAGACCGCCTCGCGCACGCGCCAGGTGGGAAGCCGCTCGGCGAGCTGGAGGTCCGCGATCTCACGCTCGGCCGCCATCCCCGCCGGGAGTGGGGCGGCGAAAGTCAGCGGCGGTCGGGGCCGCGACCCCTCGCCACGCGGCAGCGGCAGCGCCGTTGCGAGCGCTGCGAGCCACGATTCGGCCAGCTCGCGATGAGCGATGGCGGGGGCATCCGCGCCCCGTCGGAACGTCAGTCGCCACCGCTGGCGTGGCTCGACGAACGGCCTGCCGCGCCCCGAATCGGCGTCCACGTCTGGTAGTCTGCGGCACGATGGACGGGCCCGCCGGGCACGATCGGGCGTCGAGCGAGGCGCTCCCCCGCGACGTCCGTCGCTCCGTCCGACGACTGAGCCCGGATGGCTGACCGAACCGACCCCTACAAGGTGCTGCAGGTCGACTCCGAGGCCGACCCGGATGTGATCCAGGCCGCCTACCGCCGCCTGGCGCAGAAATATCACCCCGACCTCGCCACCGACCCCGGCGCCGCGGCCCGGATGGTCGCGATCAACCAGGCCTGGGCCCTCCTGCGCGACCCCGAGTCGCGAGCGACGCTCGACCGGGAGCGCGCCGCGCGGCGGGCGGCGCCCCGGTCGAGCGGGCTTGCGGGGGCGGCGCCGGGATCGTCCGCCGAGCCGGAGTCGACGTCGGCCGACTGGAGCTCCGGACGGTCGTCCCGGGGCAGTGGCTACGACCCCGCCACGATGCGGGCCAGGGAGGGATTCGGTGCGGCCGGGCCCGCTCCGGGCCACCCATCGGGTACGGTCCTCCGGTTCGGGCGTTTCGCGGGCTGGTCGCTCGGCGAGATCGCCGAGCGGGACATCGACTACCTCGAATGGCTCGATCGGATGCCAATCGGGCGTCCGTTCCGCGACGAGATCGATGTGCTCCTGCGACGAGCCGGCCGACGCCGCGCGGTGCAGCCGGACTCGACCGGGCGCCGAGGGCTGTTCCGCCGGCGCTGACCTCTGCCTCTCCGTGCAAATCCGCCGTGCCGGGCGTATCGTCCCCGACCCGGTCCGGGGGCTCACCACTCGGCGCGGGTTTGCCGAATATTGATGCTCTGGATGATGCCCAGGCCGGCGGCAATGCTCACCAGCGACGCGCCGCCGTGGGTCACGAAGGGCAGGGGGATGCCGGTGATCGGCATGATCCCGATCACCATGCCGACGTTGACGACGAGCTGGAACAGAATCATCGAGGCGACGCCGCAACAGAACATCGTTCCGAACGGATCGCGTGACCGCCAGGCGGCCAGGATCACCCGCCAGAGGAGGGCCGTGAACAGGGCGAGCATGACGACCCCGCCCACGAAGCCCAGCTCCTCTGCGAGCAGGGCGTAGACGAAGTCGGTCGTTTGGACCGGCAGGTAGTCGAGCTGGGTCTGGGTGCCGTTGGTCAGGCCCTTGCCCATCCAGCCGCCGGACCCGACGGCAATCTGGGCCTGGTACAGCTGATAGCCGGAGCCATGGATGTCGGTCGCGGGGTTGAGGAACGAGATCAGCCGGGCCTTCTGATAGTCCTTCAGGATGTGGGTCCAGGCCAGCGGCACGAGGGCGACGACGAGCCCACCCAGGACCGCCAGCCAGCGAAGGCTCGCGCCCGACATGAACAGCATGCCGGCGAGGATCGCGGCGAACACGAGCGATGTCCCGAGGTCCGGCTGCAGCATGACCAGCAGCCACGGCGGGACGACGAGGACGCAGGCGCCAAGGATCGATCCCAGCGACTGGAGCCGCCCCTGCCGCGCGGCCAGGTAGTTGGCCAGGACGACGATCATCAGGATCTTCGCCAGCTCGCTGAACTGGAAGGCGAACGGCCCGAAGCTGATCCAGCGCGCGGCGCCGCCGACCCCGTCGCCGACCGCCAGGGTCACGGCGAGCAGTCCCAGCTGGGCGAGGTAGAGCGGCCAGGCAAACGTCTTGAGCCACTTGTAGTCGAACGCCGTGACGACGACGAACGCGACGATCGCGAGGCCGGCCCACATCAGGCCGCGCAGGAAGGTCGAACCGGCCTCGAACACGGAGCGTCCCGCCTCGACGCTGTTGCTGTAGGCCATCGCCAGGCCGATCGCGGCCAGGAGTGCCGCGTAGGTCGTCAGCTGCAGGTCGAACGATCGCCACGCGGCGCCGACCGACCGGGCGGCCCAGTCGGCAAACCGCGCGGGCTCCGCTCGCATCACGCCCACGAAAGCGTTCCGTCTGTGGGCACAGGTACCTGGCCGTTCATCAGTTGCCCTGGTAGAAGTTGCCGCGCTGGAGGAGGTAGGGGATCCGGAAATCCTTCTTGATGCCGAAGTGCAGCTGCATGAAGTACTTCACGATCTCGGTGGCGGTGTTGCCCTTCGTCCGCGAGTCGTAGGCAAAGGCGAGCACGATCAGGTCCGAGTCGGTTCGGGCGATCGCCTTCAGGCCCCGTGGATCGCCGGGCTGGATCTTCGGGTTCTTCGGGACGAAGCCGACGAACCACGAATGGAAGGGCAGCCGCCCCTGGCGGTCCCGGAGTCCGAACTCGGCGGTTCCCGACTTGCCGGCGACGATGATCGGCAGGTCGACGAGGTTGTAGGTGTGCCGGACGAGGACGACGTTGCGAGCCGCCTCTCGCATCTGTGTCAGAACGCTGGCGGGCGCGGCCACGCGTCGCACGACCTTCGGTTCGAACGGCCGGACGATCGACCCGTCCGGGCCCACGATCTCGCGGACGATCTGCGGCTGCATGACCTTGCCGCCGTTCGCCAGCGCCGCGTAGGCCGTGATGAGCTGGATCGGGGTCACGACGTCGTAGCCCTGGCCGATGCCCGCCTGGTACACCTCGCCGGGGTAGATCGGCAGGCCAAGCTCGTCGAGCTTCCACTGGTTGGTCGGAACGATCCCCGTCACCTCGCCCGGCAGGTCAATGCCGGTCTTCTGGCCAAACCCGAACTGCGCGGCCCAGTAGCCAAGCCGGTCGATCCCCAGCATGCCGGCGACCTGGAAGAAGAAGGTGTCGCTCGAGTGGGCGAAACCGCACATGATGTTGCAGGAGCCGAAGCCCCGCCGATTCCAGTCATAGAACCTCGTGCCGCCCAGCGTCAGGTAGCTGCGTGTTGTCAGCCTCGTCGTCCGGGTGATCTTCTTGTCGGCCAGGCCGCCCGTCCCGGTGACGAGCTTGTACGTCGAGCCTGGCGGGTACTGCGCCTGGATGGCGTGGTTGGTGAGCGGCTTGTTGGTGTCGTTGATCAGCCGCCCGTAGTCGGCGTTGCTGATCCCGGTCGCGAAGGCGTTGTTGTCGTAGGTCGGAAGGCTGACGAGGGCCAGCACCTCGCCCGTCTGCGGGTTCATCACGATGACCACGCCGCGCTTCAGGCCGGCGGCCTTCATGCCCCATTGCAGGGCCTGCTGCGCGAGCTGCTGTTCACGCGTATCGATCGTCAGGCGGAGCGAGTCGCCCGCCGCGGGCTGACTGACGGTCTGAAGCACCCGGAGGGTCTGCCCCGCCGCGTCGCGTTCAACGCTCTCAGCCCCGTACTCGCCGCGTAGATCGCTCTCATAGACGGCCTCCACGCCGGCCTTGCCGATCAGGTCGTCGGGCAGATAGCCTGCGTCGGCTCGGCGGTCCAGCTGCTCGGCACTGATCGGCGCCGTGTAGCCGACGATCTGGGACAGGAGTGGTCCTTGCGGGTACTCGCGCCGCGTCTCGACCACGACCTCGACGCCGGGGAGGTCGAGGTGCGATTCGAGGATCACATCCGCCGTCGCACGCGGGATGTCCTGGGCGATTCGGACGAGATCGAACCGGGATCCCGGATTGCCGTCGATGGCGGCGTTGATGTCGGCCGGATCCATGCCGATGAGGGCGGCCAGCCGGGCGACCACCTCCGCGCGGCGGGACACCGGGAGGTCGCCGGGGCGGATCTTGACCGCGTAGGAGGGCACGTTGGTGACGAGCGGCCGTCCGGTCCGGTCGTAGATGAGGCCACGCGAGGACGGGACGGGCTGGAGCACGCTGCGGTTCGTCTCGGCGAGCGCCGCGTACTGGGTCCCGTTCGAGATCTGGAGGTAGAACAGGCGCGCCGTCAGCGCGCTCACGCTGACGACGACCGCCAGGCCGAACGCAACGAACCTGATCACCCGCCGCTCGCGGTCGACTCCGCCGTCGAGGAGCACGTTCACCAGTCTGCCCGCTCGCCCGCGGCGTACCGATCGTGCAGCGAGATCACCAGTGGCCCGAGGATTGACGCGAGGACGGTGTCATAGACGATGCCGGGCGCGAGCGCTGCGATCGGGTCGGTGGCGGCGATCGGGGTGCGGAGGGCACCAAGGACCACCAGCAACACCATCGAGCTCACCAGGCTGAAGGCCGGAACGAGAAGAATGGGGGCGAGGGGGCGGATCCGCGACAGGCCCCCTGCCACGACCGAAGCGCCCCCGAGGGCCACGAGGAGCGTAAAGGCTGTCGCGCCGAGGGGACGCGGCGCAAGGACATCAAGAACGAGGCCCCCGACGAACGCCCATACCAGTCCACTCTCTACCCCGGCGGCGACGGTCCAGATGACACCAAGGACCAGCACGAGGTGCGGGTGAGCGCCGTTGACGCCCAGATGCGGTACGACGGTGACTTCGAGCAGCGCTGCCACCGTCGCGGCGCTCGCTGCAAGTACCAGCCTCATGGGCGTCGATCCTCGGCGAGGCCAGGGTTGGCGCGCCCGGTGAGAGCACTCACGGCGACCGGCGGAGCGGTGACGTCAAGCGGGATTATCCCACGTCAGCGCCCTTGCCGGCAACGGATCCGGCTCCCGGAAGACGACCGACAGGGCACTGTTTCACGTGAAACATCTCCCCATTCCTCCCGGCCCCGGATGAGCCAGTAGGGCGCCGCGAAGTCCGCGGAGAGAGGGCGCCTCAGGGCAACGTTTCACGTGAAACATCTCCCTCATTCCGCCCCGGCCGCCGATGAGCCAGTAGGGCGCCGCGGAGTCCGGCGAGAGGGGCCACCTCAGGGCAACGTTTCACGTGAAACATCTCCCCATTCCTCCCGGCCCCGGATGAGCCAGTAGGGCGCCGCGAAGTCCGCGGAGAGAGGGGCGCCTCAGGGCAACGTTTCACGTGAAACATCTCCCTCATTCCGCCCCGGCCGCCGATGAGCCGATAACGCGCCGCGAAGTCCCAGGAGAGGCACCAACGTCACGATACCCACGATCGGCGACCGCACTCGGCCGCGTGCAGACCGCCTGGGCGGACCGCCGCATGGGGCCGCCGGTCAACAAGGAAGAGCGGCGATGGATGGTAGAATTCGTGCTTGTGACTGCGTTCCGCGTGGCGTGCTGAGTGCGCCAGACGATCGCCTGCGCCAACCAGAAGGGGGGCGTGGGCAAGACCACCACGGTGGTCAACCTCGCCACATACCTTGCCCTCGCGGGTGAACGCGTACTCGTCATTGACTTCGACCCTCAGGGCAACGCTACGAGTGGCTTTGGTGTGGATCGGGCCGGTTTGGAGCGGTCCGTCTACGACGCCCTCATCGGCTCCGTACCGTTGGCCAACCTCGTGATCCAGCGCCCATCCGCCGGCGTCGACATCATCCCCTCGTCGATCGCCCTGGCGGGGGCGGAGGTCGAGCTGGCGAACATGGATCGTCGCGAGCGTCGCCTCGCCAGGCTCGTGGAGGCGGTTCCTGACACCTATGACTACGTCCTCATCGACTCGCCGCCGTCCCTGGGCCTCCTGACGGTCAACGCCCTCACGGCCGCCGACTCCGTGCTCATCCCGCTCCAATGCGAGTACTACGCGCTCGAAGGACTGACCCAGCTGATCGCCACGATCAACCTCGTTCGGGATCACCTGAATCCGGCCCTGGAGATCAAGGGGGTGGTGCTGACCATGTACGACGCGCGTACCAACCTGTCCGCGGACGTCGCCGCGGAGGTCCGCCGCCACCTCAGTGGCCGGGTATTCGATTCGGTCATCCCGCGGAGCGTCAGGCTGTCCGAGGCGCCGAGCTACGGGGTTCCGATCGCCTTCTACAGCCCGGAGTCCAAGGGAGCCGCGGCCTACGCCTCCCTGGCGGCAGAGCTGCGGGCGAGGGATGGCCGCCCAACGCCGACGAAGCCGACCACCGTGGGTCCGGCCGGCGGCCGTGACGCCGACGCCGACAGCGGCGAAACCTCGCCGCAGGCGGTGAGCGCATGACCGTCAGACCGCCACGCCATCAGGGACTCGGGCGCGGGCTCGCCGCCCTCATCCCGCAGCGCGCCGCCTCGCCAGGTCCCACCGAGATTTCCATCAATCGCGTCCAGGTCAACCCGTACCAGCCGCGCAGACGGCTGGACGAGGAGAGCCTGGCCACGCTCGCCGCGAGCATAGCTGAGCATGGCGTGATCCAGCCGATCATCGTCAGCGAGACGATCGACGGGTACCGCCTCGTCGCCGGCGAGCGCCGGCTTCGTGCCGCCAAGCTGGCCGGCCTCGAGCGGATCCCGGCCGTCATCCGCCAGGTGGCCGACCACGACCAGCTCCAGCTCGCGCTCATCGAGAACCTGCAACGCGCCGATCTCGACGCAATCGAGGAGGCCCACGCCTACCAGCAGCTGATCGCCGACTTCGGGCTGTCGCAGGAGACCGTCGCGACGCGGGTTGGACGGGCCCGGTCGACGATCGCCAACACCCTCCGCCTTCTCGACCTCGATCCGAGCCTCCAGGACGCCGTCGCCGACGGGCGCATCACGGAAGGGCATGCACGAGCGCTCGGTGGGCTCGCGGCGGAGGTCCAGCCGCGTGTGCTCACCACCGTCGTTGAGCGTGAGCTGTCCGTTCGCCAGACCGAGGAGCTCGTTCGCCGGTTGCGGGAGCCGCAAGTGGCGCCCCGGACGGCTGCGTCGCGCCGAGTCGCCGACCCGGACCTCGAGCGTGTCGAGGAGGACCTGCGCCGCTCGCTGGGCACGAAGGTGAGCCTCGCCCGGACCCGCCGCGGTGGCCGCATCGTCATCGAGTACTACAGCGACGAAGACCTCGGACGGATCTACGAGCGGATCGTCGGAGGGGGAGCGTGACGAGGGAGGCCACGAAGGCGCCGGCGGGCTCGGCCGGCAACGGCACCCGCGCGGCTGCCCGCACGCCCGGCGGCGCGGCCGGAACCGATGGCACCGGCGGAGACAGTCCACTCCGCAACGGCCCCCGTCCACGAGCGCGACGCGGCGGCGCTGGTGCTGGTTCGGACTACACGGCCGCCAGCATCCAGGTCCTCGAGGGCCTCGAGGCGGTCCGCCGCCGGCCGGGCATGTACATCGGATCGACCGACGTCCGCGGCCTTCACCACCTGGTCTGGGAGGTCGTCGACAACTCGATCGACGAGGCGATGGCCGGCCATGCCACGACGATCGTCGTGACGATCGGGCGCGACGACACGGTCGTCGTCCAGGACGACGGCCGCGGGGTGCCCGTCGGCAAGCACCCCACGGGCAAGGACGCCCTCGAGGTCGTCCACACGGTCCTCCACGCAGGCGGGAAGTTCGGTGGAGGCGGCTACAAGGTATCCGGCGGCCTCCATGGCGTCGGCGTCAGCGTCGTCAACGCGTTGTCCGAGTGGCTGCGCGTCGAATCCGCACGCGATGGCCGGATTCACGCCCAGGAGTACGTCCGCGGCAAACCGACGACCAAGGTCGTGGCCGTCGGGCCGGCCGGCACTCGGCGCGGAACGCGGACGAGCTTCCGCGCCGATCCGCAGGTCTTCGGGATCATCGAGTACTCATTCGAGATGATCGCCCAGCGCCTCCGCGAGTCGGCCTACCTGACCAAGGGTGTCTGGATCACCCTGATCGACGAGCGCCACGATCGCGAGCGGTCGTTCTACTTCGAGGGCGGCCTCCAGTCGTTCGTCCGGCACCTCAACCGGAACAAGGAGGTCCTCCACAGTCGCCCGATCTACGTCGAGCGGAACGAGGGCACGACCTTCGTCGAGGTCGCCCTCCAGTACAACGACACCTACACGGAGAACGTCCTCGCCTTCGCCAACAACATCAACACGATCGACGGCGGGACCCACGTCACCGGCTTCCGCGCGGCGTTGACCAGCTCGCTCAACGACTGGGCCAGGCGCGCCGGCGTGCTCAAGGATGCGGACGCCAACCTGTCGGGTGACGACGTCCGCGAGGGCCTCACCGCGGTCATCAGCGTCAAGCTGACGGACCCGCAGTTCGAGGGCCAGACCAAGGCGAAGCTGGGCAATGCCGAGGTCAAGGGCCAGGTCCAGACCGCCGTCGCCGACAGCCTGGGTCAGTACCTCGACGAGAACCCGGCCGACGGCCGGCGGATCATCGAGAAGTGCCTGACAGCCGCGCGCGCGCGCGAGGCCGCTCGCAAGGCGCGCGACCTCGTCATCCGCAAGGGCGCCCTCGACGGCCTGTCGCTTCCGGGCAAGCTGGCAGACTGCCAGGAGCGCGATCCCGCGCGCAGCGAGCTGTACATCGTCGAGGGCGACTCGGCCGGCGGCTCCGCCAAGCAGGGCCGCGATCGCCGTTTCCAGGCGATCCTCCCGCTGCGAGGCAAGCTCCTCAACGTCGAGAAGGCGCGGCTCGACAAGATCGTCGCCAGCGAGAACGTGCGGCCGCTCATCATCGCCCTGGGGGCCGGAATCGAGGGCATCGGCGACAGCTTCGACCTGTCGAAGCTGCGCTACCACCGGATCATCATCATGACCGACGCCGACGTCGACGGCGCGCACATCCGGACGCTGCTGCTGACGTTCTTCTACCGCTTCATGCCCCAGGTCATCGAGGCCGGCTACCTCTACATTGCGCAGCCCCCGCTCTATCGGATCAGCACCGGCAAGGTCACCCGCTATGCCCAGACCGAGCAGGAGCGCGACCGGATCATCAAGGAGTTCAACGTCAAGAGCCTGTCCGTGCAGCGGTTCAAGGGCCTTGGCGAGATGAACGCCGACCAGCTCTGGGAGACGACGATGAACCCGGAGACGCGGACGCTCCTCCGGGCGGAGATCGAGGATGCCGCCGAAGCCGACGCGGTCTTTACGATGTTGATGGGCGAGAAGGTCGGGCCGCGCAAGGACTTCATCAAGGCCGAAGCGCGAAAGGTCCGCAACCTTGACGTCTGAGGCCCCCGCGGCGGGGGTCGTCGCGGGACCCGGCGTCGCCCCGTTCGACCTCGTTCCCCACAACTGCTTCGCCTGCGGCACGTTGAACCGCCACGGGCTGCGACTGCTGCTCCACGTCGAGCCGCGACGGTCATGGACCGAGCTGGCCCTGGACCAGCGCTTCGAGGGTTGGGCCGGGATGGCCCATGGCGGCATCGTCTGCACGATTCTCGACGAGGTCATGGCCTGGGCACTCGTCGGCGAGGACAACTGGGGCGTCACCGCGCGGCTGTCCGTCGACTTCCAGCGGCCGGTCCCGATCGGCGCCCGCATTCGGGCCGACGGCGAGATCGCCAGCTCTCGTCGGCGGATCGTCGAAACGACGGCGAGGATCGTCGCCGTCGAGGACGGGTCGGTCCTGGCGACCGCCAAGGGGACCTATCTGGCGGCCGATTCGACCAGGCGGCGCGAGTTGCGGGAACGCTACGGCTTTCGCTTCGTGGATGACGTCGAAGTCGATACGCCCGCGAAGGGGGACGGCCCGGCACGGACGGTCGCGGCGGCCCGACGTGGGGTCCGCGGGTGAGCCGCTCGGCCGCCGCGGCGCCCGCCGAGGCACCTGCCCCAAGGAGCGCCGCGACCACCCGGGCCGTCGCCTTCGTTGCCGCCCGGCGTCAGCCGGCCGAGGAGCTTGGCAGGCGGCTGGCCGATGTCGTCGGTGATCCCGACGTGTTTGCCACCCAGTTGCGGAGCGGGATGGAGGCACTGGCCGACCCGGACTACGTCGCCGGCGAGCAGCTCGTCGCGCCGGGCATCGGCGAGGTCCTGGGCGTCCGCTGGCCGCTCAACGCCGCCGTGGCCCGCGGCTTCCGGACGGCCACCGGACGCGAGTCGTCGGCGCAGCTCCTGTTCGTCGCCGATCGGCTGTTTCGCGAACGGCCGCTGGAGATTCGGTGGTTCGCCTTCGGCCTGCTCGAGCGGCTGGTGGCGACCGATCCGGAACGGACGTGGCAGCTCCTCCGTCGTGCCGCCCGCGAGGCCGCCGACTGGATCACCGTCGACTCCCTGGCGCATCCCTACGGCCGCGGGGTCCTCCTGGAGCCCTACCGCTGGGCGGAGCTGGAGCAGCTCGTCTTTTCGCCGTCACGCTGGGAGCGGCGTCTCGTCGGCTCGACCGTGGCGACGATGCCGTTCGTCGACCGCCGCGCCGGCCGCCGACCCGAGGTCGCAGCGCACGGGCTTCGGCTGATCGGGGACCTCCTCGGCGACGACGAGCCCGACGTCCAGAAAGCCCTCGCCTGGGCCCTCCGGTCGCTGGTCCTGGTCGACGCGCCGGCGGTCGAGGCCTTCTGCCGCCGCGAGGCCGACGCCGCCGCGACGAACGGCGACGGCCACCGCGCCTGGGTCCTCCGCGACGTCCTCGCCAAGCTGAGCCCAGCCGCCTCCGACGAGATCCGCGGCCGCCTCGCCGGCGTCCGCCGTCGGCCGGGAGCGGGCTCGACCTCACGGGCGGCCGAGACGGCCGCCCGCTTCGATTCGGTCCGTCTGGGCGGAGCGCTCCCTGAGCCGCCGTTGACATGAGCCGCTGACCAGAGCCGTTGCATGACCAGACAGCCCTGCCAAACCTGGAGTCCTGACCCGTGACCGACGACCTCGGCGACATCAGGGTCATCCGCGTCGTCGACGAGATGCGGGTGAGTTACCTCGATTACGCGATGAGCGTGATCGTCGCTCGCGCCCTGCCCGACGTTCGCGACGGCCTCAAGCCGGTCCACCGCCGGATCCTCTACACGATGGGCGAGATGGGGCTGTCCGCCACCAGCTCCTTCCGCAAATGCGCCGCGATCGTCGGCGAGGTCATGGGCAAGTACCACCCACACGGCGACGTCGCCCTGTACGACGCCCTCGTTCGGCTGGCGCAGGACTTCTCGATGCGCTACCCGCTCGTGGACGGCCAGGGCAACTTCGGGTCGGTCGACGGCGATGCGGCGGCGGCGATGCGCTACACAGAGGCGCGCCTGACCGCGATCGCCGGCGAAATGCTGGCCGACATCGACAAGGAGACGGTCGACTTCGTCGACAACT
>JBGPDX010000063.1:0-12202 GCA_041482475.1 Candidatus Limnocylindria bacterium | reverse complement strand
GGCAACGAGACGGTCTCGACCCACAGCCTGAGGCCATACAGCGGGCCACCCGGCCCGGACGCGAACGCGGCCCCGGTCAGTAGCAGCACGGACAGCGCGGCGGCCATGAGCGCGGCGAGCGCCCGTCGCGGCCGGGTCAGCGTGCGGCGGTGGGCTGCCATCGAGACGGGCTCAGAGGAGCCCGAAGCCGCTCGGGCGGGGGTCTCGCGCACCGCGTCCATGACCCGGGCCCGCATCCGGGCGGTCGCGGCCGGGCTCGGCGACAGGCGGGCAGCGGCGTATGCGGCGAGGCGGTGCGCCACGTCGTCGTCGGTCAGCGATCTGCGGTTACGTGTCATGGTCGGTTCGGTTCGTCCACGGTGCTGATCCGCGGCGGGTCCGGTTCGGCTTCGATCCCGAGCTCCCGTCGGAGTGCGGCGATGGCCCGGAACTGGAGTCCGCGGATCGTTCCTTCCTGCTTGCCCATCGCCTCGGCGGCCTCGCGGGCCGACAGGCCGGCGAAGAACCGAAGGGCGATGGTCTCTCGTTGCTCGGACGTCAGGGCCGACAGGGCGGCGCCGACGGCGTCGATGTCCTCGCGGTTGACCACAATCTCGTCCGGCCCGGCTTCGGAGCCCTGCCGCTCGGCGATCGCGCCGAGCTCCGTGTGCTCGTGGCGTGTCCGGACGAAGTCGATGACACAGTTCCTGGCCAGCCGGAAGAGCCAGCCCCCGAACGGGACGCCCCGCGATTCGTAGCGCGGAAGCGCTTCCAGGGCCTTGACGAAGACCAGCTGCGTCAGGTCCTCCGCGTCCGACGGGCGCTGGACGCGGCTGGCGATGTAGCGATAGATCGGGCCATGGAAGTGGTCGAACAGCCCGCCAAAGGCGTCGCTGTCCCCGTCCCGGGCCGCTTCCACGAGCCGCTCGAGCGCGGCATCGTCGAGGGTCATAACGAACGCACCGCCCCCCTGTTAGGCACGGACCCGCTCGGGGATGGCGACCGCGACCCGCTCCCCGCCACGGCGGAAGGTCAGCTCCCGGAACCCGGCGCCGGCCACGAGGCGATAGCCGGCCTCCAGCCCGAAAGCGAAGGTGTGGTCCCGGTGGGCATCGGAGCCGGCCGTCAGCCGCCTCCCACCCAACTCCCGGTAACGGGCCACGAGAGCGGGGCCCGGGTACGTCTCGCCCGGCGGCTGGCGGAGCCCGCTGGTGTTGACCTCGAGGGCGGTGCCGCTCTCGACGAGCGCGACGAGGGCGGGCTCGAACAGCTCCGGCGCGGCCGCCAGCTGGGCGGGCGTGACGTCCGGCATGAGGTAGCGCTTGACCACGTCGAGGTGGCCGATCGCGTCGAACAGCCCCGACCTGGCCGCCGCGGTCACCTCCAGGACGTACGGCTCGACGATCTCGGCCAGGGAGCGCCCGGCAACCCAGCGAGCGACGAGGTCGCGACCCCGGTACGGCGAGCCCGGCCAGTCGTGGACGGAGCCGATCGTGAAGTCGTAGGCGTGGCGGGCGAGGTGGCTTCGGATGTCGTCCTCCCAGGTTCGGTTGTAAGTGAGCTCGACGCCGAAGCGAATCGCCACCCCCCGATCTGCCCATCGTTCGGCCGCCTGGCGAACCGTTCGTTCCCGGTCGGCGAACGAGCGGTACTCCCAGGCCGGGTCGCGCGGGTCGAAGTCGACGTGGTCGGTGATCGCCAGCTCGGCGATCCCCAGCTCGGCGGCAAGCGCGCCGTAGGCGTCGACCGGGACGTTGCTGTCGGGCGAGAGATCCGTGTGGAGGTGGGCGTCGAGGGGCAGGTCGCGGGAGCGGGAGAGCTCGTCGCTCACCCGGAGATCACGCCCATCTCCTGGCCTACCTTCGCGAACGCCGCGAGCGCCTGGTCGAGCAGCTCATCGGTGTGGGCGGCGGTGACGATCGTCCGGATCCGCGCCCGATCGAGGGCGACCGTCGGGAAGACGACCGAGGTGGCGAAGACGCCCTCCTCGAACAGCCGGCTGCTGAACCTGATCGTCGTCTCCGAGTCGCCCAGGATCACCGGCGTGATCGGCGTCTCCGAGTGCCCGATGTCGAAGCCCAGCCGGCCCAGCTCGGCTTTGAAGCGACGGGTGTTGGCCCACAGCCGCTCCATCAGCTCCGGCTCGTCCTCCATGACCCGGATGGCCTCGCGGCAGGCGGCCACCACCGCCGGCGGGTGGCTGGTCGAGAAGAGGAACGGGCGGGCACGCTGGATGAGGACCTCGCGGAGGTTCCGGGAGCCGGCGACGTAGCCGCCCAGGACGCCGACCGCCTTGGACAGCGTCCCGACCTGGATGGCGACGCGCCCGTGGAGGCCGAAATGGTCGACCGACCCGCGCCCGTTGCGGCCCAGGACCCCCGACGCATGGGCGTCGTCGACCATGACCGCCGCACCGAACTCCTCGGCGGCCTCGACGATGCCGGGCAGCGGGGCGATGTCGCCGTCCATGCTGAAGACCCCGTCGGTGACGACGAGGATGAGCCGCCATGGGCCGCCCCCGGGCCGGCCGTGCTCGACGGCATCGGCCAGCACCTCCCGGAGCGCCGCCACGTCGGCGTGGCGGTAGATCTTGCGCGGCGCCTTCGACAACCGCATGCCATCGATGATCGAGGCGTGGTTGAGCTCGTCCGACACGATCAGGTCGGTCTCGCCGGTGATCGTCGGGATGACCCCGGTGTTGGCGGTGAAGCCCGACTGGAACGTCAGGACCGCCTCGACCTCCTTGAACCGGGCGAGGTCGGCCTCGAGCTCCTCGTGGAGCGTCATCGTCCCGGCGATCGTCCGGACCGCCCCGGACCCGGCCCCGAACGAGGTGACGGCATCGAGAGCCGCCTGGCGCAGCCGCGGATGGTGGGTCAGGCCAAGGTAGTCGTTCGAGGACAGGCTGACGGCCCGCCGATCGTCGACCGACACGACCGGGCCCTGGGCGGACGACATGATCCGCAGCGGCCGGTACAGGTGCCGCTCGCGAAGCGCCGCAAGCTCGTCTCCCAGGAACGCCAGCGGATCGTGGCGGGTGGTCTTCTTCGTCATCAGGCGACCCAGTTCAGGATCACCTTGCCGGAGTCGCCCGATCGCGCAGCGGCGAAGGCCGCCTGGTGCTCGCGGAACGGGAACCGGTGGGTGATCGCCGGCCGGATGTCGAGGCCGGACTGGAGCATGACCGTCATCTTGTACCAGGTCTCGTACATCTCCCGGCCATAGATGCCACGGATCGTCAGCATCTTGAAGACGATCTCATTGACGTCGATCGAGATCTCGCCGGTCGGGATCCCGAGGATGGCGATGCCGCCGCCATGGGCCATATTGTCGATCGCCGCGCGCAGGGCGGTCGCGTTGCCGGACATCTCGAGGGCCACGTCGAAACCCTCGACCATGCCCAGCTCCGCCTGGACGGCATGGAGGTCACGCTCGCGCGGGTCGACGACGACGGTCGCCCCCATCCGGGAGGCCAGGTCGCGGCGGAAGGCATTGGGTTCGGAGACGACGACAAAACGGGCCCCGGCGTGCCGCGCGACGGCGGTCGCCATCAGGCCGATCGGGCCGGCGCCCGAGACCAGGATGTCTTCCCCCAGGATCGGGAAGGCGAGCGCGGTGTGGACGGCGTTGCCGAACGGATCGAAGATCGCCGCGACCTCCTCGTCGATGCCGGGCCAGTGGTGCCAGACGTTCGTCATGGGCAGCGACACGTACTGGGCGAAGGCGCCGTCGCGGCCGACGCCCAGCCCGATGGCATTGGCGCACAGGTGGCGCCGCCCGGCGAGGCAGTGGCGGCACCGGCCGCAGACCACGTGGCCCTCCCCGCTGACGAGGTCGCCCGGGTGGAAGTCGGTCACCTCCGAGCCGGTCTCGACGATGTCGCCGACGAACTCGTGACCCACGACGAGCGGCGGCTGGATCGTTTTCGCGGCCCAGGCGTCCCACGCTTCGATGTGGAGGTCCGTGCCGCAGATGCCGGTCTTGTGGACCCGGATCAGGACGTCGTGGAGGCCGATCGTGGGCCGCGGCACGTCCCGCAGCTCGAGGCCCGGACCCGCCGCGGTCTTGACCAGGGCGAGCATCGTGTCAGCCGTCGGTGGTGACCTCCAATTGCCTTGCTGGCGTGATCAGCTGGGGCTCGCCGAGGCCTGGCCGCTGCCGCTGGGCGCCGCCGAGCCGGCCGCCGGCGAGCCACTGGCCGCGGGGGATCCGCTGGCCGCGGGGGATCCGCTGGCCGCGCCCGACCCGCTGGGTCCGGGCGACGGCGACGGCGGGGTGCACAGCTTCTCCGGGTTCGTTCGCTCGGCCCACTCGTTGTAGAAGGCCACGATCTTGTCCGCATCGAACGTGTCGAGCGGGAGCACGCGATCCCAGACGATGGCGGCGAAGGGCGATGTCATGTCGTCGAAGCGGGCGATGACCGGACTCAGCTGTCCCTTGGGGAAGTTGCAGACCGGGCTGTTCGGAAACGTGTTGAAGAAGGTCCGCAACTGCGACTGGCCGGCGTCGTCGCAGGCGGCGCCCGGACACTTGTAAAGCAGGATCAGCGCACCGTGCTCCAGGTTGTGGATCCAGCCCGGCGGCTGGGCGAAATCATCCGGCCCGTAGAGCCTGGGTGTGACGGGACCGAGCCCCGGTTGGTTGATGTGGGTGCCGCTGGCCGGCGGGCAGTAGGCGTAGCTCTGCGGCTGGCTGATGTTGTGGCTGTTGCCCATGTCCGGTTCGACGTAGCCCAGCTGCGGGGAGGCGCCGGCAGCCGGGGACGCCGTCGGCGTGGGATTCCAGATCGTCAGGCAGGTGTACGTCTTGGCGGTCGCGCCCATGAACACGAAGCCGCCAACGAGCAGCAGCGCGACCACACCGACGGCGGTCAGGATCCTGCCCCGGTACCGCTCAAGGAACGAGCGGCGGGCATAACCGCGGACCGGTCGGTCCCGGCGGCCGGCCCGGCTGCCCGGCGGGCGACCGCTGGTCGGGTCGAGGGTCCTGCCGCCGGTCACCGCATCGGCGGCCGGTCGGGTCGTGGCGGCGCTGCCGGCGGGCGGTTGCGGCCGGCCGACGTTCCGCTGCGCGGCGCGCGACGCGCGCCGTGACGGCTTGCTCAATCTGGTGCCTCGTGCTGTTCGAACGTGGGAGGGCGAGCGGCGTCGCCGTCCGCTCGCGGATGATCGCTGGAGAGAGGGTACCGTCCCCCGCCCCCGGCCGTAGCCGTCAGGGTTCGGTCAGCCACGCGCGTGTCGCGGAACCCAGCAGGCCGCGGAACAGCAGCCCGGCGAAGGCGGCGACGAAGATCGTCTGGATGACCAGGCCACCCAGCAGGAGCAGCGGAATCGCCGGCAGGGTCAGGCTGGCCAGCCCCAGGGCCAGCACCCGCGCCGCCTCCTTGCGCTGCAGCACGAGGGTCGTCGTGAAGATCGTGTACGCCAGGAGGATCATCGCGACCAGGCCTTCGAAGCTGACCGGCACGCCGATCGCGAGATCGACGACCCTGGGCAACGACACGCCGATCGCGCCGAGAATCAGGAAGGCATAGACGAGGAACAGGCGGATCCCACCGGGCATCGCCCGGACCGTGCTGAGCATGGCTGCCGATTGTAGCCGCGGGTCGGTCCGTCGCTCCGCCGCGTGAAGACGCCAATTTCGGGCGGCATATTGACATGGGAGGAGTGCCTGCCTAGCATCGGCTAAACCGGTTTGCTAAACCGGTTTTGCCCGCCCGAGGCGTCGTCCCCCGACGCTGCCACGGCAGGCGGCCACCGAAGCCGCCCGGAGGAGTCGAGCAGGCGAGTGGAGCAGGTCAGCCGACGCCCGCGCATCGCCGATGTCGCCCGTGAGGCCGGCGTGTCCAAGACGGCCGTCTCGTTCGCCTTCAACAGCCCCGATCGGCTGAGCCCGGAGACGGCGACCCGGATCCGCGAGGTAGCCGATTCGCTTGGCTACCGCCCCCATCCGGTGGCCCGGATGCTCACCCAGGGCCAGACCCTCGCCATCGGCATCCTCACCCCGCAGGCGCTGTCGGTGATCTTCTCGAACCCGTTCTTCGGTGCCTTCAGCGAGGGCGTCGCGCTGGCCGCCGAGGAGTACGGCTACGGGCTCCATTTCATCTCGCCTGTCCACGGCTCCCTGGCCCGGGCCATTGGCCGGGCGACCGTCGACGGCGTCGTCGCCATCGGCCTGTCGGAGCATCACCCGGACGTCGAGCAGATCCGGCACGCCCTGCCGATCGTCCTCGTCGACTCGACGGCGATGCCGGACTACCCGTCGATCGACATCGACGACGAGGGCGGTGCGCGTGCGGCGGCGGAGCACCTGCTGGCGCTGGGCCATCGTGAGTTCCTCGTTATCGGCGTCGAGCCGCCCCAACCGGCGACCCAGATGGAGCCGGAGGGCGTCACGGGCCGGCGCCTGCGCGGTTATCGGACGGCGCTGGCCCAGGCCGGCATCGACCTGCCCGACGAACGGATCGTCGTCGGGCCGGCGAGCGTCGACGGCGGGGTCGCGGCCCTCAACCGGGCCTGGGAGGATGGCCTGCGACCCACCGCCGTCCTGGTCATGAGCGACGCGATGGCCATCGGCGCGATGCGCGCCATCCGCGGGCTGGGCCTGTCGGTCCCGTCGGACGTCAGCGTCGTCGGGTTCGACGACATCGATCTCGCCATGCACACGGATCCGCCGCTGACCACCGTGCACCAGCCGATCCGCCGCAAGGGCGAGGAAGCCGTGCGACTGCTGCTGACCGTCGTCCACGGACGCGAAGGATCGCGACCGGAACACCGCCGCCTCGACACGAGATTGATCGTTCGCGGCTCCACGGCTCGGGCCCGGCAGGGCCGGAAGGAGGTGGCCGCGGTCCACGATTGAGGTTCGCCGTGGCGAGCGACGCGACAGTGGGTGCCTCGACCTCGACGCGACGCACCAGTACACTGCTCGACCCGCCACCAGGGCGACCGAATCCCGCCATCGCCGGCCGACAGCCGGCGGACGGCGACAGGGGCGCCAATGCCCCGCAACCAGGAGGAGACACAAACGAACGTCATGAAGAAGCTTCGCTTCGCCCCGCTCGCGATGGGCGTGGTGCTCGTGGCCGGCGCTTGCTCGAGCGGCGCGTCCGCGAGCCCCAGCACCGCCAGCGCCGCACCATCCACCGTGGCCTCAGCCGGCGCCAGCCCGAGCGCGGCCGCGCTATCCGGGACGATCACGATCTGGGAGGCATACGGCGCCTCGGGCAGCGCCGAGAAAGACGCCTTCGACAAGATCGTCGCCAACGTCAAGACGGCCAATCCCGGCCTCACGGTCAACGTTCTCGACGTCCCGTTCAACCAGCTGTTCAACAAGTTCGAGACCGAGGCCGGTTCGGGCGGCGGGCCTGATCTCTACATCGCGCCGAACGACAGCCTCCCGAGTGAGGCTCGTGCCGGGCTGCTCAAGGACCTCACGTCGATGAGCGACACGCTCAAGGCCGCTCCCTACAACATCTCTGACACGGCGATCAAGGCGGACACCGTCGACGGGAAGCTCTACGCCATCCCTGAGTCGATGAAGGCCGTTGCCCTGTTCTACCGCACGGACAAGCTGCCGACCGCGCCGGCCACGACCGACGACTGGAAGGCCAACGCCAGCAAGCTCGGCTGGGTCTACGGCGCCAACGGCGGCGGCGCGTACTACGCCTGGGGCATCTACGGCGCCTTCGGCGGCAAGATCCTCGACGACAGTGGCAAGTGCGCCGCGGCGACCGGAATCCCCGACAGCCTGAAGTGGCTGCAGGACATGAAGGCCGCCGGGATGAAGCTCTACCAGAACGACAACGACGCCAAGGCCGACCTGATCTCCGGCAAGATCGGCGGGTTCATCGACGGGCCGTGGCAGAGCGGAGACCTCAAGAAGGCGCTCCCCGGCACGCTCGCCGTGGCTCCCGGCCCCAAGGGTCCCGGCGGCGAGTTCCAGCCGATGGCCGCCCCGGACGGCTACTACATCAACGACTCTTCCCAGAACGCCGACCTGGCGATCCAGTTCGCGCTTCAGATGATCTCGTCGACGAACGAGCAGCTCTTCGTCGACACGGCCGGTCATATCCCGGCCAACACGACGCTGACCGTGTCGGATCCGATCGGCAATGGCTTCGCCACGGCGATCAAGACCGGCTTCCCGCGACCGACGGCCGTGGAGCTCAACAACTACTGGGGCAACTTCGGCAACGCCCTCGTGTCCGTGATCGACAAGGGCACCAACCCGACCACCGCAGTGGCCACCGCCTGCGCGGCGATGGACAAGGCCAACAAGAAGTAGTCCACTGCGGGCCACGCGTCCGCACAACCGGGGAGGGCGCCGCCCCGCGGCGCCCTCTCGCGACTCCCGATCGGGCAGGAGTTGAGAGGAGGGAGGGCATGAGCGCGACCGCGGCTGCCGTCGCGGCACCGCGTCGATCGTGGTGGGGACGCACGGGTGGCAACCGGACAGCCTATATGTTCCTCGCGCCGGCGCTCCTCGTGATGGCGATCATCACCTTCTATCCGCTGGTCTTTCAGGTCTGGTTGTCGTTCACCGACTACGGGTTGCGCAACCTGAAGGTCAACTCGCCGGCGCCGAACATCGTCGGATTCGAGAACTACCAGCGCATCCTCGACAACAACATCGTCCTGCCGAACTTCGACTTCGTGCGGGTCCTCGTCTTCAATCTGTTCTGGGCGCTGTCGAACGTCATCATCCACGTCATCCTGGGCGTCGCGATCGCCCTCGTCCTCAACGTGGAGGGCCTGCGCTTCAAGCGCATCTACCGGGCGATCTTCATCCTGCCGGTGGTCATCCCGCCGATCATCGTGGCGACGGTCTGGCGGAACATGTTCGACCCGCAGTACGGGGCGATCAACTTCCTGCTGAAGGACACGATCGGGGTGCTGTTGAAGCTGCCGCCCGACGCGCTGAACCTCGACTGGCTCAACTACCCGAACCCGATCATCGCCGCGGGTCCGCTCGTCCTGCCGCTGGCCTACGTCGCGTTGCTTGCGGCGAACGTCTGGCTGGGCTGGCCGCTGAACTCGGTGGTCGCGACGGGCGCGCTCCAGAGCGTCCCCAAGGATCTCTACGAAGCGGCCGAGATGGACGGCGCCGGCTGGTGGCAGCGCTTCAAGACCGTGACCCTGCCGTTCCTCCGCCCGGCGATGCTGCCCTACGCGATCTACGGCTTCGTCATCACCTTCAACCTGTTCCAGCTCTCGTATTTCATGTCCGGCGGCGGGCCGTTCGGCCAGACGGAGCTCCTGGTCACCATCGGCTTCCGTCTCGTCAACGAGCAGAAGCTGTACGGCGTCGCGGCCGCCTTCGCGATCTTCCAGTTCTTCATCCTGCTGGCCCTGACCGTCGGGACCAACAGGCTGGCAAAGGCGACGGCCCACTATGGCTGATCGGAGGTCGCAGCCATGACCGCCCAGACCCTGCCGCGGGTCCGCCCGGCGACCCAAACCCGGTTCCGCATCGGCGGCCGCCGAACCATCACGCCCGGCCAGCAGGCAATTCTCCAGCTCACCTGCCTGGCGATCACCGCGACGGTCCTGTTCCCGCTCGCCTGGGTCCTGAGCATGGCCCTCGACCCGCGCAATATCTCCCGTCCCACGGGACTCGACCTGGTACCGCCCGGAGCGACCCTCGATGCCTTCGCGCGCGTGCTCGCAAGACCGACCCTCAACCCGGTGTCGTTCTGGGAGCTGGCCCGGAACAGCCTTGAGATCGCTCTGATCGTCTCGATCACCAGCATCGTCCTGGGCGTTCTCGCCGCCTATGCCTTCTCGCGCCTGCGGTTCACAGGGCGCGAGGTGCTGATGATCGGGATCCTCGCCGTGCTCATGCTTCCCGCGGTCGCGACCATTGCGCCGCTGTTCGTGTCGCTCAACAAGATCCAGATCGGCACGTTCAACCTGCGCAACTCGATCCCCGGTGTGGCGCTCGCCGTGACCGCCGGCCAGCTGCCGTTCGCGATCTGGAACATGAAGGGGTACATCGACACGATTCCGCGCGAGCTCGAGGAGGCCGCCGCGGTCGACGGAGCCAGCAAGTTCCAGACGTTCTGGCGGGTCATCCTGCCGCTGTCGACGCCGGTCATCGCCGTCACCGCCTTCTTCGGCTTCCTCGCCGGCTGGACCGAGTTCTACTTCTCGTGGACGTTCCTCAACCAGCCGCGCGACTTCACCCTGTCGATGGCGCTCAACGCGATGGTCGGACAGTACGCAGGCAACACGCCGTGGTCCGACTTCGCCGCGTTTGCCATCCTCGTCGCCCTGCCGGTGTCGGTCGTCTACCTCTACCTGCAGAAGTACATCATCAGCGGCCTTACCGTCGGCGGCGTGAAGGGCTGATCCGCACCCCGCGCGTCAAGGCGCCGGATCGAGCGACAACAGGAAGCCGCTTCGCGGCGCCAGCTCCGGTAGCGGCCGGTAGTCGGCGAAGCCGCCGCGGGCGTTCGCGGTCGGTGCGGCCACGCTCGTCGTGGCGCCCGGCGCATTGACCGAGGCGACGACCCGGGCGACACGGCCACTGCCGCAGAGCGGTCCGCCGGCCATCGTCAGGCCGTAGTCGCTCACCGGCTGATCGCCGAGATTGACGACGGCCAGGAGCGTCGAGTCGCCATCCGTCTGCAGCCAGCCGGTGACGACGCCGGTGCCCTGCAGCGTCAGCGTGGCGCCATCGCGGAGCGCGGGCTGTGCGCCGCGCAGCCGAATCAGCGAGCGATAGGTCGACAGGAGGCTGTCGCGCGCGCCCGTTTCGGCCGCGACGTTGATCGTCGCCCAGTCGTCCTGCAGTGCCTCCCACGGTTTCGCGCTCGAGAATCCGCCCGCGGGTGGGTTGGCGGACCACTGCATGGGCGTGCGGATCCGCTCGTCCGGCTTGCTTCCACGCATCCCGATCTCCTCGCCGTAGTAGACGAAGGGGACGCCGGGCTGCGTCAGCAACATGAAGGCGGCCAGGCGCGACGCGGCGACGTCGCCGTTGAGCTGGCTCATGACGCGGTCCTGGTCGTGGTTCGTCAGGAACGTCGCTTCCTGGTCCGCCGGCCACCACCTGATCGTCTCGTCGAGCGCCGAGACGAGCGGCGCGGGCTGGCGCGACTGGAGCGCCGCGACGGTCGCTCCGGCCAGGTCGAAATCGAATGTCAGGTCCACCGAATCGGGCACGTAACGGCCGGCGATCGACGCACCGGCGAAGACTTCGCCGACGAGCAACGCAGCGGTCTTGTCGCCGCGGACCGCCGCATGGAAGTCCCGCAGCCAGGCCAGCGTCGACGGCGTGTTGATCTGCTTCCGGCCCTCCTCGATGAGGTGCATCGCGGCGTCGAGCCGGAAGCCGTCGACCCCCAGGTCGTCCAACCAGTAGCGCGCGACGTCGGTCAGCTCGGCGGTGACCTTCGGATTGCGGAGGTTGAGGTCCGGCATGGACTCGGAGAAAACGCCGTAGTAGTAGCGATCGCCGGCCTTGTGCCACACGGCCTGACCGCTGGGGCCGGGATAGCCGGGATCGGTGGGCGACCAGACGTACCAGTCGTCGTGGGGCGAGCCAGGAGTGATCGCGTCGCGGAACCACGGGTGACGGCTCGAGGTGTGGTTGAGGACGAGGTCGACGATGACGGCTATGCCACGCCTGTGGGCTTCGGCGACGAGGCGCTTGAAGTCCGACGACGTGCCGTAGTCGTGCTCGATCGCCCGGTAGTCGGTGACGTCGTAGCCGTGGTAGCTCGCCGCTTCGGTGACCGGCATCAGCCACAGCCCGGTGATGCCGAGGTCGTCGGTTGTCGAGGCGTTGCCGTCGTTGAGGTAGTCGAGCTTCTCGATGAGGCCGCGGAGGTCGCCGATGCCGTCGCCGTTCGAGTCGTGGAAGCTGCGGACGAACACCTCGTAGAACACCCGGTCGTTCCACCAGTGAGCCGTGGCGGGGATCGGTTGGGCCGTCGAACAGCCGCCCGAACTGGCGGCGGCGGCCGACTCGGAGGCGGCAGTCGAAGCCGACGCCGGGCTGACACTCGGCGGTGCCGATCCGCACGCCGCGACGAACAGGACGACGGCCGCGACCGCGACGGCGGCGGCCCGACGCGGCAGTCCCGCCCGTGCGACGATCGGCATCAGGACGAGTATCCCACCGCCCGACGGAGTCTCCCATGCCCATCGATACGCCCGACTGGGTGCGCGACGCGGCCTTCTACCAGATCTTTCCCGACCGCTTCGCATCGAGCGATCGG
>JBGPDX010000062.1:0-12469 GCA_041482475.1 Candidatus Limnocylindria bacterium | reverse complement strand
TTCGTCTTCAGCCAGGACTTCACCGTCTTCGGCGGCTCGCTGGCCGAGGCGTACGCCGGCAAGGTCTGCAAGGTGATGGACCTGGCGATGAAGGTCGGCGCGCCGATCGTGGGGTTGAATGATTCGGGCGGTGCCCGGATCCAGGAGGGCGTCGTTTCGCTCGGCGGTTACGCCGACATCTTTCTTCGCAACACCCTGGCGTCGGGTGTCGTGCCCCAGCTGTCGGTGGTCATGGGGCCGTGCGCCGGTGGCGCGGTGTATTCGCCGGCGATCACCGACTTCACGGTCATGGTCGAGGGCACGAGCTACATGTTCGTCACCGGGCCAAACGTCGTGAAGGCCGTGACGCACGAAGACGTCGACGCGGAGCGCCTCGGCGGGGCGACGGCCCACACGACGCGGAGCGGTGTGGCGCATCTCGCCGCGCGCGACGAGGCGACTGCGCTGGACCTGACCCGGCGAATCCTCGGCCACCTGCCCCAGAACAATCTGGCCAATGCGCCGCGACGACGGTCGGACGATCCACCCGATCGACGCGACGCCGCCCTCGACGACATCGTTCCGGATGATCCACAGAAGCCGTACGACATGCACCGGGTCATCGAAGCCGTCGTCGACGACCGCGAGTTCCTCGAGATCCAACCGGGCTGGGCGCAGAACATCATCGTCGGCTTCGCCCGGCTCGACGGGCGGAGTGTGGGCGTCGTCGCCCAGCAGCCGGCCGTCCTCGCCGGCGCGCTGGACATCGACGCGTCGACGAAGGCGGCCCGTTTCGTCCGGACCTGCGACTGCTTCAACGTCCCGCTCGTCACGTTCGTCGACGTCCCCGGATTCCTGCCGGGCGTCGGGCAGGAACACGGCGGCATCATTCGCCACGGGGCCAAGCTGTTGTTCGCCTACTGTGAGGCGACCGTGCCGAAGGTGACCGTCATCACCCGCAAGGCCTACGGTGGGGCGTACGACGTCATGAGCTCGAAGCACGTTCGGGCCGACATGAACTTCGCCTGGCCGACGGCCCAGATCGCGGTGATGGGTGCTGAGGGCGCCGTCAACATCATCTTCAAGGACCGCATCGAGGCCGCCGCGGATCCGGCCGCCGAGCGGTCCCGACTCGTCCGCGAATACGAGGAGCAGTTCGCCAATCCGTACGCCGCCGCCGCTCGCGGCTATGTCGACGACGTCATCCTCCCGTCGGAAACGAGGCCGCGTCTCATCGGCGCACTCGACATGCTGGCCGACAAGCGCGATACGA
The DNA here is from genome assembly GCA_041482475.1 of Candidatus Limnocylindria bacterium. Lineage (GTDB taxonomy): Bacteria > Chloroflexota > Limnocylindria > Limnocylindrales > CSP1-4 > JACDAV01. Next base: position 11,217 of record JBGPDX010000062.1, on the reverse strand, counting down.
ATCCGCGCAAGAAGCACGGCAACATCCCGCTGTGACGGTCGGCCCCCGCCGGGTCTCCGGCGCGGCGTCTTTGCACAAAGACGGCTCGCCTCGACCGCCATTCCGGCGGGTCCTCGTCGCCAACCGGGGCGAGATCGCCGTCCGGATCATCCGGGCCTGCCACGCCCTGGGGATGGAGGCGGTCGCCGTCTACAGCGACGCCGACGCCGACGCCCTCCACGTCGCCATGGCGGACGAGGCGGTGCGCCTGGGACCGGCGCCCGCCGCCGACAGCTACCTGCGCCCGGATGCCGTCCTCGACGCGGCGCGGGTGTCAGGGGCCGAGGCGATTCACCCGGGCTATGGCTTCCTGTCCGAGCGAGCGTCGTTCGCGCGGGCCGTGGAGCAGGCCGGTCTCGTCTTCGTCGGGCCGGGCAGTGACGTGATCGCGGCTCTCGGCGACAAGCTCGCCGCGCGGCGGCTGGCCCGCGAAGCCGGGGTGCCCGTCGTTCCCGGCACTCTCCAGCCCGCGCCCATTGCCCGCGCCGCCGACGCCCACGCGATCGCGGCCGCGGCGAAGGACATTGGCTTCCCGCTCCTCGTCAAGGCGGCGGCCGGTGGCGGCGGACGCGGCATGCGGCGGGTGGAGCGCGCGGAGGATCTCCCCGCAGCGCTGGCCGCCGGATCGGCCGAGGCGGCATCCGCGTTCGGCGACGGCAGTGTCTACCTCGAACTGGAGCTCCGACCGGCTCGGCACGTCGAGGTCCAGCTGCTCGGCGACTCGGCCGGAACGGTCGTCGCGCTTGGCGAACGGGGCTGCTCCCTTCAGCGGCGCCACCAGAAGCTGGTCGAGGAGGCGCCGGCGCCGGGACTGACGCGGGCCGAACGCCGCCGCCTCCACGAGCTCGCCGTCCGGATCGGCCGCGCCGCTCGGCTGACCAACGCCGCGACGGTCGAGTTCCTGCTCGACGACGCCCGCCGGCCGTGGTTCCTCGAGGTGAACACGCGGCTCCAGGTCGAGCACGGGGTGACCGAGCTGGTCGGCGGCCTCGATCTCGTCGTCGAGCAGTTCGCGATCGCCGCCGGCCGACGGCTGTCGGCTGCTGCGCGCGCCGCGGCGGACCGGGCGGCCAGTCCGGTCCGACATGCCATCGAAGCGCGGCTGTCCGCGGAGGACCCCGGCCGTGGGTTTGCCGCGGCTCCCGGGAGGATCGGGCGCTGGTCGATGCCGGCCGCCGACTGGGTCCGGGTCGACAGCGGCGTCCGTTCGGGGGACCGGGTGCCCCCCGACTACGACCCCCTCGTCGCCAAGCTGCTCGTCGTCGCCGACGACCGCCGATCCGCCATCGAGCGGCTGCGAGAGGCCCTCGACCAGGTCGAGATCACGGGGATCCAGACGACCCTGCCGTTCCATGCGTTCGTCGCCCGGGACCGTTCATTTGCCGCCGGCGAGGTGTCCATCGACTGGGTGACCGAGCGATGGGACGGCGTCGCGGATCGCGCTCGGGCGAGGCCGGCCGCGTGGCTCGCGGCGGCGCGGGCGGCGTCCTCGGGGGAGGCATCTCCCTGGCTGACGGAGCCGGACGAGGTGCCGGCGTGGCGGCTCGAGGGGCGTGAGGCGCTTCACGACCGGTGGCCCGAGTGACCGGCGCGGCCGGTCGGGCGATGCGGGTCGGTCCGGTACCCGGTTTGGGGCTGCCGGGCGACGAGCCGGCCGTCCTGGATCCCGGCGTGGCCGACTCCGGGGCGCCAGTCCACGTGATCGTCGGCGCCGTCGATCGGATTGCCGGCGGCACCACGCTCGTCGAGGTCATTGCCGGCGGCTGGCGGTTCGAGCTCGAGGTCGAGCCGGAGCGGCGTGCGCTGCTGCGGGAGCGGGCGACCCGGGCGGGGGCGGCCGCCGGGTCGGGCGCCGCAATGGAGGTGCATGCGATGATCCCCGGCAGGGTCGTGTCCGTGTCGGTCGCGGCCGGGGATGCCGTCAGGATCGGCGAGCAGCTGCTCGTGGTCGAGGCGATGAAGATGCAGAACGAGGTCCGGTCTCCGGGCGACGCGGTGGTCGCCCGACTGGCGGTCAGTGCCGGCGACACGATCGAGCTCGGCGACCTGCTGGTCGTCCTCGCGGCCCATGCGCCGCCACGGGACGCGTCGTGAGCGAATCGGCGGACCCGGGGCGCCGGCGCTGGCGGAAGACGACGCGAGCCAGCGCGCTCGACGCCGCGCCCGAGCGCCGTCCTCGCTTCGCCACGTCATCGGACATCGAGATCGCCGACCTCTACACGCCGGCCGACACGGCCGGGCTCGACGAGCAGCGCGACCTGGGTCGGCCAGGCGAGTACCCCTTCACCCGCGGCGTCCAGCCCACGATGTACCGCAGCCGCCTCTGGACGATGCGCCAGTACGCCGGCTTCGCCACCGCCGAAGAGACGAACCGGCGCTTCCGCTACCTGCTTGAGCAGGGCCAGACCGGCCTGTCGGTCGCCTTCGACCTGCCGACGCAGATGGGCTACGACTCCGACGCGCCGGAGGCGGAGGGTGAGGTCGGCCGGGTGGGCGTCCCGATCGCGTCGCTGGCCGACATGGAGGTCCTGCTCGCGAACATCCCGCTCGGCGAGGTCAGCACGTCGATGACGATCAACTCGACGGCCGCCATCCTGCTGGGGTTGTACGTCGCCGCGGCCGAGAAGCAGGGCGTCGAGCGCGCCCGGATCAGCGGCACGACGCAGAACGACATCCTCAAGGAGTACATCGCCCGCGGCACGTACATCTTCCCGCCGCGGCCGTCGATGCGGCTGGTCACCGACATCTTCGAGTTCGCGGCGCGCGAGCTGCCGCGCTGGAACACGATCTCGATCTCCGGCTACCACATGCGCGAGGCCGGCGCGTCCGCCGCGCAGGAGCTCGCGTTCACCCTGGCCGACGGCATCGCCTACGTCCAGGCGGCCGTCGATCGCGGCCTCGACGTCGACGACTTCGCCGGCCGGCTGAGCTTCTTCTTCGCCGCCTGGAGCGAGCTGTTCGAGGAGGTGGCGAAGTTCCGCGTCGCGCGGCGGATGTGGGCGCGCATCGTCAAGGAGCGATTCGGCGCATCGAACATCCGTTCTATGACGTGCCGGTTCCACGTCCAGACGGCGGGGTCGAGCCTGACCGCCCAGTCGGTCGACAACAACGTCGTCCGGACGACGCTCCAGGCGCTGGCGGCCGTGCTGGGCGGAGCCCAGAGCCTGCACACCAACTCCCGCGACGAGGCCCTCGCACTGCCCACCGAGGAGAGCGCCCGGCTCGCCCTGCGGACCCAGCAGATCCTGGCCTACGAAGCGGGCGTCACCGAGACCCCCGACCCGCTCGCCGGCTCGTACTACGTCGAGACGCTGACCAACGAGCTCGAGGCGGCCGCACAGGCCTACCTCGACGAGATCGATGCGATGGGTGGAACCCTCGCCGCCATCGAGGCCGGCTTCCAGCAACGCCAGATCCAGGAGTCGGCCTATCGCGTCCAGCAGGAGATCGAGCGCGGCGACCGGATCGTCGTCGGCGTCAACCGCTTCCGCGACGAGGCGACGGCGACGCCGCCGATCCAGCGAATCGATCCCGAAGGGGAGCGTCGCCAGGTGACAGGCCTGCGCCGCGTCCGCGCCGAGCGTGACCCGGGCGCGTGGCAAGCCGCCGTCCGCCGACTCGAGGATGCCGCCCGTGGCGATGAGAACCTCGTCCCACCGATCGTCGAGGCGGTCAAGGCCTACGCCACGGTCGGCGAGATCAGCAACTCACTGCGCGTCGCCTGGGGCGAGCACCGCGAACTGATCACCGTCTGAACGGCAGGCGCCAGCGAACGCGCCACCGCCCGTCCGGGTCCTCGACGAGCACGGTGATCGCGGAGACAGCTCGCTCGAACGGAAGGAGCCGCGTCGCCGCGGCGTGCACCGTTGCGAGATCGATCGCCCCGCCCTCACCGATCGTCAAGTGGGGGATGACGTCTTCGAAGACGCCGCCGTAGGGGGGATAACCGGGAAATACGGCGCACGTCGCCGAGGTGAGTCTGGCGAAGGGGTTGGCCGGTTCAGGGGCGAGCCAGACCACGCCCGGCCAACGCTCCGCGTGCGTGAAACGGACGTTGAAGGGTGATTCGGTCGCCGCGAGGCGGGCAAGTTCGTTGCGGATCGTCGGGCTGAGCAGCGCCGGCGGCGCGAAGGGGTAGAGGACCGTGACATGGGCCGGAATGCCGAGGGCCGCACCCTCCGTGTTGCGACGCCGCAGCCGCTCGAGCGCCGGCGGCAGGGCGATCGTGACGACGATCGCGCTTTCCGACTGGCTCGTCGACATGGCGGCAGAGTACGCTCAGCCCGTGCCGAAACCATCCGCTGGCTCCGCGCCCGCCTCTCGCCGGCTGGGCCGCGTCCACCACGTCGCGATCGTCGTCCGATCGATCGGCGAATCGCTGGGCTTCTACCAGGGCGCATTGGGCCTGGAGCTCGAAACCGTGACGGACATCCCGTCCGATCACGTCCGGATCGCGTTCCTGGGGGTGGGTGAGTCGAAGATCGAGCTCGTCGAGCCGACCGACGACACGACCGGGGTGGCCCGCTTCCTGGCGTCGAAGGGCGAAGGCTTCCACCACGTCTGCTTCGAGGTCGACAACCTCGCCGAGACCCTGCTGCGCCTCGAGATCGACGGCGTGGAGCTGATCGACACGGCCCCCCGGCGCGGCGCCGAGGGACCGGTCGCCTTCATCCACCCGCGCTCGGGCCATGGCGTGCTGGTCGAGTTGATCGAGGCCCGGGGCGGGCCGGCCTGGCAGGCGCTCGGGCTCGAGCCGGGGTGGTCGGTTTCGATGCCTTGATCGAGAAGAACAGCGGCAGCCGGCCGTCCAGCTCGCCGGGCAGCCGGTAGGTCCCGTCGGGAGCTTCGACCAGGGCGTCGAGCGGCCAGCGGACGAACGGGTACTCGCGGAGCGATTCGATCCGCAGCCCGGCCTCGGCGAGCGCGGTCACGATCTCGCCCAGGCCATGGTTCCAGCCGTACTCGGTCTTGTCGTGGACGTCCGCCGTCGGGTCGGCGTACGAGCCATGGACCTCGAACGTCAGCGGCTCGACGTGCTCCCAATAGGGGTACGTCAATCGCAGCTCGCCGGGCGCCACGCCCTCCGTTTCGAAGGCCTCCAGGACGGGATGGATCTCGGTGATGTAGAAGATCCCGCCGGGACGGACGAAATGAGCGACGACCCGGGCCCAGCCGCGCACGTCCGGCAGCCAGCCCAGGACGCCGCACGAGGTGTAGACGACATCGAAGTCGCCGTCGAGGTTGGCGGGCAGGTCGTACACATTCGACAGGACGAAGCGGGCGTCGAGGCCGATCTCCGCGGCGACCGAGCGGGCGAGCTCGACGGCGCGCTCCGAGAAGTCCGCACCGGTCACGCGCGCGCCCAGGCGGGCCCATGACAGCGTGTCGATCCCGAAATGGCACTGGACGTGGAGGAGGTCCTTGCCCTCGACCGGGCCGATCTCGGCGATCTCGTAGTCGCGCAGCCGGATGCCACCGCGCCTGAAGCCATCGAGGTCGTAGAACGTCGAGCCCTCGTGGATCCCCGTCCAGGCATCCCACAGCTCGCGGTTGCCCTCGAGCCATGTCTCGCGAGGCTTCACAGGGACCAGGCGAAGATGACCGCCGGCGAGCGATCCGCGGCCCTGGCGAACCGGATGATGTCGCCGGCAAGGCTCCGGATCCACGGCTTCTCCTCGCGCGGCAGCTCGCCGAACTCCTCCTGGACCAGGTCGATCCAGCGTCCGGCGACCGCATCGATATCGTGGTCCGGGATGCGGGCGATGGCGGTGACCCAGGCCGGGTCGACCCGCTCGATGCTGCGGCCGGCGGCATCGCCCGGGCCCTCGAGCTCCGTCCGCGCGTCCAGGAAGTCGCGCGGCTCGTCGCCGCCCGTGACCGCGCGCGCGGCCTCGGAGAAGAGGTCCAGCCAGGTCGGGTCGAGGCCGCCACCCAGCGGCAGGTGCGCATCGAACCGGTGGCGGTCGGAGAAGCCGGCGAGGTCGTCGGCGGTCATCGCGAGGAGGATCTCCCGACTGTCGCCCGCGACCAGCTCCATCGACGCCCCCACGACGCGTCCCGCCTCAGTCCCGGAAGCCGGCGTCACGAAGCAGGGCCGGCAGCTCGGTAGGTGAGCCGGCCACGCGAATGCCCGCCGCCTCGAGCGCCTCGACCTTGGAGGCCGCCGTCCCGGAGCCGCCGGAGATGATCGCCCCGGCATGGCCCATCCGCTTGCCTTCCGGGGCGGTCCGGCCGGCGATGAACGCGGCCATCGGGACGTGCCGCAGGTGCTCACCGGCCCAGGCGGCGGCCTGCTCCTCCGCCGCGCCGCCGATCTCGCCGATCAGGACGATGCCCGCCGTATCGGGATCGGCTGCGAACAGCTGCAACATGTCGAGGAACGTCGTGCCGATGATCGGGTCGCCGCCGATCCCGATGCAGGTCGACTGGCCGATCCCGGCGTCGGTCATGGCCTGGACGGCCTCGTAGGTCAGCGTTCCGGAACGCGACACGACGCCGACGCGGCCCTCGCGGTGGACGGATCCCGGGATGATTCCGACCTTGGCCTTGCCGGGCGACGTCGCGCCTGGACAGTTCGGACCGATCAGCCGGGCGCCCGCCGCCCGGACGGCGTCGACGACCGGGATCATGTCGAGCGCCGGGATGCCCTCGGTGATGCAGAAGATCGTGGCGATCCCTGCGTCGGCGGCTTCCAGGATGGCGTCCGGCGCCCCGGCGGCCGGCACGAAGATGCAGGTCGTGTTGGCGCCCGTCTCGCGGACCGCATCGCGAACGGTGTCGAACACCGGAACGCGGCCGTCGAGGACGCGCTGGCCGCCTTTGCCGGGCGTCATGCCGGCAACGAGCGGCGTCCCGTAGTCCAGCATCGCCCGCGAATGGAAGTCGCCTTCGCGACCGGTGATGCCCTGGACAACGAGCCGGGTGTCCGCCCCGATGAGGACGCTCACGAGGCCGCGCCCCGCGACGCCGTGACGGCCTTGGCCGCGGCCTCGTCGAGCGTCGCCGCCGTCTCGAAGCGCGCCTCGCGCAGCAGCCGCCCGGCCTCCTCCGCGTTCGTGCCGACGATCCGGACCACCATCGGCACGTCGCGCCGTTGAGCCGTGCGCGCCTCGATCAGACCGCGCGCGACCTCGTCGCCGCGGGTGATGCCACCAAAGATGTTGACCAGGATCGCGTCGACCTTCGGGTCGGACAGGATGATGGCCATGGCCTGGGCGACCTTGTCGGCTCGCGCGCCGCCGCCGATGTCGAGGAAGTTCGCCGGCTCGCCGCCGGCGCGCTTGACGAGGTCCATCGTCGTCATCGCCAGCCCGGCGCCGTTGACCATGCAGCCGATCGTCCCGCCGAGCTTGATGAAGGTGATGCCCGCCTCGCGCGCGGCGCGGTCGGCCGGGTTCTCCTCGTCGGGATCGCGGAGCGTCTCGAGCTCCGGGTGGCGGGGCAGCGCAGAATCGTCGAGCGTGATCTTGGCGTCGAGGCAGACGAGGCGCTCGGCTGTCTGCCCATCGGCGGCTCGCTCGCGGACGATGGCCAGCGGGTTGATCTCGACGAGATCGGCGTCGTTGGCCTGCATGGTCCGGACCAGGCCGCGGGCGATCGCCGCGCCGGCCTTCCAGTGCGGTCCCAGGTCCATCGCGAACGCGAGCCGGCGGGCCTGGTGGTCGAGCAGCCCGAGGGCCGGATGGGCATGGACGGTCACGATCGCCTCGGGGTGCTCTGCGGCGACCTGCTCGATCTCGACGCCCCCCTGGGCGGAGCCCATCAGAAGGATCCGTCGCGCGGCCCGGTCGACGACCGCCGAGAGGTAGTACTCGCGGACGATGTCGGCTGCGGCGGCCACGAGCACCTTGCGGACGGTGATCCCCTTGATGTCCATCCCGAGGATGGCGCCGGCAACGCGTTTCGCGTCGTCCGCTGACGCCGCGAGCTTCACACCGCCAGCCTTGCCGCGTCCGCCCACCAGCACCTGAGCTTTGATGACGACCTTGTCGGCGCCCGAAGCCAGGACGCGCCCGGCCGCCGCCCGCGCTTCGGCGGCCGTCCGCGCCACCTCCCATGCCGGCACCGGGAGTCCCTGGGCGACGAGCAGCGACTTCGCGTCGGCTTCCTGGATCTTCACGCGCGGCGGCTCCTGGATGCGGGCGGAGAGACATCCGCCCGGCGGCAGCAGGCACGGACGCGGAGGCCGATGGTACAGGAGGCGGCGGTACGGCCGTGACCGGGGCGGACGCGGTCGCGCGGCTAGAATGAACCCATGCCCCACCGTGTCACCCTGATCCCCGGCGACGGCATCGGGCCGGAGCTGGCGGAGGCGACCCGACGCGTCCTCGACGCCTCCGGCGTGGCCTTCGACTGGGAGGTCGTCGACGCCGGCGAGGCGGTGATGGCCGAGTACGGGACGCCCCTTCCGGACCACGTCCTCGACTCGATCCGGCGCAATCGCGTCGCCATCAAGGGCCCGATCACGACGCCGGTGGGCGAGGGCTTCCGCTCGGTCAACGTGGCGCTCCGCCAGGCCCTGGGGCTGTACGCCAACCTTCGGCCGGCCCGGTCGATGAAGGGCGTCCAGTCGCGCTACGAGAACGTCGACCTCGTCATCGTCCGCGAGAACACCGAGGATCTCTACGCCGGGATCGAGCACTGGGTCGGTCGCGACGCGGCCGAGAGCATCAAGATCATCACCCGCGAGGCATCCGAACGCATCGCCCGCTTTGCCTTCGACTACGCGGTCGCCAACGGCCGGCGGAAGGTCACCGCCGTGCACAAGGCGAACATCATGAAGTTGACGGACGGGCTGTTCCTCGACAGCTGCCGGACGGTTGCGGCGGACTACGACGGCCAGATCGAGTTCGAGGACCGGATCGTCGACAACATGTGCATGCAGCTCGTCCAGAAGCCGGATCTGTACGACGTCCTGGTCCTGCCGAACCTCTACGGCGACATCGTCAGCGACCTCGCGGCCGGGCTCGTCGGCGGGCTCGGCGTCGCGCCGGGCGCGAACATCGGGACGGAGGCCGCGGTCTTCGAGGCCGTCCATGGCTCGGCGCCGAAATACGCCGGGCTGAACAAGGCCAACCCCACGGCGCTCATCCTGTCCGGCGCGCTGATGCTGCGCCATCTCGGCCGCGCCGGGGCGGCCGAGCGGGTGGAGACCGCGGTGCGCCAGGTGATCGCCGAGGGCCGGGCGGTGACCTACGACCTGGGCGGGACGGCCGGCACCAGCCAGTTCGCCGATGCGATCGTCGAACGCCTCGGTTCGCTCGGTGACGCTGAGGCGGCGCCCTCAGGTGGAGCAACGCGCTCAGGGGACGAGACCGCGCCCGCCCGCGCCTCGTAGACGACATTCTCAGCCAGCCGCAACTCCGGGAGGCCGATACCGCTCGATGACCACGCTGCCAACGCCGTTCAAGCCCGCCGGGACCGCGCGCCAGGGCCTCGGCGCGACGAGCCGTCCGGACAACTGGCTGACCGAACCGCTCATCGTCGCCTTCGGCTTCACGGCGTTCATCGTCTACTCGCTCTTCTCGGCGCTCGTGTGGGGACCGGTGTTCGGCGTCGGCTACGAGGTGCATGGCTACCTGTCGCCGTTCTTCTCACCGCTCCTCCGGCCCGACTGGCTGCCGTGGTGGTTCTCGCCGGCGATCCTCATCCTGTGGATCCCGCTCGGCTTCCGGGCCACCTGCTACTACTACCGCAAGGCCTATTACCGCTCCTACTTCGCCGATCCGCCCGCCTGCGCCGTCGGCGAGCCGACCGTCCATCGCCGCTACCGCCTCGAGACGGCCTTTCCGTTCATCCTCCAGAACCTCCACCGGTTCTTCCTCTACCTGGCGTTCGTCCCGCTGTTCTTCCTGTGGCTCGACGCGCTGCTGTCGTTCCGCCAGGACGGCGGGTGGCGGATCGGGCTGGGGGGCCTGATCCTCGTCGTCAACGTCTTCCTCCTGACCGGCTATTCGCTGTCGTGCCACTCGTTCCGCCACCTCGTCGGCGGCAACATCGACTGCTTCTCGTGCAGCCGTCGGACGCGGGTCCGCTACAGCCTCTGGCAGCGGACGACCTGGATGAACCTGTTCCACATGCGCTGGGCGTGGGCGAGCCTCATCACGGTGGCGCTGGCGGACCTCTACGTTCGCCTCCTCGCGATGGGCGTCCTGGCCGACCCGGCCATCCGGTTCTAGGCAGCCGGACCGGATGGCCAACGACTTCGAGACGCATCCCTACGACGTCCTCGTCGTGGGAGCCGGTGGAGCGGGGCTGCGGGCTGCGATCGAGGCGAGGGCCCAGGGCGCGACGGTCGGGCTCGTCTGCAAGTCGCTGCTCGGCAAGGCCCACACGGTGATGGCCGAAGGCGGCGTGGCGGCGGCCCTGGCCCACGTCGCGCCGGACGATTCGTGGCAGGTCCACTTCCGCGACACGATGGTCGGCGGGAAGCTGCTCAACAACCCGCTGATGGCCCAGCTCCACGCGCAGGAGGCGCCCGACCGCGTCCGCGAGCTGGAGGCGTGGGGGGCCGTGTTCGACCGGACGCGCGACGGCCGCATCCTCCAGCGTCCATTCGGCGGTCATTCCCACCCGCGGCTGGCGCACGTCGGTGACCGGACGGGGCTCGAGATGATCCGCACCCTGCAGGACCGGGCGGTGTCGGCAGGCATCGACGTCTATATGGAGTGCACGATCACCCGCCTGATCACCGGCCGCGGCGGCGTCAGCGGAGCGTTCGGTTACTGGCGGACGGACGGGCGGCCGATCGTCTTCCCGGCCAAGGCGTTGGTCCTGGCGACGGGTGGCATCGGCAGGGCCTACGAGATCACCTCGAACTCGTGGGAGTACAGCGGCGACGGCCAGGCCCTGTCATACGAGGCCGGCGCCGCCCTGATCGACATGGAGTTCGTCCAGTTCCACCCGACGGGCATGGTCTGGCCGCCGGGCGTCAAGGGCCTGCTCGTGACCGAGGCGGTCCGCGGCGAAGGCGGGATCCTGCGCAACAAGGACGGCGAGCGGTTCATGTGGAAGTACCTGCCGGAGGACCGCCGAGGCGAGTACGCGGCAACCGACGAGGAGGCCAAGACCTGGGTCGACGCCGCGTCGCGAGGCCAGACCAGCAGTGCGCGCCGCCCGCCCGAGCTGTCGACCCGCGACAACGTCTCGAGGGCGATCTACACGGAGGTCAAGGAGGGT
>JBGPDX010000061.1:0-12475 GCA_041482475.1 Candidatus Limnocylindria bacterium | reverse complement strand
TGTTCTATCCGAACCTCTCGGCGCTCCCGTTGCCGTCCGCCTGGGCGACGAGCTACCAGGGCCTGCTGCCCACGTACGTCTATCCGTTCCAGTTCCCGGTTAGCACGGTCGACCGGCACGGGGCCGGGCCGCCGCTGTTCGCGGTCGAGCCGGCCCTGCTGCTCGCGGCGCTAACGGTGACCTGCCTGATCCTCGCCTACAGCGCCTGGGTCTGGCGGTTGACGCTGGCCGAACGCCGGCTCGACGCGGCCGACGGAGACGTCGGTGCGGCGTACGCCGGAGGCGGAGGCGGCGGAGGCAGCTGAGGCAGCTGACGGGCGTGGACGGATGGGACCTGCCGCTGGAGCCCGCCGGCGGGCGTGGCCACGGACGTCAGGCGACCGTCAGGACCCGCGGCGACGCCGGGACCTCCGCCCGGAAGCCCGGCGGCAGCAGGCCCTGGGCGGCGAGACGGCGGATGACGAAGCCGTAGTAGTCGTCGACCTTGACGGCAACCCGCTCCCAGCTGAACTCCTCGGCGCGGAGCGTCCCGCTCCGTCCCATCCGGGCTCGCAGCTCGTCGTCGGCGAGCAGCTCGCCGATCGCCGCGGCGAGGGCCTTCGGCTTGCGCGGCGGCACGAGCAGGCCCTCGCGACCGCGCCGCAGGACGCCCTTGTAGCCGTGGATGTCGCTGCACACGATCGCCGTGCCGGCGGCCATCGCCTCGAGCAGGACGATGCCGAACGACTCGCGCCCGGTCGCCGGCGAGACGTAGACGTCGGCCGTTTTGAAGAGCTGGGCCTTCTCGTCGTCCGAGACACGCCCCAGGAACTCGACGCCGCCCAGTCGGCGGGTCATGACGTAGCGCCGCGCCTCGCGTTCCTGCGGCCCCGAACCGACGACCAGGAGGCGGCAATCGCAGCCCGTCTTGCGCAGGATCCGGTACGCCTTGAGCAGCTCGATCAGGCCCTTGCGCGGCTCGTGGCGGCCGACGAACAGGAGGTTCCGGGTGCCGTCCTGCCAGCGGGCCAGCGGGACGGCCCGGCGATAGCGATCGACGTCGACGCCGTTGGGGATGACCTTGTAGTCGCCGGGAAAGAAGCGATCGATGAAGTGACGCGCCGCGGCACTGACCGCGATCCGGCCGTGCAGCCGATCGGCGTACGCGCCCAGGACCCGGCTGCCGAACTCGTATGACGGCGAGAAGCCGGCGTAGGCGTGGAAGGTGGCGATGTTGACGCTGGTCGATTCGCGCAACAGGACAAGGGACAGGAACGGCACGAACGGCTCGTGGAAGTGCAGCAGGTCGAATCGCTCGCGCGCGAGCATCGTCCGGACCTGCGACGGATAGCGCGGCGACAGGGTCACCGTGCCGACCGACCCGTTGGCCGGCATCGAGAAGCCCTTGCCCAGGCGGATGACGTCGCCCTCCGACGAGCGCTGGAGTCCGTGCGAGCTGGTGATGATGCGGACGTCGTGGCCGCGCAGCCGGAGGTTCTCGTACAGATAGCGGACGTGCTCCGTGACGCCGCCCGGGAGCGGGTAGACGTACGGCGAGACGAGGCCGATCTTCACGCCGGGCCGTCGCCGCGTTCCGCGACCTTGGCCGGCGCGCCGTCGCCCTGGGCCGAGCGCGGATAGCCCAGGTCGCGCCCGGTGCCGTCGCGCCGGACCCGGCCGCGCACCGTGTCGCGCGCGTCCCGGCCGTACTTGCGGAGCTGCCGGCCGAGCGTCGCCAGCTGGGCAGCGCTGCCGTGGAACGTCCCGTGGCTGTCCGTCGTTCGGGCGGCGATGGCGCGCCGCAGGTCGTCGGGGGAGTGGCCGGGGAACGAGGTCCAGCCGCTGCCGACGGCCGATGCGACGTGCGCGTCACTGTTGCCGATCCTGGCCAGCTCGAACTCGTCGGCGAACCGGACGACGCGGTTGTGCCACGGTCGCCCCAGCGTCGTCGGGTTGAAGGTCTCGAGCCCGTCCGGCCGGAAGCGGGCGTCGCTCTCGCCGAGCAGCCGGCGCAGCACGAACCCCTGCGCACACAGCGGGTACGGCACGAGCGGATGGGCCGGGACGGCGATCCCGCCGCGATCGTGGATCTCGGCGATCGTCGAGCGCAGCGAGCGGAGCGGCCTGACCCGCTCCTCGAGGAAGAGCCCCAGCAGGTGGCCGCCACGGGTCGTGATCTCCTCGCCGACGACGATCTCGACGCGCAGTCCTCGATCGCGGGCGATCGTCCGCGCTGCCAGCGCGGCGTCGATCCGTTCGTGATCCGTGATGGCGATGACGTCGAGGTCGGTCTGTCGCTCGACGAAGTCGAGGATCTCGATGATCCCGGACGTCCCGTCCGACGCCAGCGTGTGCACGTGCAGGTCGGCGCGACCGCGACGGTCGGTCATGACGCGGCGCCCCGGCCGACCGGCGTCGCCTCCACCGTGGTCGCCTCCGGCGTCGCTTCGGCCGCCGCCTCCGCCACGGTCGGCGTCTCCAGGTCCGGCCAGATCGGGAAGAAGATCGACCACCACTGCTCGGGCGCGTCGGCGACGATCGACTCGAAGGCCGATGCGAGCGATGCGAGCGTCTTCGTCAGGCGCTCACGGCGGCTGCCCTCCGACGCCACGGCGACCTCAGCGAGGCGCCCGCGGTAGCGGCCGACCCCAACGCGTCGCACCGCGGCGGCGTAGATCGGCGCGCCGGTCTCGATGGCGAGCAACGGCGGGCCGACCGGCAACGGCGCCGGCGCGCCGAAGAGCGGGACGGCGACTCCGCCGCCGGTCAGGTCGCGATCCCCGACGAGGCCGACCGACTCGCCGCGACGGAGCCCGGCCAGCAGCTCCCGGCGCGCCTCCCTGAGCCCCACGATCCGAAGGCCCACCCGACCGCGCGTCCGGACGAAATAGCGCTGCAGCTCCGGGTCGCCGACGGTCTCCATCGGGACCGTCGCCTGTCTGCCGGTCCGCTCGGCGAGGAACAGGGCCGGCAGCTCGATCGCCCCGAAGTGAAGGCCCACGAAGATGACCGGCCTGCCGTCCCTGAACGCCCGCTCGACGACGTCCGGGGTCTCGACCAGCAGCCGTTCGCGAATGGTCGACGGCCCCATGTTCGGCGTCCGGGCGACCTCCATGTAGTAGCGGGCGGCGTGGCGGAAGGCAGAGCGCAGCAGCCGCTCGAGCGCCCGTGGGTCGTGGGCTGCCCGGCGGACGCCCTCGCCACCCAGCTCGCGCGCGGCGAGGTAGGTGACGACCCGTTCGAGGTTGCGGCGACCCGTCGCGGCCCGGGCCGGCGCGACCCGATACCAGATCTCGCCGGCCGCGTCCGCGAGGCGGACGGCAGGCCCCTCCGGGAGTCGACAGGCGAGCCACGAGACGATGGCCACGGCGGACGCCCGCAGCCGCTGCGCGACCGTCCCACGCTTCCCGGCCGGAGCCGCCCGAGCGTCGCCGATCCCCGACGCGGCCCGCTCGCTCACGACGGCTCCGGCGCCGGCGCGGAGGCCGCCTCGTGGGCGGAGCGGGACGCCGCCCGCGCGTCGCCCGGGATCCGCGGCTCGTCGAGCGTCGCCGGCCCCCTGCCGGCGATCGCCGCTGCGGCGCGACGCTCGAGCTCACGCGACTCCTCACGGGTGGCGGGCCAGATCGGCTTGAAGCTGTACCACTGCTCTGGCGCGGCGGCGATCGTCGCCTGGAGCGCGTCGGCCATCGCCTGGGTCGCCCTGACCAGCTCGGCCGGCTCTGACGAGCGGACTTCGATGGGCTCCGCCCAGCTCACGTCGAAGGCGCCGTTGGCCCCTCGCCGGACGGACACCGGCACGATGCGCGAGCCCGTCCGCGCCGCGAGCGTGGCGGGTCCCGCCGGCAGCGTCGTCCACGCGTCGAACAGCCGAACGGGGATGCCGTCGGGCCGATAGCCCCAATCGATGAGCAAGGCCAGCATCTCGCGGCGGCGAAGGACCGAGTAGATCTCGCGCAGGTTCCGCCAGGCGATCACCCGCACGCCCCACGCCTCGCGCTGTCGTCTGAGCAGGTCGTACATCTCCGGGAACGACGAATCGTCGGCCAGGACGCTGATCGGCCAGCCCCGCTTGGCCACGCCGGCGGCGACCGCCTCGTTGTTGCCGACGTGGCCGACGGCGAGGATCAAGCCGCCGCTGGACCCGCGCCAGAGAGGCTCGACGCCGTCGAGTGCGTCGACGTCGACCAGACGGCCGATCTCATCGGGGCCCAGTCGCGGCAGACGCATCAGCTCGACGAGGTAGCGACCGTACTGGCGATACGCGGCGAGCGCCAGGCGGCGCACCCGCGGGTGGTCCGGCGGCAGACCCAGCACGTGGCCGAAGTTCGCGTTCGACCAGCGCCGCTTCGTTGGCCACGCCAGGTAGGACAGCTGACCGCCCGTGCCGACGACACCACGGCCCAGCGCCTCCGGGACGTGACCAAGGAGCCACGATGCCGCGCGGTAGCCCCGCACGACGCCTCTCTCCAGCAGGCGCGACCCGCGATCCACCCGTCGATGGGGCGCCTCGAGGCGTCGCTCCGGACGGGTCACCGCGGGGCGGCCGCGGCCTTTGGCCGCGGGCCGGCGGCGAGCCTGCGGAGCTTGCGAGGAGCCGCCGTCTCCGTTCCGACGAGCGTCTCGACGTCGTCGCCGCGGATGAACGCCTCGAGACGGTTGAACGCGACGTCGTCGTGGAGTTGCACCGGCGGGCTCTTCATGAAGTAGCTGGCCGGCGCGACGAGGGTGCCCCTGAGGCCGCGATCGAGGCCCAGCTTGAGGCAGCGGATGGCGTCGGTGATGACCCCGGCGCTGTTGGGGCTGTCCCAGACCTCGAGCTTGAGCTCGACGTTGAGGGGCACGTCGCCGAAGGTCGTGCCCTCCATCCGGATGTAGCACCACTTGCGATCCTCGAGCCACGGCACGTGGTCGCTGGGGCCGACGTGGACGTTCCCCTCGTCGAGCTCGTAGTCGAGCATCGACGTGACGGCGTTGGTCTTGCTGATCTTCTTCGACTCGAGCCGCTCCCGCTCGAGCATGTTGAGGAAGTCCGTGTTGCCGCCGAAGTTGAGCTGGTAGGTCCGATCGAGCCGTACGCCGCGGTCCATGAACAGGCGGGTCAACACGCGATGGCTGATCGTCGCGCCCACCTGGCTCTTGATGTCGTCACCGATGATCGGCAGGCCGACCTCGGCGAAGCGGCGCTGCCAGTACGGCTCCCGGCCGATGAACACGGGGATGGCGTTGATGAAGCCGACGCCGGCGCGGAGGGCCTGCTCGACGTACCACTTGGTGGCCTCCTCGCTGCCGACCGGGAGGTACGACACCATGACGTCGACCTCGCGCTCGCGGAGGATGCCGACGATGTCGGCCGTGGGTCCGGGCGCCTTCTCGATGATCTGGCTGAGGTACTTGCCGAGGCCGTCGTGGGTCATCCCGCGCTCGACGGTCACCCCCGTGTGGGGGACCTGCTGGAAGACGTACGTGTTGTTCGGCTTCGTGTAGATCGCCTCCGACAGGTCCTTGCCCACCTTGTTCCTGTCGATGTCGAAGGCGGCGACGAAGTCGATGTCGCGGACGTGGTAGCCGCCAAGGTTGACGTGCATCAGCCCGGGGACGAAGTCGGTTTCCTTCGCGTTCTCGTAGTACCAGCGGCCCTGGACGAGGCTGCTGGCGCAGTTGCCGACGCCGACGATCGCGACCCGGATCCTGCCGTCCTTGCGGCGTGCCGACCCGGCCCATGTGTTGGTCGGCGTCTTGCCGTTGCGGCCGTTGCTGCTCATGCGCTGTCCATCTCCTGATCGTTACCCCCGCTCCTGGTCTCGAGACTGCCTGATGACGTGGACGACCCGCTGGATGGTCGTGATCGTGGCGAGGACGGTGATCAGCCCGAGGGCTGCCTCGAGCGCGAGCGCGGACAGCGGGTACGCCATCGCGCCCGGCAGATCCATGTCCTCCGGGAACCCGGGCAGCAGCCCGGCCACGATGAGGCCGATCGTGAGGATCGCGATCCGCACCTCGCGTGGGGCCAGCCCGACGCTGGCCATCCCGCTTCCCGGCGTGAAGCCGAGGCTCTCCGACTTCGCCCGGGTGTAGCTGACCATGAACGCCGCCGCCATGGCCGCGGCGGCCAGGACGACGGGCCGCCAGAGGCCGAGATCGAGGGTGCCCCAGACGATGCCCAGGTAGATGACGCCCTCTCCCCATCGGTCGAAGACGGAGTCGAGGAAGGCGCCGAGACGGCTGGCCTTGCCCTGCGCTCGAGCGAGGGCGCCGTCGAACAGGTCGAACACGCCGCCGCCGATGACCAGCAGGCCGGCCGCCAACCAGGCCTGGTTCGCCGCGGCGATCGCGGCGAGGACGGAGATCCCGAAGCCGATGAGGGTCAGCGCGTTGGGCGTCAGGCCCAGACGACCCATCGCCACCACCAGCGGGACGACGGCGGCACGGACCCTGGCGCGGGTTGCCGGCGAGACGAGCGAGCCGTCGCTCACGAGACCGCTCCGGTCGGCGCCTCACCCAGCCCCAGGACCAGCCGCTGGCGCGCGGCGAAGGCCTCGAACGCCTCCGGCCGCAGGCGGCACAGAGTCTCGCGGCCGCTCCGGCGTGTCTCGATGAGGCCCGCCGCGCGAAGGCGACCGACGTGCCAGCTGACGAGGGGCTGCGACAGGCCGACGTGCCGGATGAGCTCGGTCACGCTGGCGTGCCCCCGGGCCAGGCGCTGGACGATCCGCAGCCGGTTGACGTCGGCCAGCGCCTTGTGGATGGCGCGCAGCTCACGCAGCTCCTCCGGCTGGTCGACGACGGCGGCGATCGTGGCGCGGATCCGGGCGCGGCTTGGCGGCAAGGGTGAGGGCCTCGCGGAGGGAAGCAGCGCACGTATCAACGGCGCTTTATATCAACAGGCGTTGATCCTAGGGACCCGAATGGGTGATGTCAACCCCACTGGCTGGTACCTAGATTGACGGGCGTGGACGAACGCGTATCGATGGCGGGACTGGGCGCGGCGCTGGGCGCCGTGCTGGTCATCGTCGTGTCCATGGTCGCTCCGAGACCCACCGCGTCGGACCTGCTGCCCACGACGTCTATCCCAGCCGTTGATGGTGTGTCGCCCGGCCCGACGGTCGCCACTCGCTCGATGCCCGTCGAACAGGTCTACGGCCGATTTGCGCGGGGTGGGGTGGTGACGTCGGGTGGAACCGAGGTCGACGTCTTCGCCGGGAGCGCCGGCGATCTGATGCTTCAGACCGGCCGCGTCGCCGCCGCCGACGTCTTCTTCACGGGCGGCGCGCTGCCGTTCACCCGATGGCTTCCGTCCGGGCGGTATCCCGTCTCGACCCTGCACGCCGAGGCGCCCGGCTCCGGGGACGACCGGATCGCGGCCGCCATGATTCGTGTCCGCCCCGGCGACCCGCTGCGATGGGAGTTGGCGGTCACGGCAGGCCAGGACCCCGCGGGGCTCGGGCCCGGCGAATTCGTCGGCTACGGGGTCGACTCGGGAACCGGATGTTTCGCGAGCGCCGAGGCGGTCGAGTGGCTGGCGCGTGCCGGCAGCGGAGCGTGGGATCTGTACAGCAGGCGCGTCGAGGCGGCGGTGTTCCCGTCCCGAAACGAGCTCCACTCCGTCGCCGACGTACCCATCGGCGACCCCAACCAACTGAACGTCATCGCATTTGCGTCGGGCTGGGGCGATGGCACGTACCCGTCGTACTTCGGTCTCGACGCCGCCGGACAGCCGCTCGTCCTCCTGACGGACTTCCAGATCCTGGACGGAGACTGAGCGCCGCCCCTACCGCCGGGCGGTCGCGCTCGCGGCCTGCTCGAGCATCGGCCTGACCTCGCCGACGAATCGTTCGAGGGTCTCCTCGTCGAGCGGCGCGGGGACGTCGTACAGGATGTGGCGGAAGCCGAGCTCGACGAACGGCACGAGCGACTCGGCGATCTGGGCGGCTGAGCCGAGCTTCGGTGGATCGTCGTAGCCGGGGTGTCGCTCGCGAAACTTCGCGTCGACCTTCTTCGCCTCGGCCGCCGAGTCGCGGATGACGAGCCCACCGAGGCCCAGCGTCCGCTCGATCTCGGTGTGGTCGCGACCGACGCGCTCGCACCACTGGCGCAGGACCTCGTCCTTGTGGCGCACGAAGTCGATGTCGCCGCCGGTGTTCCAGGCGTCGGCGTACTTGGCGACGGTGTGCAGCGTCTTCTTCTCGCCGTCGCCGCCGATGAGGATCGGCAGCCGCTTCTGGATCGGCGGCGGGTCGTTGCGGACGTTCTTCGCGTGGTAGCGCGGGCCGCGCGCCGTGCCCTCCTCGCCGTCGAGCATGGCGCGCATCAGCTCGACCGCCTCGTCGAGCCAGTCGAGCCGCTCCCCGAAGCCCGACCCGAAGTCGATGCCGTAGGCCTCGTGCTCACGCTCGAACCAGGCACCGCCGATGCCCAGGACCGCCCGCCCGTCGCTCATGTGGTCGAGGGTCGTCGCCAGCTTGGCCGTCAGGGCCGGGTTGCGGAACGTGTTGGCGCCGACCATCAGTCCGAGGGTCGTCCGGGTCGTGACGCCGGACCAGCCGGCGAGGGTCATGTAGCCCTCGAAGATCGGCCGCCGCCAGTCGCCCTGGATGGGGTAGAGGTGGTCCCACGTCCAGAGCGAGTCGTAGCCGAGCTCGTCGGCACGCCGGCCGACCTCCCGCAGCGACGGCCAGTCGATGTTCTGGCCCCACGGCAGGACGCCGACCTTGATCCGGTTTGCCCGGTTTGCCATTTCGAGCCTCCGTCAGGCCGAGACGGGTGTCTCGACGCGGGCCGCCGCCGGGGCGACCTCGATGGGGACCGACTCGGTGTAGCTGAGCCGGCCGAAATACATGACCTTGACGAGCGCCCACCACGTCCCGCCGCGGAAGTCGAACGGGGGGTCGACGGCGAACGTCACCGTCGTCTCCTTGCCCGGCGGGACCGCGAAGCCCTGCGTCCAGGGGCGGATCGCCGGCCACGTCTCGTGCGGGCTCACGACCTGGGCCTCGCCGCGGATCTCGCTGGCGGCGCGGTTCCGCAGCCGAACCTGGACCTTGCCATGCTCGCCCGGCCGCAGCCGGACGTCGCGGGTGACGAGCGTTACCTCGAGCTCGGGTCCTGCCACGTCCGTGGCCAGGCCGTTCGCCGGCAGCTTCGTCGCCGGCTCGAGCCCGACCGGCCTCAGGGCACGGGCGACGGCCGCGTAGAGCGACGCGGACCGCAGGTCCGACTCGCTCGCCTTGCCGTTGCCCCGTCCGCCCGGCTGGTAGTCGATCCGGACGACGTCCTCGTGGACCTGGCCCGCCTCGTCGGCGATCCGGGCGGCCACGAAGTAGCGGCCGGCCGAAGCGCCGTTCGCCGGCCGGATCGAGACGTCGAAGGCGAGATGGGCGCCGGGCGCCAGCCGGTAGACCCGTTCGGCCGGCGCGACCTCCCAGCCCGGCGGCGCGAGGAACGTGACCGAGCCGGCGGAGGCCTCGTCCGTCCGCTCGGAGGCGACGACGACCGGCACCGTGAAGGGTCCGCTCCCGGCGACGAGCGACGGCTTGATCTGGACCGTCACGGGCTGGTAGCCGACCGGCGCGGCGCCCTTGTTGTGGAGCCAGTAGTCGGAGAAGACGGGCTGAGCCGGTTCCGCGCGCGGCGCCAGCTCCCCCGACGTCCGCCGAGCCTTCGCCGGGACCTGGAGGGTCGCCCGAACGCTGGCGATCTCGAACCCGGCGACCCGCACCTCCAGCGTCCCGCCCTTCGGCCGGAGCGCGGTCGAGGCCTCCTCCATGACGTTGGTCGTGGCCGCCTCGCCGACCGGCCACAGCGTCCGGACCGTCGCCGTCGTCTGGCGTCCCGCCGACTCGTACAGGCGGAGCAGCACGCCGCTCGACGCATCGACGTCGGGCTGTGCCATCCGGCTGTGCGGATTGCCGGCCGGCTTGAGGACGGTCAGGACGACGGAGGCGGGCTCGACCTCCAGCAGGCCGGCCGCGGCGGGAAGGTCGCCCGGGTGCGCGTCGAGGACACGGACGATGAGCGGGTTGTTGTAGTCGTGACCGCGGCGGACGATGCCGCCGCTCCGCCAGTCCCCGGCCGATCCGGCCAGGGCGTAGTCGAAGGTGTGGCTCCAGTGCTGGAACTGGAAGTTCGAGCCGTCCGGCACCGACCGCCGCGGCGGGTCGATCCAGACACCCGACGGCCAGCCGCTGCACGAGCGCATGAGCGACAGGTAGAGGCTGCCGTCCGGCTCGACGTTGAAGCCGGGGTTGCCGCGGTTGAGGACCGCAACGGTGTAGTCCTCGACGCGGCCGGTGTCGCCGTCGAGGCTCGCCGGCTGCTCGACCATGACGACGGCGTCGTCGAGGTCGGTCGACAGGGCGTCGACCGCCTTGCCCGTGGAGCCCGTGTCGCGACCCGCCACGACGAGCACCGGCAGGTCGCGGACGCCGCGGAGGTCCGGGAAGGCATCGAAGGCGTTGCGGTCGCGCGGCGTGGCCGGCACCCACAGGCGAGCCCAGCCGCGGGCCGCCAGCTGCCGGTCGAGCTCCGCGCGATAGCCGGCCTGCGAGGCCTCGAGCAGCCGCGCCACGAAGTGGTTCTCCGACGGACCGCCGACCGCGACACGCACGTCCGGCAGGTTCGAATCGATGTGGAGCACGCCGTAGCGGCTGCCGTCTTGGGTCGACAGCGTCGACGTCACGCCCTGCCGGACGAGGGCGACGACGAGGCCGCGGACCGCGTCGTCCTGGGCGGGATCGTCCGGCACGATGACCTCGGCGATGCCGATCGCCCGGGACGCCCGGGCCGCGCCGCGACCGGCCCCCGCATCGACGAGCGCGACCCGCGCCGCGGAGCCAAGGCCGAACCAGTTGTAGGCCGGGTTGTCGAGGGTGAACGGCACCCTGGCGACGTCGACGTTCGGGAAGCCGAAGCCGCGCCCGACGACCGCGTTGCCGACCTCGGACACCGGGGCGCCGCCTTCGACCGAGGCCGGGAAGCGGATCCGGAACAGCCGGTCGTGATCGCGATAGCCGTCGATCGTCGTCGCGAACTCGACCCGCTCGAGGCCGTCCCACAGGACGATCTCCTGCCGCCGGGCGCAGTCCTCGAACGGTCCCTCGACGACGATCCGCCGCCCGATCGGCGACGACTCGACGGTCACCGTGGCCGGGCTGTCAGCGGAGGAGTTCGAGCGCCCGTCCGGCGTCAGGTGCCACGGGCCCTCGGCGAACAATGGGTGGTTGGGGTACTCGCGATAGGCCAGCAGCTCGTTGGCCGCCTTGCCCTCCTGGATGAGCTG
The DNA here is from genome assembly GCA_041482475.1 of Candidatus Limnocylindria bacterium. Lineage (GTDB taxonomy): Bacteria > Chloroflexota > Limnocylindria > Limnocylindrales > CSP1-4 > JACDAV01. The sequence continues at coordinate 1,218 of JBGPDX010000061.1, read as the reverse complement.
CTTGCGTGTTCGCTTGTCGACCAGGCCGACGATCGCTCCGCCGCGTCCCGCGTCGACCGTGACGGCGTACGCCTCGTTCTCGATCGTCGTGGAGCCGTCGGCGCGCCAGCCCGCGGCGTCGAGCGGGGTGTTGGACGGAACCGCGCGCCAGGTCCGGTAGCCGAGGGCCGGCACGTCGCGCGCCACGAACGCGATCCTGGCACGGGTGACCGTGCCGTCACCACGCGCGACCGCCTCGACGAGCAGCGGGACGGGCCGGCCGTCGTCGTCGCGCAGCTCGACGCCCCTGGCGCCGGCGGGCACGGCGAGGACGGCCCGGGCGATGTCCGTTCGGGGCCACGACATGGCGTTGAAGACGGTGACCGCGAGGCCGTCCCCGGTCGTGTCGATGCGCGAGCCCAGGTGGCCGAGGGCGCCATCGAGGGCCGCCTGGCCGTGCTCGAGCGCCTCGCGCCAGCCGCCCAGGAGGTCAAGGTAGACCTGGTCCGATTCGGAGCCGGTGATGCCGTCGTGGTGAGCGCCGAAGAGCAGCTGCCGCCAGGCCTTGTCGATGATCTCGCCGGGATAGCGGGCGCCCAGGAGCGATGCGATCGTGGCGAACTTCTCGGCGGCCAGCAGCGTGTTCTCGGCGACCCGCTGGGCCTGCTTCGTGTCGCTGAACGACACGTCCTTGCCGGTGTAGATGGGGTTCATGTCGCGGCTGACGGGGGTGAAGCCGCGGCCGGTCTTCGAACGCTCCGCGCGGACGGCGTCGAAGAACTCGCGCGGCAGCGCGCTGATGAATTTCGGCCAGACATAGCGCCGGCCCCAGTCGCGATGGATCGCGGTGAGCCACTTGTTCGGTGGGCTGTAGTCCGTGCCGACGGGGAGCAGCACGTTCTTCGTCGCGGCCAGCGCGGCGAGGTCGGTGAAGAGGGCGTGGACGACCGTCTCGGCGTCCTCGAGCGTGGTCGAGGCGTCCATCCACCAGCCGGCCGAGTAGTGATTGGCCATGAAGCTCGTGAGCAGCGCCCGGCCGCTGGGCGCGACCCAGTCGAACTCCGTCGCGAACTGCATCCGCGGCGGTTCGCCCGCTGCCATCTCGGCGATGGCGACGCGTGCGGGACCGCGGACCCAGTGCGGTCCCCACTCGTGGAACGGGCCGCGGGCCCACGAGCTCGACGAGACGCCGGCGTCGGCCATGATCCCGGGGAACTGCGGGTCGTGCCCGAAGGCGTC
>JBGPDX010000060.1:0-12517 GCA_041482475.1 Candidatus Limnocylindria bacterium | reverse complement strand
GTCCCAGTGATCGATGGCGAACCAGCGGCCCGTTCGGCCGAAGCCCGCCATCACCTCGTCGGCGACCATGAGGATGTCGTACTTGTCACACAGCGCCCGCACGCCCTGGATGTAGCCGTCGGGCGGGATGAGGATGCCGTTGGTGCCGACTATCGTCTCGAGGAACACGGCGGCGATCGTCCCCGGCCCTTCGTAGCGGATGACATCCTCGAGCCCCTGCAGCGCCTCCTGGACCGGCCGGGGCTCCTTCTCGCCCCAGCGATGGGTGTCGGGATAGCGGACCACGCCGACCAGGCCGGGCTCGTTGGCCCAGCGCCGCGGGTCGCCGGTCAGCGTCATCGCTCCCATCGTCGCCCCGTGATACGCGCGATAGCGGGCGAGCACCTTGTACCGCCCCGTGTAGTGGCGGGCGAGCTTGATCGCGTTCTCGATCGCCTCCGCGCCGCCCAGGGTGAAGAAGACCTTGTCGAGGTCGCCGGGCAGGATCTCCGCCAGCTTCGCGCCGAGGCGCGCCCGCGGCTCGGTGACAAACGCCGGCTGGACGTACTGCAGCTTCGCCGCCTGCTGGGCGATCGCGTCGATGACCCGCCGGTCGCCGTGGCCGATGTTCACCGACATCAGCTGGCTGTTGAAGTCGAGGATGCGCTTTCCTTCGGGGGTGTAGAGGTAGACGCCCTCGGCGTGGTCGATGGCGATGGGGTCCACGGCGCCCTGGATCGACCACGAGAAGAACGTGTGCTCCCGCGACAGGGCGACGATCTCTTCGCTGGTCATGCTGCCGGGTGCGGTGCTGATGCCCATGTCCACCTTCTGTCGACTGCGGCCCGGTCCTGCGCGAGCCGGGTGGAAGCTCGCCCGACCGGGCCCACCGGGGCCGGACCGCCATTACAGCACACTCGTCGGGCCACGAGATCAGGGCGCGGCCGCCGGTGCGCCCATGCACCGGAATCTCGCGGCCGCGTCTGGCCTCAGCCGGCGGTCGGCACCGCCGGCCGACTGGCCGCCGCGCGGCGCACGATCGCGTCCGCGGAGCGGTCGATGTCCGCCTCGGTCGTCCGCCAGTTCGAGACCGACACCCGCATGGCGGCGAACCCGTGCCACGTCGTGCCGCCCAGCCAGCAGGTGCCGTCGCGCTGCACGGCGGCGACGACCTCGCGCGTTCGAGCATCGGCAGCCTGCTCGTCGCCGCCGGCGGTGAACCTGACGAGGACCTGGTTGAGGACGACGTCGTTGAGGATCTCGATGCCCGGCTCCGCGGCCAGCCGGTCGGCCATCCGGCGCGCGAGCACGCAGCAGCGCTCGATGAGCGCCGCGAGGCCGTCGCGGCCCAGCGATCGCAGCGCGGCGTAGACGGTGAAACCCCTGGCCCGGCGTGACGATTCGGCGACCCAGTTGTAGCTGTCGCGCTCGGCGCCGGCCGTCTCCACGTAATACGCCGCACCCAGCGTCATCGCGGCGTGATGGGCGGCCGCGTCGCGGACCATGACGATCCCCGAATCGTGCGGCACGTTGAGCCACTTGTGCGAGTCCGTGGTCCACGAGTCCGCGTCTCCCAGGCCTTCGACCAGGCGGCGCCTCGCCGGCGCCGCGGCCGCCCACAGGCCGAAGGCCCCATCGACGTGGAGCCAGCCGCCGTTGTCGCGAACCGCGGCGACGATCGCCGGCAACGGGTCGAACGCGCCGGTGTTCACGTTGCCCGCCTGGGCGCAGACGATCGCCGGGCGGTCGAGCGAGGCGAGGACCGCCGTGAGCTCCTCGGGACGCATCCGGCCCTGCTCGTCGGTCGCGATGCGATGGACGCGCTCCCGCCCCAGTCCCAGCATCTGCAGCGCGACGTGGATCGTCACGTGCGCCTCGGCGCCGACGATGACCGGCAGGTCCGGCGCGCCGAACAACCCGTCGCGCTCGACGTCCCGGCCGGCCCGGGCCAGGAGGGCGTGGCGGGCGGCGGCGAGCGCCGTGAAGTTGGCCATCGTCGCGCCGGTCGTGAAGCCCACGCTCGCCGCGCGCGGAAGGCCGAACAGCTCGACGAGCCAGGCCGCGACGGTCTCCTCGACGACGGCGGCCGCCGGCGACAGGACATACAGCCCGGCGTTCTGGTCCCAGGCGCTCGTCAGCCAGTCGGCCGCGACCGCGGCGGGCAGCGAGCCACCCACGACGAATCCGAAGTAGCGTGGGCCGGCCGTCGCGACGAGGCCGGCGTCCGCCGCGGCGGCGAGAGCTTCGACGACGCTTCCCGGATCGGCCCCTCGTTCGGGCAGCGGTCCGCCCAGCGCTGCGCGGAGATCCTCGACCGCAACCGGACGCCCAACCGGGCGGTCGGCCAGACCGTCGAGGAATGACGCCGCGAGCTCCGCGGTACGTCGAAGCAGATCGCCGTCGTCGTTCATCGCGATCCTCGTCTCACCTCGGCGGTCCGTGACCAGGGGGGCCGAAGCGTACTCCGGCCCGACACGGTCCAAGGCGCAGGAAACGGCGCGCCCGAAGCCCGTGATACCGTCGCCAGCTGGAGCAGGGCAGGAGGGACGGCCGATGGATCGCAACCACTTCGCGGTGTGGCTCGACGCGTACGTCGAGGCGTGGCGCTCCAACGACCGGGCCCTGATCGAGCGGCTGTTCAGCGACAGCGCGCGCTACTTCTACGGCCCGTACGCGAAACCGGTCGTCGGTCGCGACGCCATTGTCGCGGCGTGGCTCAAGGACCCGGACGAGCCCGACAGCTGGCAGGCGTCCTACACGCCGCTGGCGGTCGACGGCGACGTGCTCGTGGCGACGGGCGAAAGCATCTACTTCGAACCGGACCGGGCGAGCGTGCGGACGACGTACAGCAACATTTTCGTCTGCCGCTTCGACCCGGACGGGCGGTGTCGAGAATTTCGCGAGTGGTTCATGGAGCAGCCGAAGGTGGCATCGGCGGCAGGCTGAGTCTGCCGCCCAGGCCGGGAGGCGGGCGACGGCCGGCCATCGGATCGCCGGCCCCGGGCCACGGGTGTACCCTCTGCCATCTTCCGACACGAGAAGTGAGGGTCGAGATGCCGCGCATCGTCCGGGGGGCGCTCCTGCAGGCCAGCTGGACCGGCGACAAGGAGTCGATGATCCAGAAGCACGAGAAGCACGCCACCGAGGCGGCCAGGCAGGGTGCCCAGGTGATGCTCTTCCAGGAGCTGTTCTACGGCCCCTACTTCTGCCAGGTGCAGGACGCGAAGTACTACAGCTACACGGAGCACATCCCGAACGGCCCGACCACGAAGCGAATGCAGGACCTGGCGAAGAAGACGGGCATGGTCCTCGTCGTCCCGATGTACGAGGAGGACGACAAGGCCGCCGGCATCTACTACAACACCGCCGCGGTCATCGACGCCGACGGGAAGTACCTGGGCAAGTACCGCAAGACGCACATCCCCCACGTCAAGGGCTTCTGGGAGAAGTTCTATTTCCGGCCCGGCAACCTGGGGTATCCGGTCTTCGAGACGGCGGTTGGCAAGGTCGGCGTCTATATCTGCTACGACCGCCACTTCCCGGAGGGCGCCCGCGCGCTTGGCCTCAACGGCGCGGAGATCGTGTTCATCCCGAGCGCCACGAGCCGCGGGCTGTCCGAGTACCTGTGGCGGATCGAGCAGGTCAGCCACGCGGTCGCCAACGGCTACTTCGTCGGGACCATCAACCGCGTCGGCATCGAGAAGGACATCGGCGACGACGACTTCTACGGCCAGAGCTATTTCGTCGACCCGCGCGGCCAGTTCATCGGCGACGTGGGCAGCGCGCACGACGAGGAGCTCCTCGTCCGGGACATGGACCTCGACAAGATCCAGGAGGTCCGCCAGACCTGGCAGTTCTACCGCGACCGACGACCGGACGCCTACGCGGATCTCGTCAGCCCGTAACGTCGGATGCAGTTCGGGTTCACGCTCAAGCCAGACCAGACGATCGAGCGGACCCTTGCGCTGACCCGCCGGGCGGAGGCCGCCGGGTTCGCCTACGGCTGGCTGTTCGACTCGCACGTGCTGTGGCGCGAGCCGTACGTCCTGCTGACGCTGATGGCCCAGGCGACGACGACGTTGCGACTGGGGACGTGCGTGACGAACCCGGCCACGCGCGAGCCGTCCGTGACGGCCTCGGCGCTCGCCGTCCTCGACGAGGTCAGCAGTGGTCGGATGGACCTGGGCATCGGCCGCGGCGACAGCGCGCGACGCGTCCTCGGCAAACCGCCGACGACGATGGCAACGCTCGAGGAGGCCGTCCGGGTCATCCGTGAGCTGGTCGAGGGCCGGGCCATCGAGTACGAGGGAACGGAGCTCCGGTTGCCGTGGGCCGGCTCATGGAAGCTGCCGGTCTGGGTGGCCGGTTACGGGCCGATGGCCCTCGCCATGACCGGCCGGATCGCCGACGGCGTGATCCTCCAGCTGGCCGACCCCGACCTCGTCCGCTGGTTCGTCGACCAGGTCCGCGAGGCCGAGGCCGCCGCCGGCCGCCCGGCAGGCAGCGTTCGCGTCCAGGCAGCCGCACCGGCCCACTTCGGCTCGCTCGAGGTCTGCCGCGAGCGGACCCGCTGGTTTCCGGCGCTCGTCTCGAACCACGTCGTCGACCTGGTGACGAAGTACCCGCGCGAGCGGCTGCCGGAGGCCCTGACCGGCTACATCCAGGACCGGGCGGGCTACGACTACCACCACCACGCCGAGGTCGGCTCGACGAACGCTGCCTTCGTCGGCGACGAGGTGACGGATCGGTTCTGCGTCCTCGGCTCCGTCGACGCCCACGTCGCCAAGCTGCGCCTGCTGGCCGACGCCGGTGTCGATCAGTTCAACATCTACCTGATGAACGGCGACGAGGAGGAGGTCCTCGACGTCTACGGCCGGGAGATCATCCCCGCCCTGGCCAGCGTGCGACCCGGCGCGGCACCCGCGCGCCGCCGTTAGGGACAGCGGTGCGGGACGGCACCGCGAATCTCGACGCCCGACGCCCGTCGAGGTGCAGTTCGGTGGCCTGACGGCGGCTGGCTAGCCCGGAGGGGCCCCTCGACACCGGTACCCCTCCGGTCAAGACTCGGCCTCACCTATTCCTTCGGAACTGCCTGGTGCCTTCCGTCATGCGCCTGCCTCTCCGACGACGAGACCCGTGGTGGGATCTCGAGGGCCGTTCGGTACGCCGCGACCGCCACCTCCGCAAGGTGCTGGAGCTGCTCGTCGCCCTGAGCATCGTCGCCCTGCTGGTCCTGGTGTTCCGCCCGATGAACGTCCGCGCCGCGGGTGGTGGCGTGAACCTCGACCAGTGGGCCTCGCGCGACCTGGCCTGGCAGAACGGCAACCTCAACGGCAACAACTCGCGCTACCCGGAGGGTGGGGTCGTCCCCTTCCGTCTTGCCGTCGAGGGGCTGAGCAAGGGCAGCCATACGATTCACATCAACTACGACTTCACGGCCGGCGGCCACAAGGCCTACGACTTCCTCGCCACCTGGAGTGCATGGCGATCGCCGAACCTGTGCGGCGCCGGTGGCGGAGGTGTGTCGTCGATGTGCCCGGGCCTGCCGGCCTCGAGCTCGCGCGCCTTCCCGACCGACCCGTTCGTGGCGAACGGCCTCAGCGTCACCGCGGCCGAGGTCTATTCGGCGGCGTCACGGCGGCTGACGATCTGGGGCGGCACGATCACGAGCATCAGCGGGCCCGTCCACGGCGGCTCGGTCAACGGCAACAGCAGCGCCGACTTCAAGGTCAACTTCACCTCGAGCGGATCGGCGGTTCTGCTCGCCTGGGGCGGCCACCTCGCGCAGTCCGCCTTCTGGGACAAGGCGGCCGGCGGCCCGCGCGACGGCGCAGGGACCGTCTCGGGCTCGCCGTGGCACATGCGCACGCTGAGCCTCGACGGCGCCGGCAACAAGAACCAGGACCGCAGCATCCAGCCGAGCGCGATCGTCGGCGAGCTTCCGCCGTTCGGCCTGGCACCGACACCGCCGCCCACGCCGAGGCCCACGCCCCCGGCGGTCCCCGCCCCGACGCCGACGCTGCGCCCCGGGGGCACCAACCTGCCCGGCGTCCCCGCCCCGCCCGCCGGCCCGACCGTCTTCCTCTCGCCACCGCCGACGTCGACCGCCACCGACCGCGCCACGGCGCGTGAACCCCTCGGCGTGCTGCAGGTCCTGGCGATCCTCGCCGGCATGAGTCTGGCCGTGGGGTGGCAGGGCGCCCTGACCCGTCGACGCCGAGGCGCGCCACCCACCTAGACGCCGGGTCGCCCGCGATCGCGCGCTCGTGACGCGGCCCTCGGGGTCGCCGCCCATTCGGTATCCTCGCTCGACGCAGGGCTGGGAGCCGGAGAAGCGATGCGCACCCTCATCACCAACGGCACGATCGTCACCGCCGAGGGCTCGTCCCGGGCCGACGTCCTGATCGACGGCGAGACGATCGCCGCGATCGGCGCCGACATGGCAGGACAGGGGATGGCCGTCGACGAGACGATCGACGCTCGCGGCAAGTACGTCATTCCGGGCGCGATCGACGTCCACACCCACATGGAGCTGCCGTTCGGCGGCACCTTCGCCAAGGACACGTTCGAGACGGGAACGCGCGCCGCGGCATTCGGCGGGACGACGACGATCGTCGACTTCGCCGTTCAGTCGAAGGGCAAGTCGCTTCGCGAGGGGCTCGACGCCTGGCACGCCAAGGCCGAAGGCAACGCCGTCGCCGACTACGGCTTCCACATGATCATGAGCGACGTCACAAACGACTCGCTGCGCGAGATGGACCAGCTGGTCGCCGAGGGCGTGCCGGACTTCAAGCTGTTCACCGCCTACCCGGGCGTCTTTTACAGCGACGACGGGGCGATCTTCCGGGCGATGCAGCGGACCCGCGAGAACGGCGGGCTGATCATGATGCACGCCGAGAACGGCATGGCGATCGACGTCGTCGCGGCGCAGTACGCCGACGAGGGCAAGACGGATCCGCTCTATCACGGCGTCGTCCGTTACCCGATCTTCGAGGGCGAGGCGACGAACCGCGTCATTCGTCTGGCGGAGGCCGCCGGGGTGCCCGTCTACGTCGTCCACCTGTCGGCGCGCGACGCGCTCGACGCCGTCCGCGCGGCGCGCGACCGTGGGGCCATGGCGTTCGCCGAGACCTGCCCGCAGTACCTGTTCCTGTCGCTCGACGACCTGGGTCACGGGTTCAATGGCGCGAAGTTCGTCTGCTCGCCGCCGCTGCGCACGAAGGACCACTGGCCCGAACTGTGGTCGGGGCTCATCAAGGACGATCTGCAGGTCGTCTCCACCGACCACTGTCCGTTCGACTTCCATGGCCAGAAGGACATGGGTAAAGGCGATTTTCGGAAGATCCCGAACGGTCTGCCCGGCGTCGAGGACCGCGTCGACCTGCTCCACGACGGTGGGGTCGTGGGCAGCAAGCTGACGAGGGAGCGCTGGGTCGAGCTCATCTCGACTGCGCCGGCGCGGCTGTTCGGGATGTACCCGAAGAAAGGCGCCGTGGCGATCGGCTCCGACGCCGACCTTGTCGTCTACGACCCGAACCGGAAGCGCCGGATTTCGGCGAAGACGCACCACATGGCGGTCGATTACTCGTGCTACGAGGGTCGCGAGGTCCAGGGCGCGTCGGACGTCGTCCTGTCGCGCGGCTCGGTCATCGTTCGGGACGGGAGGTTCACCGGGCGAAAAGGTCAGGGTCGGTTCATCAAGCGCTCGGCGGCGGCCTACGCGCGGATGAGCTGAGGCCGCGGCCGGGTCGGGCTTCACGATCGCCCGGATCGGCCTAGAATCGCCGTTCCGCGACGGGCAGGGTCCCGCCGCCGCGACTCCCAGCCCCCTGCCGTCGGAGGCCCATGTCCCGCGACGTTCTCCTCGCCTGTCTGGCAGTGGCCCTGTTGGTGAACCTCGCGTTCCTCGGCCAGGTCGCCATCCTCCGCTCGCGGCGCGGGCGAGAGGCGCGCCGTCGACGCACGGCTCACCGCCGGTTGAGCCCGCGACGGGTCATCGCCAGACCGTCGACGGCGCCCGGCAGCGATCTCGAGTTCTTCGTCCCGACGGGGCCCGAGGCCCGTTGGGGGCGGCTTGGCCCGTCCTCAGCCCCGCCGCAGGCGGCTGTTTCCGCGGCGAGCGCGGTGACCGCGGCCGTCGCTCCGCCCCCGCCTTCCGCGCCGGACGTCGAGACCCCGCCACTGGTGGAGGATCAACCCGAGGGCATCGCGCCGCAGGCATCCCCGGAGGCCGAGGCGGTCACGTCCCCACGGCGAACCGCGCGTCACACCCCGCGCGGCCGGCGGTTCGTCCTGCCGCCGCTCGACGAGGATCACGCGCGCTCGGCGCGAGCGATCGAGGCCTTCCTTGGTGGATCGCCCCCCACCGGCACCGCCGCGGAGCGCCCACACCGCCGCCGGCACCGCGCTCGGCGGCCGTCGGGGGCGCCGGTGCCGCGCACGACGATGCTCGTCTGGCTGCAGGGCTTCGGGGACCTCGACCGCCTCATCGGCACCACGCGGTCGGGCCCGGTGTTTGCCGCGTTCCTCGAGGCGTTGCGACGTTCGGCGCGGGCGACCGACGAAGTCCGCGAGGTGGGGGTGGGTCGCGTCCGGGTCGTCGTCGAGGCGGACGACGCCGGAGCCAACGCCTACGTCGAGCGCGCCCGTGCCGGCGTCCAGCCGTGGTTGGCGCTGTTGGCCGTGCCGCTGCGGGTGGAGTCGGGCGCGGGCGAGTCGACCGAGGTCATCCCGTTCGGCGGGACCCGCCGCGCGGTCGGCGACCACTAGGCCGCCGCTCGCGGGCTAGCGGGTCCGCGGGAAGCCCAGGTCGACCTTTGACGTGCCGGGGTCGGGCCAGCGCGAGGTCACGACCTTGGCCCGCGTGTAGAACTGGATGCCTTCGGGGCCGTACATGTGCAGGTCGCCGAACAGCGAGTTCTTCCAGCCACCGAAGCTGTAGTAGGCGACCGGCACCGGGATCGGCACGTTGATCCCGACCATCCCGGCCTCGGCCTCGAACTGGAACTGCCTCGCGGCGCCCCCGTCGCGGGTGAAGATCGCCGTACCGTTGCCGTACGGGTTGTCGTTGACGAGGCGAACGGCGTCGGCGTAGGTCGGGACGCGGACGACCTCGAGGACCGGGCCGAAGATCTCGTTGCGGTACGAGTCCATCTCCGGCGTGACGTTGTCGATCAGCGACAGCCCCAGGAAGAAGCCGTCACCGCCGAACAGCGGGTGATCGCGGCCGTCGGCGACGAGCGTGGCGCCCTGCTTCTGGCCCTTGTCGAGGTACGAGGCGACCTTGTCGCGATGCTCGCGGGTCACCAGCGGCCCCATCTCGGAGGACGCCTCGCTGCCCGGTCCAACCTGGATCTTCGGCAACCGCTGCTTGATCGCCGCGACGAGCGGATCGGCGACGTTGCCGACGGCAACCACGACCGAGATCGCCATGCAGCGCTCGCCGGCCGAGCCGTAGGCGGCCGAGACGGCGGCGTCGGCGGCCATCTCGATGTCGGCGTCGGGCAGGACAACCATGTGGTTCTTCGCCCCACCCAGGGCCTGCACACGCTTGCCGTTCCGCGTCCCCGTCTCGTAGATGTACTTCGCGATCGGCGTCGAGCCGACGAACGAGACCGCCTTGATGTCGGGGTGCTCGAGGATTCGGTCGACCGCGACCTTGTCGCCGTGGACGACGTTGAAGACGCCGTCCGGCAGGCCCGCTTCCTTGAGCAGCCCGGCGACGAGCAGCGACGCCGAGGGGTCCTTCTCGGACGGCTTGAGGACAAACGTGTTGCCGCAGGCGATGGCGTTGCCGAACATCCACATCGGGACCATGGCCGGGAAGTTGAACGGGGTGATCCCGGCCGCCACGCCCAGCGGCTGGCGGATCTGGTAGACGTCGACCCCCGTCGAGACCTGCTCGCTGAAGCCGCCCTTGAGCAGGTTCGGGATGCCGCAGGCGAACTCGAGGTTCTCGATGCCGCGGGCCACCTCGCCGAGCGCGTCCGAGGTGACCTTGCCATGTTCGGCGGTCAGCAGCGCGGCGATGTCGTGGCGGTGTTGGTCGACCAGGTTCCGGATGCGGAACAGGATCTCTGTCCGCTTCGACAGCGACGTCGAACGCCAGCCGGCGAAGGCCTCCCTGGCGGCCCGAACGGCGGCGTCGACCTCCTCCGTGGAGGCGAAATCGACCTCGCGGGCGAGGCGCCCGGTGGCGGGGTTGTAGACGGGCCCACGGCGGCCGGAGGTCCCGGCCACGCGACGGCCGCCGATCCAGTGGCTGACCGGCTCCCCGAGCTGCGCGTCGCCCTTGCCGGCGGAGCGCGGCTCTGCGACCTGCGTCATCGTGACCTCACGCTTTCTGTGGTTTCGGGCGCCTCGTGCGACCCTGCCACGATACTCCAGCGCCACCAACGCCCGGCCCGGGCGCGGGGCGGACGCGGTCAGACCGGGGGGCGCGCCTCGACGTCGGGTTCGGGGGTCGGGGCGACCCGGCGAGCGAAGAGGAACGCCGGCCGCGTCGCCCGGGCGAAGGCGGCGAGACAGCCCACCACGATCCCCAGGCAGAGCAGCTGCTCGGCGAGCAGGGGGCCCACCACCCCGGCGTCCCGCCACGTGGCCGCGATCACGGCACGGGCGAGGGCCCACCCGCCCAGGGCGACGAGGAAGGCGACGCCGTCGGGGCGGACCGGCCGGCGCGCTATCCAGGCCATGAGCGCCAGCAGGATCACGGCACTGGCGATCGCCTCATAGACCTGCGACGGGTGCGACGGGATGGCCGGGCCCAGCGAGCCCCACGCCCGGTCGCCGAGGTAGCTCGTCGCCCACGGCAGGTCAGATGGCGCTCCCTGTCCGTGGCCGCCGAGGGCCATGGCGAGCTTGCCGATGGCTAGCCCGATGAGAAGCGGCAGTGTGGCCACCTGGAGCCACCGCCCAACGCTCTCGCCGATGAGCCGGGCCGCGTAGATCCCGGTGAGGGTCCCGCCCACGACGGCCAGGCTCAGCTCGAGGCTGCCCTGGGCTGGATCGACGATCGCCCCCGGATGCGCGGCGTAGTAGTCGAGATGGAGCAGGGCGTAGCCGAGGCGGCCGCCGGCGACCGCTCCGGGAACGATGGCCAGCACCAGCAGGACAAGGTCGTCGAGCCGCAGGTGGGCGTCACCCGGCGGCGCGTCCGGCCCGTCGGGCGCCTCGACCGTCGTGCGCCTCGCGATCCGCGCCGCCAGCAGGAGCGCCGCGAGGATCGCGGCGGCCAGGGCCAGGGTTTCCAGCCGCACGGCGTTGTCGCCGTAACGAAGCACGGGGTCGAAGTCGAACGCGACGACGGCGATCGGCACGGAGGCGAGTGTAGCGAACGGTCCGACCCGGACATCCGGGCGCCGCGAGGCGGCCCGGCGGTGGTCCCGGCAGCGGGTCCGCGCCGACCCGGCCCCGACGCGGGTGTCGGCTGGCCGACAGGCCCGCTGTCACGTGCTCCCTACCGCCGGGCGGGGTTCGAGAGCATCATCGGCCGACGGGCTGGCCGCCCGGGGGGAGCGGCCAGCACGGGACCGGATCGGCTGGGGGGCCGATCCGGATCACGGCGTCCCGGTGGAGGCGGATGAGGGACCGCCCCCCGGATGGCCGTCAGGAGGGATGCTCAGATGCCCGCTCGACCGTTGTCGGACGTCATCGCCGTCCGCCTCCTCGGCCGGATCGAGGTCGTCGGCCCGGGCGGTCCCGTCCGCCTGGGCGGACGACAGGCGCAGGCGTTGTTCGCCCTCCTGGCCCTCGACCGACGACCCCGATCGCGCGACGCCATCGCCGCCGACCTCTGGCCGGATGCCGCCGGCGCGTCGACCGGTTGCCTCCGCCAGGCGCTCTGGCTCGTCCGCACCGGCCTCACGACGGCGGGCATCGACCCGGACCGCCTGCTGGAGATCGAGCCCGACCTCATCGGGCTGCGGCCCCAGGCGCGCATGGACCTCGACGTCGCCCGGTTCGAGGCCGAGACACGGTCGCGGCCGCCGGACGCGCAGGCGGCCATCGGCATCTACCACGGCGACCTGGCCGAGGGTCTGGGGCACGAGTGCTTCGCGGCCGAACGGGAGCGCCTGTCCGACGCCTACGAGGACGCTCTCGCGGTCGCTGCCCAGCAACGGCTCGCCGCGGGCGACATCGACGGCGCCCGCGAGCTCGCCGAGCGCCTCCTGGCGCGCGACGCGCTCCGCGAGGAGGGACATGCGGCACTCATCGCGGTCTTCGGCGAGATCGGCACGCGTTCGCAGGTGGCGCGCCAGTACCGTCGCCTCCAGGCGGTGCTGCGGCGCGAGCTCGACGTCGATCCGCTGCCGGAGACGGACGCCGCCTATCGCCGGGCGATGGCGGCGACGGTCGCGCGGTCGGCTGTCATCGCCGGCCCGCCGCAGCGGTTCGATCAGGGCCTGCCCCGGCCGCTGGTCGCGACGGCCTGATCGCGGTCGCGGCCCTACCATCGTTGGCGTGGCAGGGCTGCCCGATTCGATCGTCGCGCCGCTCGTCCAGGTCGTGGCCGAGCTGGCCGGCGTGGCGCCCGACG
>JBGPDX010000059.1:0-12542 GCA_041482475.1 Candidatus Limnocylindria bacterium | reverse complement strand
GGATCGGGACGCCGGCCCAGCGCCGGGAGAAGGTCCGGGCGATGATGGACAAGGTGGGGCTCGCTCCGTACCACGCCCGCCGCTACCCCCACGAGTTCTCGGGCGGCCAGCGGCAGCGGATCGGGATCGCCCGGGCATTGGTCCTGGAGCCGGACCTCATCGTCTGCGACGAGCCGGTGTCCGCCCTCGACGTGTCGATCCAGGCCCAGGTCCTCAACCTGTTGAAGGCGCTCCAGCGGGAGATGGGCCTGACCTATGTCTTCATCGCCCACAACATGGGCGTGGTCGAGCACATCAGCGACCGCGTCGTGGTGATGTACCTCGGCAAGATCGCGGAGGTTGCCGAGCGGCGAGAGATGTTCGCCAACCCCCAGCACCCGTACACCCAGGCGCTGATGTCGGCGATCCCGATCCCGGATCCGGAGCTCCGCCGGAAGCGGGTCATCCTCAGGGGCGACGTGCCCAGCCCGGTCAATCCGCCCAGGGGCTGCCGGTTCAACCCGCGCTGCCAGCTGCGTGCCGAGCTGGGTGGCCCGGACATCTGCGTCCGGCAGGAGCCGCTCCTGATCGAGCTCGGCGCGGCCGGTGCCGACCACCGCTGCGCCTGCCACTTCCGCGGTCCCGACGCGGCCGGCCGGCAGGCCGAAGGCCTCGCCCGCAGCTGACGGGCCGGGCGCGGGTGCTGCTCAGCCGCGATCCAGGCGCGGAGGTCGACGAACGGCCGAGGTCACCGACTGCTGGTCGGCGGACGCTCCCCGGCAGTCCTCGGGTCGGTGAGCACGTTCGGCTCCGCGCCGCTCGTGGGCGCCACCTGGGCCGCCAGCGCGACCGGCCCGGTTGTCGCGACCGCACCGACGGGCGCCGGCGTGGCGGCCGCGATCTCCTCATCGGCCGAGGGAACGGCGAGCCTCCCGATGCCCGGCGTCCGCGGGATGGCGGCCAGCGTCTGCGGCAGCTGCTCGGCCCAATGGCAGGCCACCCGGTGACCGGTCGAGAACTCCCGCAGCGCCGGCTCCTGGGTGACGCAGTTCTCCGGATTGCCGAGCTGCTCGCGAAGCCAGCAACGGGTATGAAAGCGGCAGCCCGACGGCGGGGCCGCCGGCGACGGGACGTCGCCGCGGAGGACGATCGGATTCTTGCGCACCCGCGGGTCGGGATCCGGGACGGCCGACAGCAACGCGACCGTATACGGGTGGCGGGGATTGCGGTACAGCTCCTCGACGTCTGCCAGCTCCGCGATCTTGCCGAGGTACATCACGCCGACGCGGTCGCTGACGTACTGGACGACCGACAGGTTGTGGGCCACGAACAGATAGGTCAGGTTGAACTGTTCCCGCAGGTCGAGGAGGAGATTGAGGATCTGCGACTGGATCGACACGTCGAGGGCGGACACGGGTTCGTCCGCGAAGATGAACTCTGGCGACAGGGCGAGGGCTCGGGCGATGCCGATGCGCTGTCGCTGGCCGCCCGAGAACTCGTGGGGGTAGCGGCGGCTGTAGTCGCGACGCAGCCCCACCGCCTCCAGGTAGTCGCCGACGCGCTTGTCGCGGACCTTGTGGCTGGCCCAACCGTTCTCCTGGGTCGCCTGTGCCAGGAGGCCCTCGCCGATCAGGTCGCTGACGGGCATCCGCGGATTCAGCGAGCCAACCGGGTCCTGGAAGATCACCTGGATACGCCGCCGCATCCTGGTCAATTCCCGCCCGCGCAGGCTCAGCAGGTCGGTGCCGTCGAACTCGGCCCGGCCGGCCGTGGAGCGCTCGAGACGAAGGAGCGTCCGTCCCAGGGTTGTCTTGCCGCAGCCCGATTCACCCACCAGGCCGAAGATCTCGCCGCGCCGGATTTCGAACGACACATCGTCGACGGCTCGGACATTGCCAACCACCCGGCGGAGGATGCCGGCCCGGATGGGGTAGTACGTCTTCAGGTTCTCGATCTTTATCAGCGTCTTCCCGACCTCGCGGCCCGGGTTTCCGACAGTCGCCTGGGACGGCGTGACGGCGGCACCGTGCGATCCCGCCTGCATCGTCATGCGTGTCCCTCCGGCCGACTGGCTCCGTAGGCCGCCAGGCGGTCGCGGAATCGCGGATCGTTGAGCCAGCACCGCGCCGTCCGGTCGCGTTTGAGCTCGATCAGGTCGGGCTCGGACTCGACACACGTCTCCCAGGCGTACGGACAGCGAGGCTCGAACTTGCAGCCCGGAGGCAGGCGGAACGGATTCGGGACCGTACCCGTGATCGCGGACAGGCGCTGACCACGCTTCCCTTGCGACGGGATCGATTCGAGCAGCCCACGCGTATAGGGCATCCGCGGATGCAGGAGGACCTCGTCGACGGTGCCTGTTTCGACGACCCTCCCGGCGTACATCACCGCCACATCGTCGACGGTCTCGGCAACCACGCCCAGATCGTGCGTGATCAGCAGCAGGGCCGTGCCGGTCTTCTCCTGGACGGCCTTGATCAGCTCCAGGATCTGGCGCTGGATCGTCACGTCGAGGGCGGTCGTCGGCTCATCGGCGATGAGGAGCTTGGGATTGCAGCTGAGGGCCATTGCGATCATGATCCGCTGCCGCATCCCGCCGGAGAGCTCGTGTGGGTACTGCTTCAACCGTCGCTTGGGATCGGCGACGCCGACGTCCTTGAGCGCCGAGAGGGCGATCTCCTCGGCGCCCTTCTTGCCGACCTTCTGATGCAGCAGAACGGCCTCGACGATCTGGTCGCCCACCGACATCACCGGGTTCAGCGAGGTCATCGGCTCCTGGAAGATCATGGCGATCTCCCCGCCGCGGATCTTCCGGATGTGGCGATCGTCAACGGTCAGCAGATCGACGCCATCGAACAGGACCTCGCCCCCGGCGAACTCGCCCGGGGGGACGTCGATCAGCCTCATGATCGAGAGCGCGGTGACACTCTTGCCGCAGCCGGACTCCCCGACGAGGGCGAGACGACCGCCACGACGAATCGAGAACGAGACGCCGTCGACGGCCTTGACGACGCCGTCCATGACATGGAAATGGGTTCGCAGGTCCTTGACGTCGAGGAGGACGTCTCCAACGCCGGCCCGCCGACCGGAGGCGACCAGGGTCTCGGTCATATCTTGGCGCGCGGATCGAGAGCGTCGCGCAGCCCGTCGCCCATGAAGTTGATGCCCAGGACGATGACCACGATCGCCATGCCCGGGAAGAAGGCCCACCACCAGTTGCCCTGGCTGATGAAGCCCAGCGAACCGGCCAGGATGTTGCCGAGCGTCGGTGTGTCCTGCCCGACGCCGAAGCCCAGGAAGCTGATGAAGGCCTCGCCGATGATCACGCCGGCGACACCCAGGGTCGTGGCCACGATGATCGGCGAGAGCGCATTCGGGATGAGGTGGCGGAAGATGATCCGCCGGTCACGGACGCCGGCGGCTCGCGCCGCGTCGACGTAGTCGGCTTCCCGGAGGCTGAGCATCACCGCCCGCACCAGTCTCGCGATTCCGAGCCAACCGAACAGCCCGAAGATGAGCGTGACGCTGACCCAGTTGCCGTCGCCCAGGAACTTCGTGAAGACGAGGATGACGAAGAGCAGGGGCAGCGCCAGCAGGGCGTCCACGATGCGCATGAGGATCGTGTCGGTCCAGCCGCCGAAATAGCCGGCCACGCCCCCGACGATCGTGCCGATGATCGCGCCCATCGCCGAGGCGATCACGCCGATCAGCAAGGAGTAGCGGATGCCATTGATGACCAGGGTGAGGACGTCCCATTGCAGCCGACCGGTTTCGCCGAAGAGATGCGCCAGGCTGGGTGGCCGGCCCGCGTTGACGTGCACATCCGGGACCGGGATGTTGTAGTAGTCGTACTGGAAGAAGAGCGGCCCCAGGATCCCCACGACGACCATGCCGAGGAACATCGCCGAGCCGATGAGCGCCATCCGGTGGCGCTTGAACCGCTTCCACGCGATCTGCCACTGGCCCAGGGACTCGAGCTGGACGTCGTAGTCGAGCGCCGTCGGCTCGACGTCGGAGATCGTTGGCCGCAGCGTCGGGACGCTATCCATAGCTGACCCGGGGGTCCACGATCGCGTACAGAATGTCGGCCAGCAGGTTGGCCAGGACGACGACGACCGCGGTGATGACCAGGATCCCCATCAGGACCGGGTAGTCGTACCCGTTGACCGCCTGAATGTAGGCGAGGCCCATCCCCGGCCAGCTGAAGATCGTCTCGGTGGCGACCGCGCCGGCGAACAGAAACGGCAACTCGAGGGCGATGTTCGTCACGACCGGTAGCAGGGCGTTGCGGAGGGCGTGGCGGAATACGACGTCCCATTCGGCGACGCCCTTCGCGCGCGCCGTCCTGACGAAGTCCTGGTTCAACGCGTCGATCATGGCGGCCCGGATGAAGCGTGAATCGCCGGCGATGTTGACGAAGACCAGCGTGATCACCGGCAGGATGAGGTGCCGGCCAAGATCAAGGAGCGCCGTCAGCGGCTGCTTGCCGAAGTACGCCCAGTACTCCGGCGTGCCGAAGATCGGCACCGTCCGGGCGTCCCACATCCCTCCCGCCGGCAACACCTTCAACACTGCGGCGAACACCACGATCAGCATCAGCCCCAGCCAGAAGGTCGGGAACGAGAAGCCGACGTAGTTGAAGATCGTGATCGCGGTGTCGGCTTTGCCGTACCGCCGGATGGCCGCCAGTACGCCCGTGAAGAGTGCCAGCACAAGCCAGACGACAAGTGACACGCCGGCGAGGATCGCCGTCGGCCCGACCCGCGCTCCGATCAACGACGCGACGGTGGACCCACTCGTGGACGAATAGCCCAGGTCGCCGTGGAGGACGCCGTTGTCGCCGCCGCCGAGGAAGCCCGGCAGGAAATTCGGGACGCCACGGTCGCTGATGAAGATGCCCAGACCCGACCCATTCGGGTTGCAGACGCCGATCCACCGGCAGTACTGGATCGGAATGGGCTGGTCCAGTCCCCAGCGCTTGCGAAAGGCCTCGATCTGAGCCGTCGTCATCTTCGGGTTCTGGGCGAAGCGCGCTTCCGGCCCGCCAGGCGCGGCCAGCAGGATGCTGTAGATGAGCAGCGACACGACGAACAGCGTCGGAATGGTCCCGATGAGTCGTCGGATGATGTAGCGCGTCATCTCAATGTCCTCGGACGAAATCCGCGGGACTGCCGCCTGCGCGACAGTCCCGCGGATCCCGATGGTCGGCTAATCCGACCGTGCGCGAATTGGGCGGAGACTTACTCCCGCCACCAATCCTCGAGGTTCCAGGTCTGGACGGATGCGCTGCCGTTGTTCTGCACGTTGTGCAGCTTTGGCGACTTCAGCAGGACGGTCGTCCAGTTGTACAGCGCGATCTCCGGGAATCCATTGGCCGGATCGACATACAGCTTCTGGATCTTCGACATGTCGTCCTTGATCTTCTGCAGATCGACGGTCGTCTGGATCTCGTTGAGCAGCACGTCGAGGTCCGGGTTGTTGACCCGGATGTAGTTCTGGCCGCTATGGTCGCCCTTCGTGGGATCCTTGGTGGAGATATAGAGGGGGTAGATCGACACCGGATCCGGCGTCGAGACCCAGGCGAACTCGACCACGTCGAAGTTGCCGTGGGTCGTGTTGCAGGGCGTGTCTGCGGGGGTGACGGCCCAGCCGCCGAAGACGCTTGCCGGCGGCACGCCCTTGACCGTGATCTTGATGCCGAGCGGCTTGAGCTGGCTCGCGACGAGGGTCAGGGTATCAAGCCGGTACTGGCGATCCGCGCGGGCACAGCCGAGGAACTCGGCCTTGTTGCCGTTCAAGGTCAGGATCCCGTCGCTGCCCTTGGTGAAGCCGGCGTCGGCGAGGACCTGCGCCGCCTTGGCGGCGTCAGTCTTGTAGCAGGCGACGCTCGGGTCGTAGAACCATGCCTGGTCGCTCGTGAAGCTGCACGACGGCGTCACGACGCCGCCGGTGATCGTCGTATTGATGGCGTCCTTGTCGTAGGCGTAATGGAGCGCCGTCATCATCGCCTTGGCGCCCGCAGCACCGAATTTCTTCGTCAACGAGGCGAAGTTCCAGCTGTGCTGCTCGTAGGTGACGCTGGCGACCTTGTCAATCGACGCCTGGTCGACGGCACTCATCGACGCGACGTGGTTCTGGTTGAACTCGAGGCCGGCGTCGATTTCGTTGTTCGCGAAGCCCGCGATCTCGGCGGTGGTGTCAGCGTAGAACTTCATGGTGACCGCGTCGAACGGCGCGTCAGCCTTCTTGATCGTGCTCCAGAACTGCGGGTTCGGCACGTAGTTGATCTGCGCGTCGTGCGCCCACGCCGTGGGCATGTACGGGCCGCTCCAGACCGCGGACTTGAGGTCCGTGTCGACGTACAGCTTCTTCACGGCGTCGGCCGCCGACGCCGTCTTCAGATAGTGCGCCGGAAGGAGCGGGCTCCAGAGGCCCAGATACGGCTCGTAGGTCTTCTTGAAGTGGACGACGCAGGTGGTGGTGCCGGCGCCGTCGATGCTCCCGATGTCCTCCCAGCCGGTCGTGCCCTGGATGTTGCCCGACTGCCCCGGATCCATCTGCCAATGCCACATGTAGATGACGTCGTCGCAGTTGATCGGCTGGCCGTCCGACCACTTCGCGCCGTCGATCATGTGGATCGTCACGTCCACCTTGTCGCCGTTGATGACAACCCCGCCATTGGCCACGGTCGGCACGTCCGTGGCGAGCTGCGGGTAGTACTTGAGGTCGTTGGTGTTGTCCCAGAGGCTCCAGAGCGCGGGTCCGAAGGCCTCCTTGTCATTGGCGAAGTTGTCGTAGATGTTCCACATCTGGCCGCCCTGCGGATCGCCGGAGATGCCAATGACGAGGTTGCCGCCCTTGTGGCCGACGGCCTCGGGCTTGTATTTCGTGGCGGTGAGGTCCGGAAGCCCGCCAGACGCCGCCGGCGATCCGGACGCGCCTTCGCTCGTTGCCGGCGATGCGCTGGCAGGCGCCTGGCTCGCGGGCGATGCCGTCGCCGCGGTTCCGCAGGCTCCGGCGACGATCGCCGCACAGGCGAGCAGGGCCATAAGGCGTATCCGCATGTAGTGTCTCCTCCTAGTGGGCGACAGCCGTCGCCCCTGTGGCGGCCCGTGATGCCGACGCTTCCGTCGATGCGACAGGTCCCGGCTCGGGCGTCCGGAGCTCACACTGCGGAGCGCGACGCGCTGGGACGAGGGAATCGATCAACGGGCGCGGCAGCCGTAGCCGCAGTGGCCGGTACTATGCGGAGCCGGTCGATCCATTGTCAAATGACTCGCCGGCGGCCGCAGATGAGCAGTCGTCACCTCCATGGAGTGGCGATCGCGGTGCCGCCCGGCACGACGATCATGTTTTCGCCAATGGTCGAGAGACGCGCTCCCCGGACCCGGGCAGCGGCGCGATACGGGCGATGTTGGCGCGATCGCCGTCAGGGGCGACCGGGTGGCCGGAGCTGCCGGTCAGCCAGACCGGCGCACTGTTCGTCCCGCTAACCCGGAGGCGGATGATCCTGGGCTCGTACGCATCGAGCCGCGGCTGGGACCCGGCGCCGTAGGCGGGGTTTGCGAAGGTCGCCGGCCGGATGACGGCCGGGAGCCCGACGACGGCCACGATCGCCAGGGCCAGCATCGGCGCGGCGTAATCCCATCTGCCGCCCCGGGCTCTCACCGCCGGCGCGGTGACGGCGGACCGGAGGCCGATCCAGGCCCCCGGCGGCGGCTCGGCGGCGGCGACGGCACGGCCCAGACGGCGAAGCGCGGCGACGGTCCGGACGATCCCGGCCAGCTCGTCCTCGCAGGCGCGGCAGCGCTCCAGGTGGCCCAGGGCGGCGCTGGTGGCGTCGGTTCGCGGCTGGCCGTCGACGAAGTCAAGGAGGGCCGCCCGATGAACCACGCAGCTGCGCGGCATCCGCGTGATCATGCGGGCGGCGCCTCCAGGTCCTCCTCCCGGCCGAGAGGCCGGTAGTCATATGCGAAGCGGCGGTCGCGCTCGAGGTGACCGCGGAGGTTCGTGAGCGCGTAGTGGAGGCGCGACTTGACGGTCCCGACCCGGATACCCAGGCTCGTGGCCGTCTCCTGCAGCGACAGGCCGTTGAGGTAGTAGAGGACGACGACGCTCTGGTGCTTGGCCGGCAGGGCGGCGATGCCCTCACGGACGATCTGGCGGAGCTCCCGCCGCTCGGCACGCTCGGCCGGCTCGGTGGCGGCGTCGCGCAGGTGGGCGACGGTCGACTCGCCGATCGGCTCGGCCTTGAGCCGGCGCCGGTCAAGGCGGGAGTAGCACAGGTTCAGCGCAACCCGGTGCAGCCACGGGACGGGCGACAGGTCCGGCAGGAGCGTGGCGCGGTGCTTGTAGGCGCGCGCAAAGGTGTCCTGCAGGACCTCCTCGGCGGCCTGGCGGTCGCCGGTCAGTCCATAGGCTGTCCGGTAGATCAGCGTGCGGTGGCGGACGAAGAACGCCTCGAAAGCCTCGAGGTCGTCGGCCTGCATCCGGTGAATGAGCTCCTCATCGGAGCAGCGTTCGTGGTCCCCCGCCTCAGGCGCGGTCTTGTCGCTCGTGCCCGGTACTCCGAGTTGACAATGAACGTCCCCCCTGCAGTTACTCAGACAATACGGCTGATCGTGCCCCCAGGTTCACTCCAAGCACGGGAACCCGGCCCGGATCGCCCCCGGCGTCAGTCGGGGCAGGGCATCTGGGCGCCCGTCATCGGGCGCCAGCGGAGGTTCGGCTGGCGCGCCGCGGTCGCCTCGTCGAGCCGCCGCACCGGGGCGCTGTGCGGAGCGCCCGTCACCAGGGCCGGGTCGGCCTCGGCCTCGCCGGCGATGGCGATCAGGGCGGCGGCGAAGGCGTCAAGCGTGTCGACCGATTCGGTCTCCGTCGGCTCGATCAGCATGGCTTCGTCGACGATCAGCGGAAAGTAGATCGTGGGTGGGTGGAAGCCGTAGTCGATGAGCCGCTTGGCGATGTCGAGCGTCCGCACCCCGGTCCGCTTGTGGAGGCTGGACGCGGACGCCACGAACTCGTGCTTGCAGGGCCGGTCGTAGGGGATCTCGTACGCCCCCTCGACGAGGTGCTTGAGGTAGTTCGCGGCGAGGACGGCATCGTCGCTGACCTGCCGCAGGCCCGAGCCGCCGTGGGCGCGGATGTAGGCGTACGCACGGACGAGGACGCCGGTGTTGCCGACGAAGCTCCGGAGTCGCCCGATCGACGTCGGGCGCTCGCCCGGCCGCTCGAGGCGGAACGTCCCGTCCGGCTCGTGCAGCACGCGGGGCGAGGGCAGGAACGGCAGCAGGGCCTCCCCCACCCCGACCGGTCCGGCGCCCGGGCCTCCGCCCCCGTGCGGCGTCGAGAAGGTCTTGTGGACGTTGAAGTGCATCGCGTCAAAGCCGGCGGCGCCCGGCTTGAAACGACCGAGGATGGCGTTGAGGTTGGCGCCGTCCATGTACGCCAGCGCACCAGCCTGGTGCACGGCGTCGAGCAGCTCCCCGATCCGCTTCTCGAACAGCCCCAGTGTCGAGGGGTTGGTGATCATCACTGCCGCCGTGCGCGGCCCCAGCGCGGCGCGGAAGGCCTCGACGTCGACGCCGCCATCGGCCGCGGACGGGATGGTGATCGTCCGGAAGCCGGCCATCGTCGCCGTCGCCGGATTGGTGCCGTGGGACGAGTCCGGGACGAGGACCTCGGTCCGCTCGCCCTCGCCGCGGCTGCGGTGATAGGCGCGGATCATGAGGATCCCGGTCAGCTCGCCCTGGGCGCCCGCCGCGGGCTGGAGGGTGACCTCCTGCATCCCGCCGATCTCGGCCAGCGCCCGCTCCAGCTCCCACAGCAGCTGGAGCGTCCCCTGGGCCGCCTCGTCCGGCGCGAGCGGGTGGAGGAAGGCGAAGCCGGGCAGCCGGGCGGCCCACTCGTTGAGCTTGGGGTTGAACTTCATCGTGCACGACCCGAGCGGGTAGAAGCCCGTGTCGATGGCGAAGTTCAGCTGCGACAGGTTGACGTAGTGGCGGACGACCTCCGGCTCGTTGAGCTCGGGAAGCGCCGGGCCCGCGGCTCGCCGTGCCTCGGGCGGGATCCGCTCGAGGGCGTCCCTGGGCGGATGCGGGATCTTGCCGTCGCCGCGGCCCGGCCGCGACCGCTCGAAGAGGCTGGGCTGGAGCCGCTCCCCGACGACGCCCATCAGCGGACCTCCGCCGCGACCCGGGCCCGGGCGGCCGGCGCCCGTCCCAGCTCGGCGGACAGGGCGTCGGCGAAACGGTCGATCTCCTCGCCGGTCGTGACCTCCGTGGCACACACGAGGAGCGCGTCCGTCAGCGCCGGATCGTCCGGCTCGACGTCGGCCAGGACGAGCCCCGCCAGGACTCCCCGCTCGAGCAGCCGGCGGTGAACGGCCCGGGCGTCCGGGACGCGGATCGCAAACTCGTTGAGGTACGGGCCCGGGTGGAGGCGGGGCGCGCCGGCGGCCGCCAGGGCATCCTCCAGCTCCGTCGCCCGGGCGGCCCCCAGCGCGGCGACGTCGCGCAGGCCGTGCGGCCCGATCGTGGCGAGGTAGACGCTGGCGGCGAGCGCCAGCAGCGCCTGGTTGGTGCAGATGTTGCTGGCGGCCCTGTCCCGCCGGATGTCCTGCTCGCGGGCGCGCAGCGTCATGACGTAGGCCCGCTTCCCGTCGAGGTCGGTGGTCATCCCGACGAGCCGACCCGGGATCTGGCGGACGAGCGCGTCCGTCGAGGCCAGCAGGCCCAGGTAGGGGCCACCGAACTGCGGCGCGATGCCGAGCGGCTGCCCCTCGCCGGCGGCGATGTCGGCGCCATACGCGCCGGGCGGTGCCAGGACGGCCAGCGAGACGGGCTCGACGACGGCCACGAACAGCGCACCGGCCGCGTGGGCCAGCTCGCCGATCCGCGCCATGGGCTCGAGCAGGCCATAGAAGTTCGGCTGGGCGACGACCACGCCGGCAACGGGTCGATCGGACTCGGCCAGCAGCCGCTCGAGCGCGGCCAGGTCGACCGATCCGGGCCCCGCTGCGCCGTCGCCGACGACGGGGATCTCGTCCACTTCCAGCCCGTGCCCGAAGTAGGTTCGAAGCGTCTCCCGATAGTGGGGGTGGACGGCATGCGACAGGAGGACCCGGCGGCGGCGGGTCTGCCGGCAGGCCATCAGCGCCGCTTCGGCCGTCGCCGCCGCGCCGTCGTAATGGGACGCCGAGACGACGTCGAGGGCCATCAGCTCGGCAACCAGGGACTGGTACTCGTAGATGCTCTGGAGGGTCCCCTGGCTGACCTCCGGCTGGTACGGCGTGTAGGCCGTGTACCACTCGCCGCGGAGGAGGATCTGGTCGACCGCCGCCGGGGTCCAGTGGCGGTAGACGCCGGCCCCCAGGAACGAGGCGAGATCGGTCAGATTCCGGTTCGCCAGACTCGCCAGGCGACGCGACAGCTCGAGCTCCGGCTCCGGCGGCGGAAGGTCGAGGGCCGTGGCACGAAGTGCCGGCGGGATGTCGGCGAACAGCTCGTCGACGTGGTCGATGCCGAGCGCGGCGAGCATCCGCTGCCGGTCGGCGTCGGTGTGGGGTCCGTAGGGCACGCGGGCTAGGCCTCGGCGATCAGCGCGTCGTAGGCCGCCGGTTCGAGCAGCTCGTCGAGCTGCTTCGGGTCGGCCAGCCGGACCCGCAGCATCCAGCCGGCCGCGTACGGCTCGCGGTTGACGAGCTCGGGCTTGCCGGCGAGGGCCGGGTTGGCCTCGACGATCTCCCCGGCGACCGGGGCGAAGAGGTCGCTGACGGCCTTGACCGACTCCACGACGCCGAAAGTCGCGAACTGGTCGACCGAACGGCCGGCCTCCGGGAGATCGACGAAGACGATGTCGCCAAGCTGGTCCGCCGCGTACTGGGTGATGCCGATGGTCGCCTGGTCGCCGTCCGCCCGGACCCACTCGTGGTCCTTCGTGTAGCGGAGATCGGTGGGGACCATCGCGGCGCTTCCTCCTGCGGGCGGCCGTGGCCGCGCTGAGCGTGGCGTCGACTGGCGCCGCTCGGGGGGGTCCGGCCGTCGCGGCCGGGTCAGCGGGGCCGGCGGTAGAACGGCAGGGCGACGACCTCGGCGGCGACCCGCTGCTCGCGGATCTCGACCTCGACTATCGTACCCGGCTCGGCGTCGCCTGGAGCGACGTACGCCATCGCGATCGGCGCGTTGAGCGTCGGCGACTGGGTGCCGCTGGTCACCACGCCGGTTCGCCGGTCGCCGACCCAGACGGGGTAGCCATGCCGGGCGATCCCGCGGCCGCGGACCATGAGGCCGACCAGCCGCTTGGCCGGGCCGTCGCGGGCGACGCGTTCGAGCGCCGCGCGGCCCACGAAGTCGCCGCCCTTGTCGAGCTTGACCACCCGGCCCAGGCCCGCCTCGAACGGGTTGGTGTCGAGGTCCAGCTCGTTGCCGTAGAGCGGCATCCCGGCTTCGAGCCGGAGGGTGTCGCGGGCCCCGAGGCCGCACGGGATCATGCCCCGCGACCGGCCCGCCTTCATGAGGGCCTCCCACAGCTCCGCCGCACGGCCCCACTCGACGAACACCTCG
>JBGPDX010000058.1:0-12754 GCA_041482475.1 Candidatus Limnocylindria bacterium | reverse complement strand
GCCCTCACCAACGCGCCAAAGCCCCCCGTGCCCGGGAAGTCAGACGATGCGACTGCTCCACCTCTACTGGCCTCATCTCCCGCTCGACCTGGCGCGATCCCGCCACGATCCGAAGCGGCCGGCGGGCGACCCGTCCTGCGGGTCGTTCCCGCCAGGGCCCGTCGTCCTCGGCGGCCAGCCGTGGACGGACGGGACGGTGATCGACGCCGATCGGTCGGCGAGGGCCCTGGGGGTCCGGCGGGGGATGCCACTGGGAAGCGCCCACCGGCTCGCGCCTGAGGCGGCCTTCCTCGATCCACAGCCGGATGCCGACCGCAGCGCGATCGAGGCGGCCTTCGTAGCGCTCGCCGCGTTCAGCCCGGGCCTCGCCGGCGTGTCGGACCAGACCGACCCGGCGTTCGGCCTGCTGGAGGTCCAGGTCGACGGGCTCGAGCGGCTGTGGGGCCCGGAGCCCGTCCTCGCGTCGCGGCTGGCGGAGGCGATCCGCCCGGTCCTGCCCGGCTCGCCGCGGATCGGGATCGCCGGCACCCGCTTTGCGGCGACGGTTGCGGCGGGCCACGCCGCGCCCGGCCGGCCGGTCCTCGTCCCACCGGGCGGCGACGCCGCCTTCCTCGCCCCGCTGCCGGCCGGCCTGCTCACCCCGGATCCCGACGTCCGTGCCCGGCTGCGCCGCTTCGGACTGCGCCGGATCCAGGCCGTGGCGGAGCTCCCGCGCTCGGCGCTCGTCGCCCGTTTCGCGGCGGAGGGCGAGCGGATCCACGCCCGTGCGCGCGGCGAGGAGATCGTGCCGTTCCGCCCGCGCCGCGCGCCGGAGCGGCTGGCCCTGGCCCTGCCCATCGAGCCACCCGTCGCCGACCTCGAGCCGCTCCGCTTCGTCCTGCGGCGGGTTGCCGGCGCGCTCGGCGATCAGCTGCTGGGGCGCGGTTCGGCCGCCGCCGTGGCGCGGCTGCGGCTGGGGCTCGACCTCACCTTCGCGCCGCCCGGCACGCCATCGGAGCTCGCCGTCGAGCAGCGCTTCCCGGAACCGACCGCCCAGGCGGAAGCCATCGAGCGGCTGCTCCTCGCCCGCCTCGAGCGGACGCCGCCGCCGGCCGCCGTCGCCACGCTGGAGCTCGAGCTCGACGGCGTCGCGCCGGCGACCGGGCAGCAGCTCTCGCTGTTCGTCCCGCAGGCCGCCCGCAACGCGCGGCTCGGCTGGCAGCTCGCCCGGCTCGCCCTGACCTACGGGGAGGATCGGGTTCGGCGGGCGGCTGTCGCCGACCTCGACGCACCGCTTGCCGAGCGTCGCTGGACGTGGGTCCCCGTCGACCTCGGCGGCCGGTCGCCATGACCCGGCTGCTGCGCGAGCATCCGCCGATCGACGTCGAGCTGGACCCGGCCGGCCGGCTGGTTGCGATCCGCTGGAACGGCCGGCGCGAGCCGGTCGAGGTCTGCAACCGCTGGCGGATCGAGGAGGACTGGTGGCGCGCCCCTATCGCCCGCGACTACTTCAAGGTCGTCGGCCACAACTGGCTGGCGCTCGTCTATCGCGACCGCGTCGATGGGACCTGGCACCTCGAACGGCTGTACGACTGAGCCGCGCCGCGGACGCACCGTCAGCGAGGTGGAGGCGCACCAACGATCAACGTCACGAGGAGGAGGACGACGAACAGCCCAACCACCAGGGCAAGCGCGGCGAGATCGCGTGACTGTGCCGACTGCACGACCGGAATTCCCCTGTCTGCACCGAACCGCACCGCGGTTCGTCGCGGGAGTGTAGGCGCAAAGCGTCATCGCGGCATATCGCAGGATGGAAACAATTCGTCACCGGACGGGATTCAGCTGCGCGACAACCTGGATCAAGAGAACGGGCAGGCCGCGCCGTAGAGGACCGTCACCGTCGTGACCCCGCCGGTCCGCGCGATCGTGGTCATCGCCGCACAGCCGCCCGGGCCGACCGAATCGAGCGTCATGCTGCCGTCCTCCAGCGGTCCGGATAGCGTCGTCCGCAGCCCGGTCGCGTCGAGGGCCGACTTGGTCCAGGCGGTCGCCGTCGCGACGTCCGTCGGGACGACGAACTGGGCGCTCGCCGGCGCGCCGATCTCGGTCGTCACGGTGGCGCCGGGATAGATCGGGAACGACGGCGGCAGGGCGTCCCAGATGCGGCCCCACTCCGTGACCGTCTGGGTCACGGTGCTGGCGGCAGGGCTGGACGACGAGGCGGTTGGCGTCGGCGTGACGGCCAGCTCGGTGGCGCTCGGGCTCGCCGTGGCGAGCGGCGCGGCCGAGCCGGAGGGCGTCGCGCTGGAGGCATTGCAGCCGGCGACGGCGATGACGGCGACGACGACGAGACCGAGGGAGCTGGCGGTTCGGCGGGGCATGGCGACCTCGGATGGTGTGACGCTCGGGGCGGTCATCGTAGCCCGTGACGACGAGCCCGAACGTGGCAGGACCCCGTCGCCCCCAGCGCGACGGGGTCCTGCGGCCGGCTCACCCGCTCACCAGGTGATCCGGCGGGGTCGACGTGCCGGCCATCGCAGCCGGTCGTCGCCGAAAACGTCCCGGCCCCCAGGCGCGAGACGGTAGGACTGGGGTCAGACCGCGGAGGCGGCCTGGGCGGCAAGCGCCGCGGGCAGAAGAACGAGGATGAGCAGAACGGCCATCGCGACCATCGCCAAGCTGCGGGCCAGGGTGAACGCGATGGGACGGATGGGGGCCTGCATGCCCGTGAGACGCCGAGAGCCAGATGGATGTTTCAGGATTTCGACGGGACAGACAAGGCCTCCCGGGCTGCAGCCAGTGCACAGGGTGGAGGCGACATAATAGAACAGATGTTCTAGGATGGGAAGTCCTTCGACCGCCCCCGATCCGGTGCATCGCCGTGGCCACGACCGCCTACGCCGAACTCCACTGCCACACGAACTTCTCGTTCCTCGACGGTGCGTCCACGCCCGACGAGCTCGTCGAACGGGCAGTCGAGCTCGGGCTGACCGGCCTCGCCATCACCGATCACCGGGGACTCTACGGCGCGGTCCGCTTCGTGTCGGCGGCCGAGTCGGCCGGACTCCACCCCGTCGTCGGCCTGGAGATCGAGCTGCTCGACCCGCTCGTCCCGGATCCCGCCGCGGTCGTCGTCCCGGCACGTCGTCCGCGGCGCCACAGGAGCGGCCAGCCGGCGTCAACGAACGGCCCGTTCCCGGGCGAGCCGGACGCCGGCCGGCCGGCGCGACCTCGTCCGGTCCGGCCACGGCTGCCGGGTCAGCGCGAGCCCGTCAAGGAGGATCTCCGCGGCATCGGCGAAGAGCAGCGCGGGCCGCACCTCGTCCTGCTGGCACGCGACGCGAGCGGCTACCGCAGCCTCTGCCGCCTGGTGTCGCGGGCCAACCTCGCCGGAACGAAGAGCGTCCCGCGTTTCAGCCAGGCGCTCCTCGCCGAGCATGCCGAGGGTCTCGTCGCATTGTCCGGCTGTCGGGCCGGCGAGATCGGCCGCCGTCTGCGGGTTGGCGACCGCGAGGGTGCGAACGCGGTTGCTCGCCGATACGCGGCCCTGTTCGCGTCCGGAGCCGGCGGGATCGCCGGTGCCGGTTTCGCCCTCGAGCTGCAGCATCATCTCCGCCCCGAAGACGACTGGCTCGTGGCTCAGACGGCGGCGCTGGCGGCCGAGCTGGGGCTGCCGGTCGTCGTGACCAACGACGTCCACTACGCCCTGCCGGAGGGCCGTGAGTTGCACGACGTCCTGACCGCCATCCACCATGGCAAGACACTCGACACGCTGGGCCATCTCCGGCGCTCCGACGGCGAGTCGCACCTCAAGTCGGGGGACGAGCTGGCGACCCTGCCGCCGGCCGACCCGATCGCCGCTCGCGACGACCCCGCGACGGCCGCCGCCTGGCGCGAGGGCATCGCCAACGCGGCTCAGCTGGCGGCGTCGTGTTCGGTCGACCTGGGCTTCGAGCAGTACCGCTTCCCGGGTTTCCCCGTGCCCGACGGGGAGACGCCGTTCAGCTATCTCGTCGATCTCTGCCAGGCCGGGGCACGCCGCCGCTACCACCCACTGACGGCGCCTGTCGTCCGCCAGCTGGCCCACGAGCTCGACGTCATCGAGAAGACCGGCCTGGCCGAGTTCTTCCTCATCTGCTGGGATCTCATGCGCTTCGCGAAGTCGCGGGGCATCCCCGCCCAGGGTCGGGGCAGCGCCGCGGATTCGATCGTCGCCTACGTCCTGGGCATCACCAGGGTCGATCCCATTCGCCACAACCTGCTGTTCGAGCGGTTCATCAACGAGGGCCGGACGGCCTATCCCGACGTCGACATCGACTTCAGCTCCGAGCGGCGCGAAGAGGTCATCCAGTACGTCTATGCGCGTTACGGCGAGGAGCACACCGGGATGGTCTGCAACGTCGTGACCTACCGGGCGCGGTCGGCGGTGCGCGAGGTCGGCTACGCGCTGGGGTTCCCGCGGCCGCTCGTCGATCGCGTGGCGAAGGCGCTGGAGACGTACGACTCGGTGATGGTTCGGCGCGACCTCGAGGCCGACGGCGGCTTCGCCGACTTCTTCCGCCGACCGGGCGAGGACGAGCCGACCGAAGCCAGGGCGGCGGCGACGGCCGGCCCGCGCGGCCTGACCGACGGGATGGGCCAGCTCAAC
This sequence comes from Candidatus Limnocylindria bacterium, assembly GCA_041482475.1. GTDB lineage: Bacteria > Chloroflexota > Limnocylindria > Limnocylindrales > CSP1-4 > JACDAV01. Next base: position 8,127 of record JBGPDX010000058.1, on the reverse strand, counting down.
TCCTCGGGCCGATGGCGTCGCAGAGCGACGCCCGAACGACTCGCCGATGTTGCGGACAAGACAACGACGAGGCCGAATGACGGGCCGGCGGACAATTGCTCGTGCGTGGGCCTGCCCGATGGAGGTTCCACTTCCACTGTTCGTTGTGCACGGCACAACGTCGCGACCCAGGATGTGGCCGCGCGCGCGGCGGGGCCGTCTGCGTCGGGGATGTGGGAGGAAGCGCCCGAATCCCCGCCGTCGATCCGGCCCGGAGGTCGCGCCGACGACGAGGGCGGTCCTGGCGACACGCCGGCGAGCGTGGCCTGGCTGCGGGCCGGCCGCGGGACGGGATATGGGCACGACGGTCGGACGATCGATCCCGAGAGCGGCGTCCTGCTTCCGGCGGCGCGACGGACGGACAAGCTCGGCCGGCCGAACCACTGGGAATCCTCGGGCCGATGGCGTCGCGGAGCTCCGCCTCGGACCTCGGAGGATGCGGTCGCAGACTCGTCGGAGCCGCGCGGTGGCAGCACGATCGGGCTCAGCGACTGGGAACGCTGGCTCGAGTTCTGCGCCCGGATCGACGGCTTCCCCCGCCACCTGTCGATCCACTCGGGTGGGATGCTCGTGACCGCCGCCCCGCTCATCGACATCGCGCCGCTCGAGCGGGCGACGATGCCCAATCGCGTCGTCGCCCAATACGACAAGCGCGACGTCGAGACGCTCAAGCTCATCAAGCTCGACCTGCTGGGTCTCGGGATGCTCGCCGCGATGGACGAGACGATCCAGCTCGTCGAGCATGACTGTGGAGCCTGTCTCGACCTCGATCGGCTGCCCGAGGACATTCCCCAGGTCTTCGCGATGCTCCAGGCGGCCGACACCGTCGGCGTCTTCCAGGTCGAGAGCCGGGCCCAGATGCAGACGCTGCCGAAGTCCCGACCACGCAACCTCGACGACCTGGTGGTCGAGGTCGCGATCATCCGGCCGGGCCCGATCCAGGGCAACGCGGTCCACCCGTACCTGCGACGCAAGCAGGGGCTCGAGCCGGTGACCTATCTCCACCCGAGCCTCGAGCCCATCCTCGACGACACCCTCGGCGTGATCCTCTACCAGGAGCAGGTCATGCGGATCGCCATCGAGGTCGGTGGCTTCACGCCGGCGGGTTCGGACGCCTTCCGCCGGGCGATGGGGACGTGGCGGTCGACCCGCGAGATGGAGAAGCTCCACCGGCAGTTCGTCGAGGGCTGCCTCGAGAAGCCCGGCATGACACCGGACATGGCGGAGGAGCTGTTCCGCCAGGTCGCCGCCTTCGCCTCGTTCGGGTTCGCCAAGTCGCACGCCGCGGCGTTCGCCCGAACGGCCTACGAATCGGCCTTTCTCAAGCTCTTCTACCCGGCCCAGTTCCTGGCCGGCCTCATAAACGCCCAGCCGATGGGCTTCTACCCGGTCGAGGTCCTGGTCAACGACACGAAGCGCCACGGGGTGACGGTCCTGCCGGTCGACGTCAATGCGTCGAGCTGGAAGACGACGACCGAATGGGTGGGCCGGCCCGGCTGGGCGCTGGCCGGTCCCGCCGGCGACGACGGCACGGCCGATGACTCACCCGGCGAGCCGCTGCCGGACGGGAGCGGCGTCGAGGGACGGGCGCGGCCGGTTCGGTCGGCGGCATGCGTCATCCCCAGTGCAGCGGCGCGCGACGCGTGGGCCGCGGAGAACGCCGTCGGGTGGGGAGTTCGGCTGGGCCTGTCGCTGGTCAAGGGCATCGGCGAGCAGCACGAGGAGCTCCTCGACGCCGAGCTGGCACGCGGTCCATACACGAGCCTCGCCGACGTCGTCGAGCGAACGGGCCTGCCGGAGGAGGTCATCGAGCGGCTGATCCGGGTCGGCGCCCTCGACTCGCTGGGTCGACGGCGACGCGAGCTGCTGTGGCAGCTCCGTGAGGTCGCCGGCGCGACGCGGGGACGCGTCGACGGGCGGGCAATCCGGGCACGGGGCGGCCGCGCGGCCGGGACGCCGATCGGCAACCGTCTGCCGGCGACCGAGGCTCCCGAACTGCCGCCGATCACCGAGACCGAACGGCTGGGTGACGCCTATGCCATCGTCGGCCTCGACGCCCGCCGACAGGTGGTCGGCCTGTTCCGCTCGGCCCTCGATCGGCTGGGCGCCGTCCGCAATTCGGACCTCACCGCGCGATCCGTGGGTCGCGTTCGGCTCGGTGGCCTGGTCGTCACCCGCCAGCACCCGATGACGGCGAAGGGCACCGTCTTCCTGGCCCTCGAGGACGAGACCGGGATGGTCAACGTCACGCTGTGGCCGGATACGTGGGCGCGGCTGCGGGGCATCGTCCGGCGGCACGCGCTGCTCCTCATCGACGGCGAGCTCCAACGCGAGGCGAGCGTCGTCAACGTCGTCGCCCGCGAGGTTCGGTCGCTCGTCGAGGTCGCCCACGAGGCCGGCGGGCCGGATGGCCCCGAAGGCGTCCGCCAGCTCGGCCATGCCGGGATGCGCCGCCTGGGCTGACCCGCGCTCCGCGCGGGTCGTGGGACCGCCGGCAGCGGTCGCGTCAGCGGCGGCGGTTGCTCGGCTTGCCTCGCGCCCCGCCCCGGGCCGCCGCGCGATTCGGGTTCGACAGCTGCAGGAACCGTCGGTACCACGCCGCGGCCGAGGCAAAGAGGATGCCGGTGAGCGGCGACCAGACCAGGGCGAAACCGGCGACCTCGGCCGGGTTGGCGGGCTTCTGCTGTCCCGCACCAGAAGCGGCCGGCGAGGGTTCGCCGCTGGGCCCAGGGCTCGCGGATAGCGAGCCGGCGGCGCTGGCCGCGCTACTCGCGGTCGCGCTCGGCGAGGTCGGTGCCGAGGGCGAAGTGGATGCTGACGTCGAGGCGCTGGGCGAGGCCACGGCACTGGCCGACGGCCCGGGACTCGCGCTCGCCGTCGCACCGGAACCGGTCGCGCTGAAGCTGGGGGTCGCGGCAACCAGCACCGTCAGCACGATCGCCGCCGCCAGCCCGACGATGAAACCGGCGAGGTAGCTCGCCCGCGGCGCGAAGAACCCGGCGACGAAGATCGAGCCGATCGGCGGCGGCACGAGGAAGTACTGGGCAAGGAGCTTCGAGACGACGTCCGTGCCGTTGGTGGCCGCAATGGCGACGGCCGTCCCGACCGTGACGAGGATCGGCAGCAGGACGGCCCGCGACCGGAGGAGCTGCGGCAGGTGATCCACGTCGTCCCGCAGGTTGACCGGGTGGAAGGCTGCACGGAAGGCGTAACGCATGCCGGACGGCGCCGGCCCACTGGCGGGCCTCGCAGCACGCGCCGGTGGCTGGGCGCTCGGCTGGGGCTGGTCGACGGTCTCATCCGTCGCCTGCTCGGCGAGCTGGGCGCGGTAGCGGCGCCTCGCCTCGGCGCGATTCGTTCGCTTGGCGCGGGCCACGTCTCCTCCTGTCGAGCGGGAGTCGGGAGGGCCCGACCCGGGCATCGTAGACGAATCGATCGGCCCAGCGGACCAGCGCCGACGGCCCCACCGGGTCGTCGCGGTCGATCGCTGCATAAGTCGCCGGTGATCGAGGGCTGGTATACCTCCCGCGCTCCGCCTCCAGTCGCCGTCCCCCGCCGGGAGGTCGTCGATGGATTGCGCCCGGCGCGCGGCTGTTGCCGCGCTCGTTCTTGGTTGCTCGCTTACGTCGGTCGCCGGTGCGGGTTCGGGATTGATGCCGCGCGGGGCGACGGTCCTGGCCGCCGTTGCGTGGCCGACATCGTCGCTCCTCGTCTCCGAGGTCCAGACGGGGGGTGCCTCCGCGTCGGACGAGTTCGTCGAGCTGACGAACGCCGGGCCTGCCACGGTCGACCTCGCCGGGCTCGAGGTCGTCTATGTCACCTCGTCGGGCTCGACGGTCACCCGCAAGGCGACCTGGACGGCGTCGCGACCCCTGGATCCGGGACGCCACCTGCTGCTCGCGAATGCTTCCGGCGTCTTCGCGACGATGGCCGACGGGACATATACAGGTGGGCTCGCCGCGACCGGGGGATCGCTGGTCCTGCGACCGACCGGCGGGGCTCCGCTCGACGCCGTCGGGTGGGGCGATGCGTCGAACGGGTTCGTCGAAGGCTCGCCGGTGGCCGCGCCAGCGGCCGGGTCGAGCGTCGAGCGAAGCCCCGGCGGCGCGGAGGGAAACGGCGCCGACAGCAACGACAACGCCACGGACCTCTTCATCCAGGCGGTGCCGTCGCCGCAGAACCTCGCCGCAGCACCGACGCCCGATCCCGGCTCGACACCGACGCCGACCGTGAGTCCGACTCCGACGCCGACACTGTCGCCGACCCCGAGCCCCACGCCCATCGCGACGCCGACCGAAACGCCGACCGCGATCCCGACCCCGACCGCGATCCCGACCCCGACCGCGACCCCGACGGAGAGCCCGGCCGACACCCCTGCCCCGACGTCGGCGCCATCGCCGAGTCCATCGCCAAGCGCCGTTCCGACGCCTTCGCCGACGGCCTCCTCCTCGCCGCCGCCGACAACCCTCTCGATCGCCGACGCGCGAAGCCGTCCCTTGGGCGCGACCGTCACGGTCGCCGGTGTCATCACCGCGGATGCCGGTCGACTGGGCTTGCCGCATGTCGCGGCGATCCAGGACGCGACGGCCGGAATCGTCATTCGGCTGCCGGAGGCCTACTCCGCGTCGCACCGTGGCGCGCAGATCCAGGCCACCGGGTTGCTTGCCGCACCGTACGGGCAGCTCGAGTTGCGCTCGCTGACCAGTCTCGTCGTGCTCGGTGACGCCCCGATCCCGGCAGCCCTCGACATCGACCTCGGGGAGCTGGGCGAGGATGTCGAGGGCCGCCTCGTCGCCGTGAGCGGGACCGTCGCTTCGGCGATCGGCAAATCGACGACCGGCGATCTTGCCTTCGCCCTCGAGGCCGACGGGATGACGATCCACATCGTCGCCGACGCGTCGAGCGGCCTGACACGGACCAGCATCGTGCGCAACGCCTCGTATCGCCTGACCGGAGTTGCGGGGCAGCGCGCGACCGGCAAGGGCCGGCTCGACGGCTACCGGATCTGGCTGCGCGACCTCGACGACGTCGAGCGTCTCGATACCGGCGGTTCGCCTGAGCCCAGCCCCAGGCCGAGCCCGTCGCCGACCGCCCCGGGCTCAACGCCCCGACCGAGCCCCAGGCCGACCGCCGCGCCGGCGTCGATGTCCATCGCCCGCGCACTCCTGACTCACAGCATCGCGGTGACGATCGAGGGCCGGGTCACGGCACCCGCGACCCTGCTCGACGCCACCGGCAGGCGGCTCGTCATCGAGGACTCGACCGCCGCGATCGAAGTGCTCCTGCCGGCCGGGACGCCGGGCGCGGCGATCGGTGCCCGGCTGGCGGTCGACGGAACCGTCGTTCGCGCCTACGGCGCGCCGCGCCTCCGCGCGACCGCCATCCGCCGCCTGGCCGCGGGCTCGCCACCGGCGCCAGCATCGTTGTCGACCGCGCCGGGTGCAGCCCACGAGTGGCGCCTGGTCCGGGTCAGCGGAGTCGTTGCCGACGTCCATCGCCTGGGCGACCGCTGGCGAGCCGAGTTGACCGTCGGGCGCGTGCGGATCCCGGTCGCCGGCCTGCCAGGCGCCCACATCCCTTCGACGGCGCTCATCGCAGGACACCGAGCGTCGGTCGTCGGCATCGTCCGACGCGCCTATCCGGGAGCCACCGACCGCCGGTTCGCCATCGTGCCAAGGAGCCCGGCCGACATCGACCTGGGCGCTGCGGAGACCACGCCAGACGGCGGGCGCCAGCTGCCAGGCTCTTCGACGAGCGCGTCCGTTCCGTCGGGCGGGACCGAAGGCGCCCCCGTCGATGCCGATATCGCGGACCTCGCCGCCCGGGTGGGCCAGATCGTTCGGGTCGGCGGCCTGATCGTCGCGGTCGAGTCGGACGGCGCGCGCCTCGACGATGGGACCGGGGTGGGGCGCGTCATCCTGACCGGCCCAGCCGCCGACTACGTCACCCTCCTGGAGCAGGGCGACGCGGTGAACGCGACGGGCGTCGTCGAGCGGCGCAGCGATGAGCTGGTCGTCGTCGTCTCGGATCCAGCCGGTCTCGCCCGTGTCGCCGACCTCGGGCCGGGAGCGTCCGTGGACCCCTCGGGCCCCGAAGGGACGCACTCGCCGCTGCCGGACCCACGGATCGCCTCGACCACCGGGCCGCTCGGCTCCCTCGGCGCCCCCGGTGCGGCCGGCCTGGCCTCGCTGGTGCTGATTTCGGCCGTTTCGGCGACCGTCACCCTGTTGCGCCGGCGACGCGTGCGGAATCGGGTCCTGGCGGCCGTGGCCGCTCGCGTCCCCACGATCGGCCGCCAGGCGCCGTCCGCCGGCGTCCCGGAGACGCCCGACTCGGCTTCGCCATGAGGCGCCCCACGCGCGATTCGTGCTCGCCGCGGGTTGACGCTCGCAAGAACGCCGGACTATCCTCGGCCGGGTTTCGCGCCAGCGAGACGGGTGGAGAGGAACGAGGTCTTGCCGAACGCGGATCCCCGCGTCGCCCTCCCGGTCGGAGAACGGCAGTACCACATCGGGCTCGGTCCGGGCGAACTGGCCGAGTACATCCTCCTCCCCGGCGACCCTGATCGAACCGCCCGGATCGGCGAGCGCCTCGACGCCGTCGAGCTCGAGCACCGGCACCGGGAGTTCGCCACCGTGACCGGCACGTACCGCGGCCTGCGCGTGTCGGTCGTCTCGACGGGCATCGGCGCCGACAACGTCGAGATCACCGTCGCGGAGATCCTGGCGATCACCGAACGGCCGACGTTCATCCGTGTGGGCTCGTGCGGTGCGCTCCAGCCGGAGATGGCCCTTGGCGACCTTGTCGTGACGACGGGCGCCGTCCGACTGGAATCGACGACCAGCTTCTTCGTCCACGACGGCTACCCGGCCATCGCCGACTACGAGGCCGTCGCGGCGCTCCTCGAGGCCGCCAATCGCCTGGGACACCGGGCCCACGCCGGGCTGACCGCCACGGCGCCCGGCTTCTACGGTGCGCAGGGACGCCCGATCCCTCAGCTTCCCATCCGCTACCCTGACCTCGCCGAGGAGATGGCGCGCCAGCGCGTCATGAACTTCGAGATGGAGGCTTCGGCCCTCCTCGTCCTGGCTTCCCTGGCGAAATGCCGGGCGGGCGTGGTCTGTGCGGTCTACGCACAGCGCTCGACCGGAGACTTCGTCACCGGGGCCGCCAGGGACGCGGCCGAAGCCGCTTGCGTGGAGACGGGGCTCGAGGGCCTCCTGATCCTCGCCGAGATGGACCGCCAGAAACGGCGGGCCGCGACGGACCGCTGGCGGCCGTCGCTTTGGGAAGGATCGTGAACGACGGACACGGGACGAGGGTTTCCGTGACGCCACACTGACAGAGGAGGAACCCGATGGCCGAGGCCTACTGCGTCAAGGACAAGATGAAGGTCGAGGTCCTGAACCCGCAGCGGATCACGATGAAGAACGGCAAGCCCGCCCTCCAGGGTACCTGTCCGCGATGCGGCGGGAAGGTCTTCAAGATCGGCGGCTGACGCAGGCCCGCGACACTCGCGACTCGAGACCCCCGCCGGGCGACCGGCGGGGGTCCTGCATGTTCCGGGGTTCGGGCCGGGGAAAGCGCGCCTAGGATGGCGTCGTGACCCGCTCGCCAGCCGCTCGCGCGACACAGCAGGGCGCGCGTCTGCCGGCTCCGGCGCGAGCCGTCGCGTCCGGGCCGGTTCTCGCGCTCGACCTGGGCGCGTCGCGGATCCGCGTCGCGGCCGTCAGCCCGGACGGCGAGCTGTACGCCCGCGACGACGCCCGAACGCCGGGCGCCCAGGGCCCCGCAGCGGTGGTCGACGCGTGCATCGATCGGCTGCGAGGGGTGCTGAACGCGCTGGATCCCGGGGCTCGCCGGGAACTGGCAGGCATCGGCATCGCGGCCCCCGGCCCCGTCGATCCACGGATCGGCACCCTCATCGAGCCGCCCAACGTGGGGCCGGGCTTCCGGGACATTTCGCTGGCCGCTCCGATTGCCGAGGCGCTCGGCCTGCCGGTCGTTCTCGAGCGCGACACCCACGTGGCGGCCCTCGGGGAGCAGACCTACGGCATCGCCAGGGGCGTTCGGGACTTCCTTTACCTG